>CAVBFD010000008.1:0-61468 GCA_963594655.1 Candidatus Methanomethylophilaceae archaeon
CGCTTCATACTTGTAACAGGCACAATGGACGTGCGCCATTTAGGGCAGTTTTGAGCAGCTCAGTAGTTGCCATTGGACTGTCTTACCAACCCGAAAAGCGGAAGAACCACGTATTTGAACATGCATATCAGCAAAAAGCGGAAGTGTCACAAATATCAAATTGCGCAGAATACGAGGTTTCTATGCGCAAAATGTGAGGTTTCCAGTAACTTTTTGACAAACCCCCGTAGACACCCCTGTAGAGGGGTCTCGAGTGAATGGGTCATTTCACTCGAGTGAATTGATCAAATCACTCGAGTGAATCGATCAAATCACTCGAGTGAAATTAGAGGGGTGTTTTGAGGCCTTCCCGAGTGTCCTCCGCAAAATGACAAAATGTCAACCAACTGGCACTGTGCTTGTGTATTAATTCTTCTGCTCTTACAGAGCGACATTGCACACACAAACATTACCCAGGGTGTCGCTACGCTTGCCCTGGGCTGGGTGCTTTATGGGCTTTCAGCCCGAGGCTTCACTCGGAGTAACATCCGCGGTGAACTGAATGAAAACTCCGGCATAGTCCGACCAGACCGAGGTGCGGACAGAGTTGGTTGGGCTATTCGCTGAACAGCTACTCAGAGGATTTTGTTTTTCACCCACGCAACAGCATACGATGACAGCAGTACCGACGGCACGACAGTGACAAAGGTAAGCGTGTACTGCGATTGCCCATGAAACAGGTATTCGGAAAACAAGGGGTAGTAGAGCGCGTCAAACATGTAACTCACGAGGTACATGTCAAGAGACAGCACAGACACACTCTTCAGTGATTTTTTGATCAAAGTGGATTTGACATCAGTCTTGTAGAACATCAGGAACACAAGGACTGTAAGCGGTATAATGACGACACCTCCCCAACCTCCTGCCACATGCAACATGGTGTGGTGATGAACGAATAATGTATTGAATACAGGGTTTATCAGACAGAGCAACAAAATACCCCCCCCCTACCAAACGTTTGTTAACTACAGGCTGGTATTCACGGATATAGCAACCAAGGAAGAAGTACAGCATGACTGAGGCAGCCGACCTCCACCAACCTGGGAACACATAAGCCCCGTAACGGTTGGTTAAATCCGGCAAGGCAGTCATCACGAACAGTGTCACCATCAGCCACAACCTGTTGCGTTTACTGTCGGCACCGCGCCACATCATATTCAGGAACGGTGTGAGCAGGAACAAGCCAATCCACATCTCGATGTACCATGCATAAGGTATGGCGGAATAGTCCAACACCTTCATCGTCCATTGCAACCACGAGAAATTGTCGCCAAGCCAGTATATCCTAAACGCAATGACAAGCAAAGAGAACAAAAGATAAGAAACAAGTACCCTTACCCCACCCTTATAGTACTTGCGGCATGGCATCTTGTTGATGTTCAAGTAGCCTGTCAGCATCATGAACAGACACACGTTCGTTCCGAACAGAGTCGAGAACGACCCCATGACAAACATCTCCACACCGGAGAACTCCACTTGATTGAAGTCGGTGTGCAGGAAGAAATGCGAACACACCACAAACGATACGGCAAGTACACGAACGATGTCGAGTCCGGCACTTCGGGACAGTTTTTCCATAATCAAAATCAAATTTCATTTAACCCACGACAAAGGTATGTATTTAATTTGGATTTTCCACAATAGAGCATCAGAAAAAGTCCATGCACGGTGGATTTCGTGTCAAATAATTCCGTGTGGCGAGCGGCGGTGTCAATTATTATGTCTAACTTTGTGCCGTGTATTAAAGACGTACAGGAATGACCATTTATCCAAAACTCATTACAGACGCGCTGTCAACCGTGCGCTATCCCGGAACGGGGAAAAACCTGATAGAGGCCGAGATGGTAGAAGACGACCTGCGGATCAACGGCATGGACGTGTCCTTTTCCATCATATTCCCGAAGAACCCCGACCCATTCAGCAAGTCGGTGGTGAAAGCGGCGGAGACCGCAATCAAGACCTTCGTAAGTCCGGACGTGAACGTGACGGTGGGTTGCAAGTATAATGTGGCAGTCCCCACAGGCAACGGGGAACCGCAGGTGCTGCCCGGAGTGAAACACGTCATTGCCGTATCGTCGGGTAAAGGCGGTGTCGGCAAGTCTACCGTCGCTGCCAACCTTGCCATAGGACTCGCCAAGATGGGATACCGTGTCGGTCTGCTCGACACCGACATCTTCGGCCCGTCCATACCCAAGATGTTCCAAGTGGAAGACGGACGGCCTTACGCCACCAACGTGGACGGCAAGGACCTGATTGAGCCAATAGAGAAATACGGAGTGAAACTGCTGTCCATCGGGTTCTTCGTCAATGCCGACCAAGCCACACTGTGGAGAGGAGCCATGGCATGCAACGCCCTCAAGCAACTCATCACGGAGGCCAACTGGGGCGAACTCGACTACTTCGTGATGGACACCCCTCCAGGCACGAGCGACATCCACCTCACCCTTATCCAGACACTGCACATGACAGGCGCCATCATAGTCAGTACGCCCCAGCAGGTGGCACTTGCTGACGCGCGGAAAGGCATCAACATGTACATGAACGACAAGGTGAACGTGCCGATACTCGGACTGGTGGAAAACATGGCGTGGTTCACCCCTACCGAGCTGCCTGACAACCGCTACTACATCTTCGGCAAGGAGGGGTGCAAGGCTCTGGCAGAAGAGTTGGGAGTACCGCTACTGGCACAGATACCGCTTGTGGAGAGTATCTGCGAGGACGAGGACAAAGGTATACCGCCGGTATTGCAGCCGTCTAGTCCCGAAGGCATAGCGTTCATGAGTCTCGCCGCCAGAGTGGTAAGGGAAGTGGACAAGAGGGACATGGCAAGACAATAGTTTTACAAACAGAAAAGACAACAATTATAATGATTCAGTACTACTCAAAGGCCGACAGGAGGGCAATCATATTATTGTCAGCCGTGGCTCTCATCTGCGTTTTGGGAGTTGTCCTGTTCGGTAGTCAGGACACAGGAGAAACACAGGAAACGGTACGGAAAGCGGACTCGGAGAGGAAGCGGGAAAGTAATCGTCAAAAGCATGGCGATGACAATGCCGTAGGGACAGGACAACAGGCAGACCCCACAGTGAGTGTGTTTGACCCCAACACCGCCGACTCGCTTACCCTCATCGGCACCGGACTGAAACCGTGGCAGGTGAGGTCTTTTCTCCGTTACAGAAATGCCGGAGCGGTGTTCCGTGAACCGATGGACATAGCCCGTGTCTACTGTCTTGACGATGACGACATCGACAGGTTGCTTCCCATGGTACGTATAGCAGACAGGTTCAAGAGGAGGAGGACTAAATACCCTATTGAGAAAAAGAAGGAAGAAAACAATAGTCCAGACACCGGAACGAACACAAGTGTGGAGACAAACACAAGCGTGTACCAGTCCAGCAAGTTCACCTCCCCAACCAAGGTGGACGTGAACACAGCCGACACCACCCTACTGCAACGCATCCCCGGCATCGGCGCCAATATAGCGCGGTGGATAGTGCAGAGACGTGAGAAGTTGGGCGGTTTCCACTCCACAGCCCAACTCATGGAAGTGAAGTACGTGTCGGAAGACATGCTGGAGTGGTTTGAAGTGGCTACAGACGTGCGACGGCGTGACCTGGGCGAGATGACCTTCAGTCAGATGGCGTCGTTCCCCTACATAGGGTATGAAAAGGCGAAAGCCATATCCAACTACACACGGCTGTACGGCCCGTTCAAGGACATCGACGCCCTCCGGTCGTCGGGCATATTCACCGAAGAAGAACTGACCCGCCTCCTGCCCTATCTGAACTTCAAATAAGGCATTATCGCCCCACTCAACCATTTACAGACAAGCGATTGGATGCGGTTCGGATTATTATGACTAAATTTGCGGAGGAATAACATACAGAGACATCCATGAGAAAAGATTTGGAAGAGAGAGTCAACAAGGCGGTTGACTATTTTATGCAAGGGTACGGCTGTTGCCAGAGTGTGGTGGCTGCCTTCGCCGACCTCTACGGTATGGACGAGGAGACGGCAAAGAGGATTGGAGCCGGGTTCGGCGGAGGAGTGGGACGCATGAGGATGATGTGCGGTGCCGTGTCGGGCATCGTCATACTCGTGGGACTCGACTGCGGACAGACAGAAGGGAGTGACCGCAAGGGAAAGTCGGAATGCTACAAGGTGGTGCAGGAACTGCTGGCACAGTCAAAGGAACAGAACGGGTCGATTATCTGCGCCGAGATACTCGGGTTGGACGGACATGAGAAGGCGGAGTCCAGTTACGTGGCGTCCGAAAGGACAGCCGAGTACTATAAGAAACGTCCGTGTGCCGCCAAGGTGGAGAGTGCCGCGCGCATCTTCGCCCAATACCTTGAGACTACCAGATAATGCGACTGTCAGAAGCGTCTATAGAAACAAATAAGGTGTGCAAACGGAATTGCACACCTTATTATATATAAGCCCTACACTAAAGTATGGACTTATTTGCCGGAGACATACTTCTTGTACTTCGCCTCGTTGGTCTTGTCGCTGAGGGCGTGGTAGCAACGGTAGAGCTGCTCGCCCCAGAGAGAGCTGTCACCCGGCTCACACTCCTCTGCCTTCTTGTAGCATGGGAGGGCCTGGTTCAGATAGTTCTTGCAGACATCAATCTTCGTACGGTTCTCCATAGCCAACTGGTAGTAGCATGTACCGAGAGAACACCATGCGCGTCCGTAAGTGGGGTCGATGGTCGTCAGGTTCTTGAACATCTCCGCAGCCTCAGTGTACTTCTTCTCGTTGAACACCAACAGAGCCTTGGTCTCCACAGGGAACACCTCCTGCGGGAACTTTGCCGCCATCTTGTCGCACAGAGCCTTGGCCTCGTCCATCTTCTTAGCCTTCACATACTCCTGAATCAAGAGTTTCGGGAACTGTGTGTCGTCGAAGTGTTCGATGGCATAGAGGCAGTACTTCTCCCAGTTGGCCATGTCACCATGCTTCTTGTATGTGTTCATCAGTTCCACACAGGCATAGTTGCCATAGTTATTGGAGTCAAGTACCTTCTCGTACCATGACAGGTAAGAGAGTGTGTCCTCATAAGTAGTGGCTATACTCTTCAGAGCCATACCGTAGTAGAGGTAAGCGTTATACTTCAGAGTGTCCGTCTCGTTCAGGTCCAGTTCCTTGAAAAGAGGATTGTCGAAGGTCTCCAGATAAGCGTCAAGGAAACCCATGGCCTCTTTCGGATGTGAGTTGAGCAAGGCGTAACCGCCCGAAAGCATAGGCATACGCAACTGCATGGCGGAAGCCAACGCCTCCTTGTGGGCGGACTTGTAAGCGTCCTCCTTCATCGGGAGCTTGCCCTTCTCATTGGGAGTGGTCAGACACTTCTCGTAAGTCTCGTAGTATGACAGGATGTCCTTCATACTGCTGAAGTAAGCTAAAGAGTCCAGTTCACCGGTAGCCTTGGCGTCCTCCTGCATCTTCACCACCATCACATTCCTGATTTTGGCAGCGACCTTCCACGTGTCGTAGTAGCCGGAAGACTTCTCGTGAACCATACATTCCTGTATGTCCTCCCATGCGCTGTACACCTTCTTGTAGTCAATCTCCTTGGCATTGCTACAAGCCTCAGTAAGTTTATTGTTGGCGTCAATCACCGCATACTTTTGTGCGAACGCAGCTGAACCCGCAGCAAGCATAGCACAGATAAACATTACTTTCTTCATAACTGAGAATTTAATTGGTTGAGTTATTCGTTAGTTGAGTCATTGTCCTCTTCATCACCGCCGGTCACGTCAGCCGCACTGTCCTCCGTAGAGTCGGCAACCACGTCACGGTACGTCATGTTGGTCTGTCCGTCCGCATCAGGCACGTTCTCCAGTTGGTCGTCGCCCTCCTCCTCCTCATGAGGCACCTTGCAGACACTTGAAATCACGTCATTGCGCTTCTTCAGGTTAATCAGACTCACACCCTGCGTGTTACGTCCCTGCACACGGATAGTGCTGAGGGCCAGACGAATCGCCACACCACTCTTGTTGATGATCATCAGGTCGTCCTCGTCAGTCACCGCCTCGACAGCAATCAGTTTTCCTGTCTTCTCGGTGATGTTGAGAGTCTTCACACCCTTTCCGTTACGGTTGGTTATACGGTAGTCCACGATAGAGCTGCGCTTGCCGAAGCCCTTCTCGCTGACCACGAGTACAGACGGTATGTTGGTGTCGTTCGCCAGTTCCTCCTCGGTCATTCCCTCGGGCTTGTGGACCACAATCATGCCTACAACCTCATCCTCGCCGTCATCGTCGAGCTTGATGGCGCGCACACCGGTAGCCCCGCGTCCCATCACACGCACGGAGTTCTCCACAAAGCGGATGGCGCGTCCGTTACGGTTGGCTATCACCACCTCGTCACTGCCGCTGGTAAGCAGCACCTCCTTCACCATATCGTTCTCGTTGAGGTTGATGGCTATGATTCCGTTTGAACGTGGACGCGAGTAATTGGCGAGAGCCGTCTTCTTCACGAGTCCCTGTCTCGTGCAGAAGAGCAGGTTGTGGTTCTCCACGAACTCAGTGTCGTTGAAGTTCTTTATACAGATGAACGCCGTAGCCTTGTCGTCCGACTCGATGTTGAGCATGTTCTGCACGGCACGTCCCTTAAAGGTCTTGCCTCCCTCCGGTATGTCGTACACCTTCATCCAGTAGCAACGTCCCTTCTGGGTGAAGAACAGCATCGTGTTGTGTCCCGTAGCCGGATAGATATGCTCGATGAAGTCAGCCTCACGCGCGCTGCCGCCCTTGCTGCCGACACCGCCACGTGCCTGGGTGCGGAACTCAGCCAACGGAGTACGCTTGATGTAACCCAAGTGGGATATGGTCACCACGCAAGCGTCGTCCGCATAGAAGTCCTCCGGGTTGAAGTTCTGGCTACCGCGCGGGTCGATTACCGTCTTGCGCTCGTCACCGAACTTCTCCTTCACCTCAAGCAGCTCGTCTTTCATCACCTTCTTGCACAGCTCTGGGTCGTCGAGGATAGACTGGAGGTAGTCGATGAGTTTCAACAGTTCATCATACTCGGCGTGCAGCTTCTCCTGTTGCAGACCGGTCAACTGGCTGAGACGCATCTCGACCACATACTTTGCCTGAGGCTCGTCGAACCCGAACCTCTCCATGAGTCGCGTCTGCGCCTCCTGCGGGTTCTTCGATGACTTGATGATATGCACCACCTCGTCGATATTGTCACTTGCCACGATGAGAGCCTGCAACAAGTGAGCTCTCTCCTCCGCCTTCTTCTTGTCGAACTTGGTGCGGCGGATGGTAATCTCGTGACGGTGGTCCACAAACTCCTTGATGCAGTCCTTCAAGGTGAGAGTCTTCGGGCGTTTCCGCACGATGGCGATACAGTTGACACTGAAGCTGCTCTGCAGCTCAGTCTGCTTGTACAGTTTGTTCAGCACCACGTTGGAGTTGGCGTCACGCTTCAGGTCGATGACGATACGCATACCCTCACGGTCAGACTCGTCGTTCACGTTACTGATACCGTCGATCTTCTTCTCGTTCACCAAGTCGGCTATACGCTTGATCAGTTCCGACTTGTTTACATTATAAGGTATCTCGTTTACGATAATCTTCTCGTGCTGTCCGTCAGTCTCAATCTCCGTCTTGGAACGGATGATGATACGTCCGCGTCCTGTCTCGTATGCCTCCTTGATACCGTCCACACCACAGATGATGCCGCCGGTCGGGAAGTCCGGACCCTTGATGTACTGCATCAGTCCGTCCACGTCGATGTCAGGATTGTCGATATAAGCCACACAGCCGTCAATCACCTCACCCAAGTTATGTGTAGGTATGTTGGTGGCCATACCCACGGCGATACCCGTGGCGCCGTTGACCAACAAGTTTGGTATGCGTGTGGACAGTACGGTAGGCTCTGTGTTCGAGTCGTCGTATGTAGGTTGGAAATCCACCGTGTCCTTATAGAGGTCATCCATCATAGCCTCACCGGCCTTGGTCAGTCTCGCCTCAGTGTAACGCATGGCGGCTGCGCCGTCACCGTCCACAGAACCGAAGTTACCCTGTCCGTCCACCAGTGTGTAGCGCATAGCCCAAGGCTGGGCCAGACGCACCAACGCACCGTACACGGACGAGTCGCCGTGGGGGTGGAAGCGTCCAAGCACGTCACCCACTATACGCGCGCTCTTCTTTGTCGGTTTGTCTGAAGTGATGCCCTGTTCCATCATGTCGAAAAGGATACGACGGTGAACAGGCTTGAATCCGTCCCTGACATCAGGGAGAGCGCGTGAGACTATCACCGACATAGAGTAGTCGATGTAAGAAGACTTCATGGTCTCATTGATGTCAACCTTAATAATCCTGTCTTGATTTAAATCCATTATCCGTTATTTTCTTTCTGATAAATATTTGTCATTCTACCCTACAAAGGTACTTATTATTTATGTGACATGAAACTTTTATGGGGTAAAAAAACAAGGCGAGACCCTCAATTCGGTGCGATACCGCCCCATTTTTGAGTTTTGAGGTGGCAATCGGGGGTATACCGACACCCACTGGTAAATCCGGCAGAGCCGCAATTTGCGGTATTACGCCACAAAATCGCCGCACTTCGTGGACTTTCGTCCGATTTTATTTGTGTGTTCAAACATGTTTTCCTACCTTTGTATCAGGCAACAGGTTGCCCCGCGGCCCGTAGGCTAACATAACTAATATAATAATGATATGAGAAAACTACTTCTTACTCTCGCCCTGGCGTTGACCGCCACGTTCGCCATGGCACAGAAAGGAACGTTTGAAGCAGGGAAAGGCACTTTCCTGCTCAACGGAAAACCGTTCGTGGTGAAAGCGGCGGAAATCCACTACCCCCGAATCCCCCGGCCCTACTGGGAACACCGCATCAGGATGTGCAAGGCGTTGGGTATGAACACCGTCTGTATCTACATCTTCTGGAACATCCACGAACAGCAGGAGGGGGTGTTCGACTTCACAGGCAACAATGACATCGCCGAGTTCTGCCGTCTGGCTAAGAAGAACGGCATGTACGTCATCGTGCGTCCCGGTCCATATGTGTGCGCCGAATGGGAGATGGGCGGACTGCCCTGGTGGCTACTGAAGAAGAAAGACATCAGACTGCGCGAGCAGGATCCCTACTTCATGGAACGGGTGGACAAGTTCGAGGAGAAGGTGGCAGAGCAACTGGCTCCGCTCACCATTCAGAACGGAGGCCCGATAATAATGGTGCAGGTGGAAAACGAATACGGAAGCTACGGAGAGGACAAGGCCTATGTCAGTGCCATCCGCGACACTGTACGCAAGTACTTCGGAGACAAGATTGCCCTGTTCCAGTGTGACTGGTCGAGCAACTTCGAGAAGAACGGACTTGACGACATGATATGGACCATGAACTTCGGCACCGGGGCCAACATAATGGACCAGTTCCGCAGGTTGAAGCAACTGCGTCCCGACTCCCCACTCATGTGTTCGGAGTTCTGGAGCGGATGGTTCGACAAGTGGGGCGGAAAGCACGAGACACGCAGTGCCAAGGACATGGTGGACGGACTGAAGGAGATGCTCGACAACAACATATCCTTCTCGCTCTACATGACCCACGGAGGCACGTCGTTCGGACACTGGGCTGGAGCCAACTCCCCCGGGTTCGCCCCCGACGTGACGAGCTACGACTATGACGCGCCAATCAACGAATACGGACGCGCCACGGAGAAGTACTGGGAACTGCGCGCCATGCTGCAGGGCTTCTCCGACAAGAAACTGCCTAACCCTCCAGCCGACATAAAGACAGTCACCATCCCCGAGTTCACTGTCAGCGAATACTCATCCATGTGGGACTTCGACGGAGTGGAAATGCACAAGAGTGTGGACCTGAAGACCATGGAGGAGTTCGACCAAGGTTGGGGAAGCATGATTTACAGTACTGAACTGCCGGTGTTCGACAAACCCGCTAAACTGCACATAGAGAACGGACACGACCACATACAGGTGTTCATAGGCGACAAGTACATCGGCACGCTCGACCGCCGCATGGGCGAGAAAGACATCGTACTGCCGTCACAGTCCACGAAGCAGACCCTGTACCTTGTGGTCGAGGCGATGGGACGCATCAATTTCGGACGCGCCATCAAGGACTTCAAGGGTATCGTAGGTGACGCTGAGATGACCATCGAACTGGGCGGCAACCACTTCACCGCATCCCTCAAGAACTGGAACACGTACATGATACCAGACATCTACGAGTTCTACAAGGGACGGAAGTACACCACGGACAACGTGGCGGACAAGAGCGCAAGACACCCCGGTTACTACAAGGCCACGTTCAACGTGAAGAAACCGGGCGACACCTTCATCGACATGTCCACATGGGGAAAAGGACTGGTGTATGTCAACGGACACGCATTGGGACGCTTCTGGGAGATAGGTCCGCAACAGGCACTCTACTGTCCCGGCTGCTGGTTGAAGAAAGGCAAGAACGAGATTGTGATATTCGACATCGTGGGGCCTACCGCCCAGACTGTGGCTGGACTTGACCATCCTGTCATCGACAAGTTGCAGAACGAGGAGCCGCCGATTCACCGCAAGGACGGCCAGACCATCAACCTCAGTGGGGAGACACCGATAGCCGCCGGTTCGTTCGCCGCCGGAAACGGTTGGCAGACAGTCACCTTCGGCAAACCGGTGAAAGCACGTTACGTGTGTCTCGAAGCTGTCAACGCCCATGACGGAAAGGAATACGCATGCATCGCCGAGCTGTACATCAAGGACGACAAGGGGGAACGCCTGTCACGCGAGCCTTGGAAGATAGCCTATGCCGACAATGAGGACATAAAGACAGGCAACAAGGCGGCGGACAAGATTTACGACTTGCAGGAAAGCACCTACTGGTCAACTGAACGTGGCGTGAACTATCCGCACACCGTGGTGATTGACCTCGGTAAGGAATACACCATCACTGCCCTCGACTACCTGCCACGTATGGAGAGTTCTGTACCCGGTGGAATCAAGGACTACAGGATATACGCCAAGACGACAGACTTCAGTTACTGACGGTAACCGGAAACCCCCAAAAAAAAGCAGTGCGTTGCAAAAGCCGTCCGATGAAAGGAGGCAGATGCAACGCACTGCATTTGTTTTTATACCGAGCGGGACTTAGAACTCCGCAGTCTTAGGTGTACGCGGGAACGGAATGACATCACGGATGTTCTGCATTCCTGTCACGAAGAGGATGAGACGCTCGAAGCCGAGACCGAAGCCGCCATGGGGACAAGTGCCGAACTTACGGGTGTCAAGATACCACCACATGTCCTTCATCGGAATCTGACGTTCCGTAATCTCCTCCATGAGTTTGCCGTAGTCCTCCTCACGGACAGAACCACCGATAATCTCGCCAATCTGGGGGAACAGCACGTCAGTGCCTTGTACTGTCTCCTCCATCTCCTTGCCGTCATAAACAGGTTTCCTGTCGTCCTTCTTCATGTAGAACGCCTTAATCTTCTTAGGATAATTGGTCATGATGACAGGTTTCTTGAAGTGTTCCTCCACCAAGTAACGCTCATGCTCGGACGCGAGGTCGTCGCCCCACTCGCAAGGGAACTCGAACTTCTTGCCCGCCTTGATGGCCTGATGCAGAATCTCGATGCCCTCGGTGTAAGGCAAGCGCACGAAATCCTCCTTTATCACTCCTTCGAGCCGTTCAATAAGTCCCTTGTCAATCATGTTGTTGAGGAATGCGAGGTCATCCTTGCAGTTGTCCAATGCCCAGCGGACACAGTACTTGATGAAGTCCTCCTCAAGGTCCATCAGTTCCGGCAGGTCGATGAAAGCCACCTCCGGTTCAATCATCCAGAATTCAGCCAAGTGGCGCGGAGTGTTACTGTTCTCGGCACGGAAGGTAGGGCCGAACGTGTATATCTGTCCGAGAGCGGTAGCTCCAAGCTCACCCTCCAACTGTCCGCTCACGGTGAGCGACGCCTGTTTTCCGAAGAAGTCGTCGTCGTAGATGATAGCCCCGTTCTCGTCCTTCTTCAGGTCATAGAGGTTCTTCGTGGTCACCTGGAACATCTGACCGGCGCCCTCACAGTCGGAAGCCGTGATGATCGGTGTGTTGAAATAGAAGAATCCGTGTTCGTGGAAATATGAATGGATCGCCATCGCCATGTTGTGACGTATACGCATGACTGCCCCGAACGTGTTGGTACGCAGTCTAAGGTGGGCGTACTGACGCATATACTCGAAACTCTGTCCCTTCTTCTGCATCGGGTAGTCCGACGGGCATGCGCCAAGCACCTTGATGTCGGTAGCCTGTACCTCCACAGCCTGTCCCGAACCGATACTCTGCACCATGTTGCCCTCAACGGCGAGACAAGCCCCGGTGGTGATGAGTTTCATCATCTCCGGGTCGAAACTGTCCACACTCGCCACAACCTGGACATTATTGATGGTAGACCCGTCGTTCAAAGCGATGAAATTGACAGACTTACTTCCACGCTTGGTCCTGACCCATCCTTTCACACACACCTCTGCACCGTAGTCGGTACGTTGCAGCAAGTCAACAATCTTTGTACGTTTCATTTTTAAGCCAATGTTTTTATGAGTTACGCGTCATGAGTGTTCATATGCAGCATAGCGACCTCCTGTTCTGTGAGGAAACGCCAGTCGCCACGCTTGAGTCCCTTCTTCGTAAGTCCGGCGAACATCACACGGTCGAGTCGGATGACACGGTAACCGAGCGCCTCGAAGATACGGCGGACGATACGGTTCTTGCCTGAGTGGATCTCGATGCCGACCTGCTTGTGGTCTGTATCGCTGGCGTAACTGATGGCGTCGGCGCGGATAACACCGTCCTCCAGTGTCACTCCGTCCGCAATCTGCTGTATGTCAGCTGAGGTACAGTTCTTGTCAAGATACACATGATAAATCTTCTTCTTCAGGTATTTGGGGTGAGTGAGCTTGGAAGCCAGTTCACCGTCGTTGGTGAAGAGAAGCACACCGGTGGTGTTGCGGTCGAGTCGCCCTACCGGGTAGATACGTTCACGGCAACAGTTGCGCACCAGATCCATGACAGTCTTACGGGCCTGTGGGTCGTCGGACGTGGTAACATAATCCTTCGGCTTGTTCAGAATCACATACACCTTCTTTTCGAGGCTCACCAGTTGGTCGTGGAAGTGAATCTGGTCAGTGCGGTTCACCTTAGTACCAAGTTCAGTAACCACCTCACCGTTCACCTTGACCACACCGGCCTGGATAAACTCGTCTGCCTCACGGCGTGAGCATACACCTGCGTTGGCAAGGAACTTGTTCAGGCGGATTGGAGCGTTGGGATCCTCAAGGAACTCCTTGTACTCAATCTGCTTCTTCTGGCTGTACTTGGCGTTGGGGTTATAGGCGCCCTGCTGACGGAACATTCCGGAACCACCCGGACGGCGGTTGTTGTAGCCACCCTGTCGGTTGTTATTATAGCCACCCTGACGGTTGTTGCTGTAGCCGCCCTGTCGGTTGTTGCCATAACCACCCTGTCGGTTGTTGTTGTAGCCACCCTGTCGGTTGTTGCCGTAGCCACCTTCCTGTCGGTTGTTGCTGTAACCGCCCTCCTGACGGTTATTGTTGTAACCACCCTGACGGTTGTTGCTGTAGCCGCCTTCCTGTCGGTTGTTATTATAGCCGCCCTGACGATTGTTGTTGTAGCCGCCCTGACGGTTGTTGCCATAACCACCTTGACGGTTGTTGCTGTAGCCACCCTCCTGGCGGTTGTTATTATTATAATTATTGTAGTTGTTGTACTGACGATGTTCACCGTTGTTGCGCTGATCATACCCGCCCGAAGACCGGTAAGCTACACGCTCTCCCGAATTTCCGTTTGCGCTGTAGGAACGCGCGTCCTTCGTGAAACGGGGGCGATGAGGACGTTTTTCATTGGCATTGTCCTGCCGATTCTCATTCTCCATAAGTTTGATGTTTTGTTGTTTGACTATTGCTTTTATTCACATAAAATTGTTTGCTGTTGATTGTCCGCTGATGGGTATCACATTCCGAAGTACGAACTCGGAGTGATTCTACGGAGCTCCTCCTTCACACTGTCGCTCACATTCAGTTCATCTATGAACACACGGATACTCTCCTCAGTGATGTTCTTGTTGGTACGGGTCAGAGCCTTCAGTGTCTCGTACGGTTTCGGGTAGCCCTCACGGCGTAGTATGGTCTGGATACCCTCGGCGCACACAGCCCAACAGTTGTCGAGGTCACGCTGTATGGCAGCCTTGTTGATGAGCAGTTTGCGCAGTCCCTTGAGGGTACTTTGCAGGGCTATGACCATGTGGCCCATAGGCACACCTACGTTACGCAGGACAGTAGAGTCCGTGAGGTCGCGCTGCAACCGTGACACAGGCAGTTTGTTGGCAAGGTGTATAAGCACCGCATTGGCGATACCGAGGTTGCCCTCCGAGTTCTCGAAGTCAATCGGGTTGACCTTATGAGGCATTGCACTTGACCCCACCTCGCCCTCTTTGATTTTCTGTTTGAAGTACTCCATGGACACATACATCCAGAAGTCACGGTCGAGGTCTATCATTATAGTGTTGATGCGGTTCATGGCGTTGAACACCGCACCCAGATTGTCGTAATTGCTTATCTGTGTAGTCCACTGCTCGCGCTCAAGTCCCAGTCGCTCACTGACGAACCTGTTGCCAAACTCCTTCCAGTCGAGCTGGGGATAAGCCACATGATGGGCGTTGTAGTTGCCGGTAGCCCCACCGAACTTGGCGGTTATCTTACAAGCCTTCAACTGGTTGAGCTGTTCGGTCAAGCGGTACACGAACACCTGTATCTCCTTGCCGAGGCGTGTCGGTGAAGCCGGTTGTCCATGGGTCTTCGCCAGCATCGGGATGTCCTTCCACTCCTCCGCATAGTCCTTCAGTTGCCCTATCAGTTCCTCCAGCATCGGGTAGTAGACATCCGTCAGAGCCTCCTTGATGGACAGAGGCACACTGGTGTTGTTGATGTCCTGACTGGTGAGACCGAAGTGGATGAACTCCTTGTAGGCATCCAGTCCGCCTATCCGGTCGAACTTCTCCTTGATGAAGTACTCCACCGCCTTCACGTCATGGTTGGTAGTCTTCTCAATCTCCTTCACCCTCCCGGCGTCCTCCAGCGAGAAGTTCCTATAGATGTCACGCAACGCGTCCTCCACCTTCTTCACGTCGAAGACATGAAGGAAGTCGGTGAGGGAGATGAAGTACTCAATCTCCACCCTGACACGGTACTTTATAAGCGCATATTCAGAGAAATAAGGTGCAAGACAGTTTGTCTTTGACCCGTAACGGCCGTCTATCGGCGTTACAGCTGTTAGATTTGATAATATCATTGTAAGTCCTTTTTTTGTTCCGCAGGGATGCGGAATGCCGTATAAATTTCTATCACCGCAAATATCATGAAAGGCACGAGCCATGCCGCGGGGGTGACACGTACCATATAGTCGCTTACCGCAAAGCCGTTTATTTGGGAATGGAAGATCATGAGCGAGGCCGACAGCACGAGCATCAGTCCACCCAAAGTCCGCTGCACATACAGACGTTTGAGGGCGGTATTGCCAGAATCCCCATGTCTTTCCATCAGGCGACATACGAAGAACAGCACCGATCCTAACGCGAATATGTATTCAGTGAAAGCCAAACGTGTAATCCAAAGGGAGGCACCCAGAACAACCAACAGCTCACCGGTGTTGGAGATGCTTGTCAAAATCTTATTCCTGTCCATTTATAAATGTCACTCACTCTCGTCAATCACAAAGATATCCTCATCTTCGCTTTTCATGAAATATTTCTCATGAGCCACCCGCTTCACAGCTTCGGGATTGTTCTTGATCTTGTTTAATTCGTTCTTGTCCTTGTTATAAGTCTTTTTCTGTGTACTTATCTCGTGTTTCAGTTCTTGTATTTCATTTCTTTGCGCCAAGCGCTGAACGAGGCAGTGGTCACCCACGAAACCGATGAACACAGCGAATACAGCTATTGATATCACATATTTGTATCTCAACAGATAGTGTCTGAACGCGTGTTTCATTCCAGTCGTTTATGATTGCCTACCAAATTCGCAGCGAAGTTAGCAAAACTAATTATACTGACCAAATTTTCAGGGGTGAAGTTGCAATTCTTCCTCAAGAATCGCCAACGCCGGGTTCTTTTCTTTCATCTTAGTAAACAATTGCGACTTCGTAAGCCTCGGTTTCAGTTTGAAATCAGTGACCGAAATCCGCATGTTCACCTTCGCCATACGGAACTTCCCGGCAAGGTACGAAGTGAGTTTGGGAGCGAGTTCCTCGAACTCCTTCCTGACCATCGGGTTGTCCGCCACAAACTCGAACGTGTTGTCGTCCACCACAGTCGGGGCTGTTCTCATCAGTCGGCTCTTCATCCCCACCTGCGAGTCGCCGAGCGTGTTTGCGTAAATCTTTATCTCAGTCATGAGACGTATCAGGTCGAGCTTCGCATTAGGGTCGATATTGTTAGTGACATTGGAGTCGGAAGCCAAAGTGCCGGTGGCAGGTTCACTCACAACACCACCCCCTATGGAACCAAGGGAACGGATGGACACACTCGTAAGGACACTGGCTGGTTTTGCGGCGGGGGCCACAGGCCTGGGACGCGACGGAGCGGCGGGAGCCACAGGCGCGGCACTGGGTGTTGAGGCCACTGTTACAGTCTGCTTCGCAGGAGCCTCATTGAATATGGGTTTAAGACGTTTCGTAGGGCGACGCCCCGAGGAAGCGCCGTCATCCTGAGTCAGTTGTGCCGTCTCTATAAGTGTGATTTCCACAAGCAGCCGCTTGTTCTGGCTCATCTTGTAGTTGAGGTCACAGTCGGTACACTTGCGTATCGCCCTGTAGAGGAACTGGGGCTTACACTTGGACGACTGTTCATGGTAACGGGTACGCACCTCCTGACTCACATCCATCAGTTGCGCCGTCTGCTTGTCGCGGCACAGCAACAGGTTTCTGAAATGGTTGTTGAGTCCGTTGATGAAATGATTGCCCTCGAAACCCTTGCCCACGATGTCGTTGTACGTGGCTATCACGTCAGGAATCTTACATTCGAGGAAAAGGTCCACCAACTTGAAGTAGTAGTCGTAATCCAGCACATTCAGGTTCTCGATGGTCTGCTTGTAGGTTATATTGCCGCTACAGAAGGCAGCCACCTGGTCGAAGATGGACAAAGCGTCACGCATTCCTCCGTCCGCCTTCTCTGCAATCACATGCAGGGCGGCGGGTTCCGCCGTTATCCCCTCCTTCTCAGCCACATGCTGCAGGTGCGCCACCGTGTCCTGTATGTTCATGCGGTTGAAGTCGTATATCTGGCAACGGCTCAGGATGGTAGGCAACAGCTTGTGCTTCTCCGTTGTGGCGAGGATGAAAATCACGTAGTGGGGCGGTTCCTCCAGAGTCTTCAGGAACGCGTTGAACGCCGCGTTCGACAACATGTGGACCTCATCGATTATGAACACCTTGTACTTGCCCACCTGCGGCGGTATGCGTGTCTGTTCGATGAGTTTCTTTATCTCCTCCACACCGTTGTTGGAGGCCGCGTCAAGCTCGTATATGTTCAGTGACCGCTGTTCGTTGAACGCCCTGCACGACTCGCACTCGCCACACGCCTCACCGTCGGACTTTGGCGAGAGACAGTTGATGGTCTTGGCGAATATACGCGCGCAGGTGGTCTTGCCCACACCGCGCGGACCACAAAACAGATATGCGTGAGCCAGGTGTCCCGTCTGGATGGACTTCATCAGCGTCGTGGTGAGGGCTGACTGTCCCACGACCGACTCGAAGGTCATCGGGCGGTATTTTCTGGCAGATACTATGTAATTATCCATCTGAAATACGTGTTAATCTAATCGCTTGCAAATTTACGAAGAAAAAAGCAGACCAAATATCCCTGACCGGGAAAATATATTTCTCTGACCTTATTTATATGGTTCTTCAGCTTTTCTCGTTGGCAAGACAGTGGAATGTCAACTACTAAGCAGCTCTTAGTTATGAGTATCAGTGTCCCTGTCAGGACATGTGCGCCCCGAAGGGGCAGACTGCGTCCAGCCCTGGGCTAGGAGCTTACTGGGCTTTCAGCCCGAGGTTTCACACGGAGAGCCACACGTGGTGAATTTGAATGTCAGGATTACGCTGTCTTACCAACTCGAAAAGCGGAAGAACCCAGATTTTGCCGCTACAGTTAAACCTTTTTTGTTTATGTAGGTCAAACACTCGTAACAATATTCAAAACACTCGATGAAAAAAATTATTACCCTTACGTTGACGCTTGTACTTGCGGTTGTCTCCATGACCGCACAAACCAGCAACACGACAACAAACACAAAGAAATCAAAGGCCAATGTGACCGGTTACGTGAAGGACTCGGAAGATGCGTCTGCCCTTGTGCGCGCCACAATCCAGATTATGACTACCGACACCACCAAGATGATTACCGGTGGTGTGACCAACACCCTCGGTGGCTACACCATCAAAAACGTGGAGGAAGGATCCTATATAATTAAGGTGTCGTACATCGGTTACCACAACTTCTACCGTTCCGTCACCATCAAGAACGGTGAGACCATCCACAACGTGGGAACGGTACTGCTGACTCCGAACAGTGTGGTACTGGACGCTGCGGTCGTGCAGGGACAACTGCCACAGATGGAGGTCAAGGAAGACACCATCATCTTCAATGCCGACGCGTTCAAGGTTCCAGAGGGTTCGGTTCTTGAAGACCTCATCAAGAAACTGCCCGGAGCGGAGGTGTCGAGCGACGGTACAATCAAGATTAACGGCAAGACCATTTCCAAGATTCTCGTGGACGGAAAGGAGTTCTTCTCAAGCGACAAGAGTGTAGCCATGAAGAACCTGCCGGCGGAAATCGTAGACAAGGTGAAGACCTACGACAAGGCTTCCGACAGTGAGCGGTTGACCGGAATAGCCGACGGCAACGAGGAGACTGTCATCGACCTTACCATAAAGAAAGGCATGAAGCAGGGATGGTTCGGAAACATCAGTCTCGGTGTCGGAACCAAAGACCAGTATGCCAACCGTGTCATGGTAAACCGCTTCAAGGACAACTTCCAGTCATCCATCATCGGTAACCTCAACACCAACGGCGGTGGCGGTATGGGTTCGGGCCGTGGCGGCACTGGCAAGAACCTCAACGGAAACGTGGGCATCAACCTCAACACGTCGAAGGACGAGAAGTACGAGATTGGCGGTAACGTGAGGTACAACGGCCGTCACAACGAGAACACGTCACGCAGCGCGTCAGAGAACTACGTGTCAACACGCAAGTCGTTCTCCGACCGTCTGAACGACAACACCTCGCACAACGACAACGCCGACGCCGAGTTCAAGATAGAAATCAAACTGGACACAGCCACCACCCTGCTGATGCGTCCGCAGGTGGGCATCGGCAACTCAGCGTCCCACAGTAGCGGAGCCAGCGCAAGTTATTACATCGACCCGTACAGCTTCAACGAGATTACCAACCCTCTGCGCCAGTGGAGTACACTCGAATCACTGATGTCGGACAGTATCGTAAACCATAACCTCACAGGTTCACGGTCGTTCAGCGACAGCAAGAGCGCAAGTTCGTCACTGATGCTCAACCGCAGGTTCTACAACAAGAAAGGACGCAACTTCTCCGTCAACGGCAACTTCAACTACAGCCAGAGCGACGGACGCAACTTCAACTTCTCCGACGTGACATACTACCAGAGGGAGACCGTGCCTAACGACCTCATCTACAGATACCGCACGTCGCCCAACATCAACAAGTCGTTCTCGCTGGGCTTCACCTACAGTGAGCCGTTCGTCAAGAACCTGATACTGCAACTGTCCTACAATTACAGTTACAGTTACAGAAAGAGCGACAGCAACACGTTCAACCTCGGGCTCAACCCTGACGTACAGGCTGCGAAGGAAAAGCTCGCCGAGATGCTCGGTTTCCTTCCCGACTCATACTTCGACTACCTGAGCGACTCCCTCAGCAACTACACGAGGGATGTCAACCAGAACCACAACATCAACCTGTCCGTACGCTGGAACACCAACTTCATCACCTCATCGGTGGGTGTGCAGATACAGCCGCAGAACCAGCACCTGCAGATGACCTATATGGGTAAGGACATCGATACGACACGCAACTTCTTCCGTATCTCCCCGACCCTCAACTTCCGGTACAGGTTCAACAGGCAGAACCAGTTGAACTTCTCCTACCGTGGAAACATGAGTCAGCCGTCGATAACCGACTTGATTACCATCACCGACGACAGTAACCCACTCAACATCCGTTCGGGTAACCCAGACCTGAAACCGTCGTTCTCCAACAACTTCCGTTTCGGTTGGAACAACTACCTCACAGCCACGATGCAGACCATCTTCGTCAACGCCTCGTTCAGCAACACACTCAACAGCATAAGCAACCAGACGAAGTACAACGACGAGACAGGCGCGTCGGAGACCAAACCGATGAACATCAACGGCAACTGGGACATCAGCGGTGACTTCGGGTTCAACACCCCACTCTTCTCCATGGAGCGGTTCATGTTGAACACCTCCACCTCCACGTCCTACAGGAACAACGTTAGTTACCTGTACCGCAACAACGAGTCGCTGAAGAACAAGACCAACAACCTGCGTATCGGCGAGCGACTGAGCCTCACCTACCGTGCGGAGTACTGGGATGTCCGCCTTAACGGAAACTTCAGTTACAACCACCAGGACAACAGGTACATCGACGTGACCAGTCCAAACACCTACGACTTCAGTTACGGAGTGGAGTCAAACGGTAACTTCGACAACGGCTTCGGCTACGCCACCAACCTCAGTATAAGTAGCCGTAGAGGTTACGCCTCATCGGAAGCCAACACCAACGAGCTTATATGGAACGCGCAGGTGAGCTACCGTTTCCTGAAGGGCAAGGCGGCTACCATCAGTCTACAGGCATACGACCTGCTGAACCAGCGCAGCAACTTCAGCCGCGCCATCAGCGCCAACAGCCGTACGGACACATGGACTGAATCGGTCAACAGTTACTTCATGGTCAACTTCATGTACCGCTTCAACCTGTTCGGATCAAAGGAGGCGCGCCAGCAACTCAGACGTGACCGTCAGGAGCGCGAGACCTACCGCGCCAACATGGAACGTGACCGCAGCGACGACGGGGGCATGAGAATGGGCGGTAGAGAAGGCGGCGGCCGAGGCGGAAACATGGGTGGCGGCAATATGGGAGGCGGTGGCAGATTCTAATAGCCACCCCACCCGCTACCGGCACCGGTGACACACCAAACCACAAAACACAATAAAGCCTGCTCCAGTTTTGGGGCAGGCTTTATTGTGTTTTGTATATAAACCTCAGTACTTTATATTCAGTTCCTTCACTATCGCGCTTATCTCTCCGAAAGTGGTCAGTCGCGCCGGAACGAGTGGCAGACGGAGTTCGTTCTCAATCAGTCCCATGCTGTTCATCATCGCCTTCACGCCAGCCGGGTTGCCGTCCACGAACAGGAGCTTGAACAGTTCAGTGAACTTATGGTGGATGGACAGGGCGTTCTGGTAATCGCCGTGCAGGGCGAGCCGCACCATACGGCCGAACTCATGGGGCAGGGCGTTGCCAATCACACTTATCACTCCCACCGCACCCAAGGTGATGAGAGGGAAGGTGATGCCGTCGTCGCCGGAAATGACGTCGAAGTCCGTCGGTTTGTTCTTTATTATATCGTCTATCTGGGTGAAATTGCCGCTTGCCTCCTTTATCGCCACGATGTTGGGACAGTCGTTGGCGAGTCGCAGGGTAGTCTCCGCCGTCATGTTGACCCCCACCCTTCCAGGCACATTGTAAAGCACCACGGGCAGGTCGGTAGCCTCCGAGATGGCACGGAAATGCTGGTACAGTCCCTCCTGTGACGGTTTGTTGTAGTATGGACAGACACTGAGGATTCCGTCAATGCCAGTGAAGTCCTCCGTCTTCAGGGTCTTCACAATCTCCGATGTGTTGTTTCCGCCACATCCCATAAGGATTGGAATTGAACCGTGAACCTTCTCGATGACCAATTCCTTTATCTTCCTCTTCTCGTCAGCGGTGAGACAGGGAGTCTCGCCTGTTGTCGCGAGGATACAAAGGAAATCGATTCCGCCAGCCAGTTGATAGTCAAGTATACGTCGTAGCGAGTTGTAGTCCACCGCACCCTCCTTGGTGAACGGAGTTATCAGCGCGATGCCTAAACCTCTGAATTTGTTATGTGCCATATTTTTTACTAAATCGACTGCAAAGGTAAGAAGAAAATGTCAAATGGCAATCATACTTCATCCATTTATTAACTGCAAGAACTCATCTTCACTCTTTATGGGAATCCCGAGATTGTTGGCTTTCTCAAGTTTCGCGGGTCCCATATTGTCTCCTGCGAGGATGAATGAGGTCTTCGCCGATATACTTCCCACGTTCTTCCCACCGTTCTTCTCTATCAGAGCCTTGTACTCGTCGCGCGAATGGCGCTTGAACACCCCACTGATTACAATACTCTGGTTCGCCAGTATGTCCGTCCGTCCCTGTTGCTCCTCTTCCGACAGTTCCATGCGCACCCCGGCCTCCCTGAGTCTGCGTATGATGTCGCGGTTCTTTTCGTTGGCGAAGTACTGAATGACACTCTGTGCGATGACCTCCCCTATTCCGTCCACATCCAGCAGTTCAGCCAGTGAGGCGGAAGCAAGCGCGTCCATCGACTTGAACCTGCGGGCAAGCAGTTTTGCCGTTGTCTCGCCCACGAACCGTATGCCCACGGCAAAGACTACCCTCTCGAACGGCACGTTCACGGAGTCCTTCACCGCATTCACAATCTTCAGAGCCGATGTCTTGCGGTTCAGGTTGTTGTCCGCCACCTGTGCGGCAGTCAGACAGTAGAGGTCCGCCACGTCCTTTATAAGTCCCCTGCGGTAGAAGTCGTCCACCGTCTCCGGTCCCAGACTGTCTATGTTCATTGCCTTGCGGCTGATGAAATGCTCTATGCGTCCCTTTATCTGTGGAGGACAACTCGTGTCGTTCGGGCAGTAGTGCGCCGCCTCTCCCCCGTAGCGCACGAGTGGAGTGCCACATTCCGGGCAGCAGGTGATGAACTCCACCTTACGCATCCCCGGCACACGCTGCGACTTGTCCACACCCACCACCTTGGGTATTATCTCGCCACCCTTCTCCACATACACCATGTCGCCTATATGGAGGTCCAGTTCGTCCATCACGTCAGCGTTGTGCAGTGACGCCCGCCTTACCGTAGTTCCGGCGAGTTGCACAGGGTTCATGTTGGCCACGGGAGTGACCGCCCCTGTGCGTCCCACCTGGTAAGTCACCTCGTTCAGTCGGGTACATGCTCGCTCCGCCTTAAACTTATAGGCGATTGCCCAGCGCGGAGCCTTGGCGGTATAGCCCAACGACCGTTGCTGGTGCAGCGAGTTGACCTTCAGTACAATTCCGTCGGTGGCAACTGGCAGGTTCTTGCGTTCCTTGTCCCAGTAGTCGATGAAGTCCAATATCTCCTGAAGTGTCTTGCACTTCCTCATGCCCTCAGACACCTTGAATCCCCAGTCCTTCGCCAGCATCAGTCCCTCGTAGTGCGACTGTATGGCGTATGTCTCCCTGCTCTCCCCGAACAGGTCCTGTTGTCCGTCAGCCGACGGACGTGTCAGGGTCGTGCCTTCGGGCAGGAGAAGATAATAAAGGTAAGCGTCCAGTTTGCGCGAAGCCACGAGTTCCGACTTCTGCGACTTGAGTGTGCCGCTAGCGGCGTTTCTTGGGTTGGCGAACAGCGGTTCCTCCCTTGCCTCACGTTCAGCGTTCAGAGCCTCGAACGATGACCACGGCATCAGTACCTCTCCACGTATCTCGAACTCATGCGGATAGCCCGCTCCCTCCCTCAGTTGCAGAGGTATGGACTTTATTGTACGGATATTGGCGGTCACGTCATCGCCCACCACACCGTCACCACGGGTCACCGCCTGTACCAGTTTTCCGTCTATGTAAGTGATCGAGATACTCAGTCCGTCGTACTTCATCTCGGCCACAATCTCAAAGTCCTCGCCCTTGAGTCCCGACCGCACCCTTTCATAGAAATCGCGCACGTCGTCCTCGTTATACGTGTTGGCCAACGACAGCATCGGGTACTTGTGCGCCACCTGCCTGAATGTCTGGTTGAGGTCGCTCCCCACCCTCTGCGTGGGCGAGTTGGGGTCTGAGTACTCCGGGTGTTCCGCCTCCAGCTGCTGAAGTTGGCGCATCATACCGTCGAACTCAAAGTCACTTATGGTCGGTTGGTTCAACACGTAGTAGTTGTAGTTGTGCCGATGGAGTTCCTTCCTCAGACTCTCTATCTGTTCCCTTGCCGTCATCGTCCGTCTCCTCCTTATCCTATTCCAGTTCCCTCTGCCTACAGAAATAGCCCGAGAATGTCTCGTCGATAAACTCCACAGGCTTGTCGAAGATACCGAACACACTGCTTCCGCTTCCCGACATGGCGGCGTACCCAGCTCCCATGTCGTACAGTTTGTCCTTGATGGCGGCAATCTCCGGGTATTTCACGAACACGCTCTTCTCGAAGTCGTTCACCACCGTGTCCCTCCATTCCCCAATCGGTCGCATCACCAGTTCCGCCAACGAGTGTTCCGGCCGTTTCGGGGTCACGTGCCTGTAGGCGTCGCCGGTAGAGACGAACACGTCAGGCTTGATGAGTACCAGTGTGTAGCCCTTGAGCGACAGGTCGAGGTCGTGGAACTTGTTGCCGATGCCTGTAGCCATGACCGGCTTGTCCTTGATGAAGAAAGCGCAGTCGGCGCCCAAGGCAGACGAGTACCGCTCCATCGCCTCAGTTCCCAGTCCCAGTTTCAGTTTGTCGTTTATTGCCTTTATGGTGAACGCCGCGTCAGACGATCCGCCGCCCAGTCCCGCTCCGGTGGGTATGTGCTTGTATACGGTGAACGCCATCGGAGGCAGGTCGAAGTCGCGCTTCAGCAACTTGTAAGCCTTCACCACGAGGTTGTCCTCAGGTGTTCCGTCCAGGATGTTGCCCGACACCTTCAGCTTGTAGCCACACTCAGGCACATCGTCCTCAAGCACACTCAGTTCTATCGCGTCCTGCAACGCAATCGGGTAGAACACCGTCTCCAGGTCATGGTAACCGTCCGGCCTTTTCCCCACCACGTTCAGTCCTATATTGATTTTTGCATTTGGATAAAATATCATACATTTCCTCTTTATTGGTTTACGGCACAAAGTTAAGAAATAAATTCAAACGCGCCGCCTCTCAGTCCGTCTTTCTTCACCCGATCGGAATCAGTACGGCAATGTGTCCTCCACAGCCGCCCCGAGCGGGTCGTCCTCTGGCAGTTGCGGAACGTTGTTCATGCGCGACTGGATGACATTCCCCTCGGGTACCGTGTCCGCGTCCTCCACATTCGAGAAGCGGGCGTACTCGCCCACGAACCTGAGTCGCACGTCGCCTGTCTGACCGTTACGGTGCTTGGCGATGATTATCTCCGCCATTCCCTTCAACGAATGTCCGTAAGCGTCCTTCACTATCTTGTAATACTCCGGACGGTGGATGAGGCACACCATGTCGGCATCCTGCTCTATGGCTCCCGACTCACGGAGGTCGGACAACTGCGGACGGTGGGCGTCCTTCTTCTCGTCGGAGTCGGCTCCGGCGATTCGGGTCTCGATTCCACGGTTCAACTGCGACAGGGCTATAATCGGGATGTTCAGTTCCTTTGCCAGTCCCTTGAGAGAACGAGAAATGGTTGACACCTCCTCCTGACGGCTACTGTAGCTCATACCCGAGGCGTTCATAAGTTGCAGGTAGTCGATGAGTATCAGTTGCACATTGTGTTCCTTCACCAGTCTCCGCGCCTTCGTCCTCAGTTCGAAGACCGACAGCGAGGGAGTGTCGTCGATGTAGAGAGGCGCGCCGTACATCTCGTTCAACTTAACGTCGAGCTGTTGCCACTCGTAAGGGGCGAGCTTACCGCTGCGTATCTTCTCGCCTGGAATCTCGCACACGTTGACTATGAGTCGGTTGACCAACTGCACGTTCGACATTTCGAGTGAGAACATGGCCACCGGCACTCTGTTGTCTATGGCTATGTTCTTCGCCATGGACAGCACGAACGCAGTCTTTCCCATGGCGGGCCGGGCGGCTATGATGATAAGGTCAGACCTTTGCCATCCGTTGGTTATGTCGTCCAGTTTGGTGAAGCCCGAACTGATTCCCGAGATACCGTCGACATTGGCGGAAGCCTTCTCTATAGCCTTGTACGCCTCCGCGAGTACAGGGTCAATCTGCGTGAAGTCCTTCTTTATATTGTTCTTCGACAGTTCAAACAGTCGTCCCTGCGCCGTCTGCATCAGTTCGTCAATGTCCTGTCCCTCGTCGAACGCCCCTTCCTGAACCTTACTCGCATAGGTGATAAGCTCACGCGCCAGAGCCTTCTTGGCGATTACCTTGGCGTGGTACTCTATATGGGCGGACGAAACGACCTTGTTGCTCAGTTCCGCCACGTACAGTGCGCCTCCCGCCTCCTCGAGAGTACCGTTCTTGCGCAACTGTTCAGTCACGGTGAGGATGTCAATCGGTTTGTTCTCCGCCGAGAGTCCCTGTATCGCCTCGAATATCCGTTTATGTCTTGTATCGTAGAATGAAGCCGGTTTCAGGTAGTCGGCAATCTGTCCGAAGGCTTCCTGCTCAATCAGACAGGCGCCGATCACCACCTCCTCGAAGTCCACAGCCTGTGGCTGCTGCCTTCCGAGGTCGGTCACAATCACCACCTCCTCATTTTTCTTCCTTGTAGATCGTTTTGTTGCTGTTGGCATAGTAGTCAGAGAGTTGTCAGAGTTTAATAAAGCCCTTTATCCGTCACGGACCAAGGGCTTGAAAGATTTAATATCTATCACCTATTACCGTTCAACTACCTTCACCTTAGCTGCAAGATCCTTGCACTTCCGGCGAAGTTCGTCAAGCGGTTTTCCTTGTTTATCGTAGCACACTACCACCCCCATGCGTCTGCCCACATGGGCTACCGGCTTTCCGAAGATGCGCAGGTAGGTGTTGGTAGCCCCGCACACCTCCTCCATGCCCGTATAGTCGGGATGGTCGGTCTCTATGTCGGAGAGAATCACGGCGCTTACTCCTATCTTCTCTTGTGTTATCTCGGGTATCGGCAGACCGAGTACGGCACGGCAGTGCAACTCGAACTCGCTGAGGTTCTGTGTCCCTGCAAGGGTAACCATACCAGTGTCGTGCGGACGCGGGGAGAGTTCGGAAAAGTAGACTCCCTCGGTGTCGGAGAGGAAGAACTCCACTCCCCAGATGCCGCATCCTGTGAGGGCGGCGGTCACCTTCGCAGCCATGTCCTGCGCGGTCTTCAGTTGTTCAGGCGTGACCCTTGCCGGCTGGAAACTCTCACGGTAGTCCCCACCCTTCTGCACATGGCCAATGGGGGGACAGAACAGGGTCTTGCCGTTCTTCTGTGTCACGGTGAGGAGGGTTATCTCCGAGTCGAACTTGATGAACTGCTCCACGATGACCTCCTTTATGTCTCCGCGCGATCCCTTGGCGGCGCAGTCCCATGCCGCCTGTAGTTCAGCGGGACTGTCCACCTTACTCTGTCCGTGACCGGAGGACGACATGAGTGGCTTCACTATGAACGGATAGCCTATCTCGTCCGCCGCTTGGGCAAACTCCCCGAACGTCTTGGCATACTTATAGTTGGCTGTCTTCAGTCCGAGTTCCGTATGCGCCAGTTCACGTATCGCCTTGCGGTTCATCGTGTAGTTCACCGCCCTTGCCGACGGCACCACCTGTATGCCCATCTTCTCGCAGTCGTACAGTTTCTCCGTGCGTATCGCCTCTATCTCCGGCACTATGATGTCGGGACGGTGCTTCTCCACCGCCTTCATCAGCGCGTCGCCGTCGAGCATGTGGAAGACCTCACACTCGTCAGCCACCTGCATGGCAGGGGCGTGTTCGTAAGCGTCACAGGCAATGACGTACTGTCCTTTCCTCTTGCAGGCGATTACAAATTCCTTGCCGAGTTCGCCTGAACCCAAAAGCATTATCTTCTTCATCCCGCGTACTGTTTATTGGTGCTGGTCACGGAGCAGGTCGTTCACTGTCTTCACCGGGTTGAACGTCTCAAGCGGCACTTCCACAAACACCGTGTTCCAGTCGCTCATCGCTCCGTTCCACAGTCCGGGCAGTTCGAGTGCCTTCAGTTCCTTTCCGTTCTTGCTCTTTGAGGAGATGAAGCCGGTCTTCGTGTCCACATACTTGGTAAGGTCGAAGTGGTTGCCCTGATAGTCCTTCACCCCACACACGAGGTCTACCGGGTTGAAGTGAGTCCCACTGTTGAACATCTTCACGTACTCCTCATTGTTCTTGTCAATCTGTGAGCTTTCAAGTATCTGGAGTGATATGGTGCCGTCCTGGTTGTAGGCGAGGAACGGACCTCCGCCCGGTTCGCCCACGTTCTTCACCATTCCGCACACACGCATCGGACGGTTGAGTTTCTTGCGCAGGTAGATGGCGAGTTCCGTGTCTTCCAGATACTTCAGTTCCGGGTTATAGTTGTTGAGCTTGTCGCGCAGGAACCGTATGATCTGCTCCAGTTGCTGGTGGGTGTACCTGCCGCTGTCGAGCAGATCGATGTAGCCGAACGCCTCCTTCTGGAGTTCCACAAGCACTCCGGCGATGACCTTCTTGAACCTTACGGTCGGGTCTTTCAGCCGGTCAGGCACCACGTTGTCGATGTTCTTTATGAAGATGATGTCGGCGTCGAGTTCGTTGAGGTTCTCTATCAGCGCGCCGTGACCGCCCGGACGGAACACTATCGTGCCGTCCTCGTCACGGAACGGATCGTTGTCGGGTGTGGCGGCAACGGTGTCGGTGCTTGACTTCTGCTCCGAGAAACTTATGTTGTACTTCACTCCAAACTGCATCTCGTACTCCCCTTTCTTGGCATCCACCAGTTCCTCGAACAGTCTGCGGTGTTCGGGACTCACGGTGAAGTGGGCGTTCACGTTACCGTCCTTGCCGGCGGCGTAGAGCGCGCCTTCCACAAGGTGTTCCTCCAGCGGTGTGCGCACGGAGTCGGTGTAGGTGTGGAACTGCAGGAGTCCCTTGGGCAACTTCCCGTAGTTCAGTCCGCAGTCGTTGAGCAGACAAGCCACAACCGCCTTGTAGTCGCCCTCCTCTATGAGGTCTTCCACGGTCATCCCCTCGTTGACCACACACGCGTCGTTCAGTGCGTCGAAGAAGGCGAAGCTGCTGATGTGCGCGAAGAATATCTTCATGAACTCGGTGTCGGGGGTTTCCGAGTCACCGTCAAGAAACTCAAAGAGGTTTTTGAACATTCGTGAGGCTGCTCCAGACGCCGGCACGAACTTCAGTACAGTATGGTCGCCCTTCAGGTAGTCCTCCCATGCGGAGAGGTACCGGGTCTGCTGACTGTCGTCGGTCACCATGATCCCCTTTCCGGGCGAAGCCGCCCCTGCAAGGCGGAGGTAAGGGAAACCTGTCTTGAACTGTTCGAGTTGTCTTTCGAGAGTTTCTTCGGAGATGTGTTTCTTTGCAAGCAACTCCTTGTCTTGTTGTGTAAGCATATGTTGCAATTTTAAGTGCGTAGTAATTCCGCAACAAAGTTAGGGAAAATATTTATACCTCCAATGGCTTGGCGGCTATTTTTTTTAATATCACCTCTCCCCACACCTTATTATATTGCCTTACCACACAGCCCGACATTCAACCGTGGGATTTCACTCTCACGTCCTCGAGTTTTTTCCCGAAGGTCTTCCAGTTATTTTTTCCCTATAAACGTGGACCGCATTCAATTATATTCGCTAATTTTGCAGCACGGTTGAAACGAAGTAGAGAACATATCATGAACGAGGACACGGAAAAGATTCTTCAGACCTTGCACAAGGTACAGAGCCTCACCGCCGACATCATCAGCGGCGAGGACCGGGACAAGATAAACAAGATAGTGCAGAACAAGGGGGACATCAAGTCGGAAACCACCGAACTGGAGCGGGTGTTCGGACTCAACCCCGTGCTGTTCAACCTGCAGACCGCCCTCATCACCATCGAGGAGATTGGGGCGAGCCGCGCCATCATCCTTAGCGTACTGATCCACGAGTACGTGAAGTACGGGGCGGTGTCGGAGGACGAGGTGGGCAAACTGTTCGGCGAGGACGTGCAGCGCATCGTCCACGGACTGCTGAAGGTGAACGATCTGTACGCCAAAAGCCCGAGTGTGGAGACGGAGAACTTCCGTGACCTGATCCTCTCGTTCGCCGAGGACATGAGGGTCATCTTCATCATCATAGCCGACAGGGTGAACCTCATGCGGCAGATAAAGGATCGCGGATCGGAGGAGGACAGGCAGAAGGTGGCGAAGGAGGCGAGCTACCTCTACGCGCCGCTTGCGCACAAGCTGGGTCTCTACCTCATCAAGTCGGAACTGGAGGACCTGTCGCTCAAGTATCTTGAGACCGACACGTTCTATATGATTAAGGAGAAACTGAACGCCACCAAGAAGGCGCGCGACGGGTATATAGCCAAGTTCATCGCCCCGATAGAGACCAAACTGAAGGAGGCGGGACTGACGTTCCACATCAAGGGGCGCACGAAGAGCATCCACTCCATCTGGCAGAAGATGAAGAAGCAGAAGTGCGCGTTCGAGGGCATCTACGACCTCTTCGCCATCCGCATCATCCTCGACTCGCCCCTGGAGAGGGAGAAGCAGGACTGCTGGCAGGTGTACAGTATCGTGACCGACATGTACCGCCCCAACCCCAAGCGGCTGCGCGACTGGTTGAGCGTGCCTAAGAGCAACGGCTACGAGAGTCTGCACACCACGGTCATGGGCCCGGAGGGCAAGTGGGTGGAGATTCAGATACGCACCGAGCGCATGGACGACATAGCGGAACACGGACTGGCGGCCCACTGGAGGTATAAGGGGGTGAAGGACAGCGGATCCAAACTGGAGGACTGGCTGAAGGACATAAGGAGCGCGCTGGAGACCCAGACATCCGACGAGCAACTGGTGGACCAGTTCAAGGTGGACCTCTACAGCGACGAGGTGTTCGTGTTCACACCCAAGGGCGACCTTTTCAAACTGCCCGAGGGGGCTACGGTACTCGACTTCGCCTTCATGATACACACCAACGTGGGACTCCACTGCTGCGGCGGTAAGGTCAACGGCAGGAACACCCCTGTGAGGGCGAAGCTGAAGACGGGCGACCAGGTGGAGATTCTCACCAACCCCAACCAGACTCCCAAGCGCGACTGGCTCAACTACGCCATCACGTCGAAGGCGAAGAGCAAAATCCGCCAGAGTCTCAACGAACAGGAACTGCACACCGCCGCCTTCGCCAAGGAGACCCTGGAGCGCAAGTTCAAGAACAGGAAGATTGAGTACGACGAGCCTGTGATGATGAAGGCGGTGAAGCACCTGGGCTACAAGAACGTGACGGAGTTCTACCGTGCCGTGGCTGAGGAGGTCATCGGGACGGACAAGGTCATCGAGGCTTACATAGAGGAACAGAAACGGGCGAACAACGAACTGCCTACGGCGGAGGTCATCAGTGCGGCGAACTACAGGTTCGACTCCGCCGGTGAACAGTCGGCGAAGACGGGCAAGGACGTGCTGCTCATAGGCGACAACATCAAGGGAGTGGCATACAACCTCGCCAAGTGCTGCAGTCCCATCTACGGTGACGACATCGTGGGCTTCGTGACCGTAAGCCGTGGCATCACCATCCACCGCAGGAACTGCCCCAACTGTAGGAAACTGCTCGAGAAGATTGGCTACCGCTCCATCGAGGTTAACTGGGCTGAGAAGGGAGGCGGACAGTTTGTCGTGACTCTCCATATAATAGGTAACGACGACGTGGGCATCGTCAACAACATAACGAGCATCATCGCCAAGGAACAGAACATCGTGCTGAGGGGCATCGACATCAAGTCGTCGGAGGACGGACTGTTCACCGGCAACCTCACCGTCATGATTGACAGCAACAGCCGGCTCAACCAACTGACGAAGAAGATCAAGGCGGTCAAGGGCGTAAAGAACGTGACAAGATGAAGGTGACTCTCCTGCAAGTGGGCAAGACCGTGGGACGCGAGTTCCAGACCATCATTGGCGACTACGCTGCGAGGGTATGCCACTACTGCCCTTTCGACATAGTGACCATACCCGAACTGAAGAACACCAAGGCTCTGTCGCGCGACATGCAGAAGCGGCAGGAGGGCGACCTTATCATGCGGCAGTTGCAGGACAGCGACCATGTGGTGCTGCTCGACGAGCGTGGAAAGGAACTGCGGAGCGTGGAACTGGCGGAATGGATGGAGAAGAAGCTGCAGACGGTGGGCAAGCGGCTGGTGTTCGTCATAGGCGGGCCCTACGGGTTCTCGCCCGAGGTCTACAAGAGGGCGGACGGGAAACTGTCCCTCTCCAAGATGACGCTCTCCCACCAGATGGTGCGCATGGTGTTTGTGGAACAACTCTACCGCGCCTTCACCATTATCCGAGGTGAGCAGTACCACCATGAGTAACAGGAGAAGCCCGCATTGTCAACTGGAGTTTGCAAAACCACGTTTGTAACAGGTCTGAAACAGCCGAAAAAGAAAAATTTCACGTCTTTCGCAAAGTTTTACCCTTAAACTGTTTTGCAGTTTGGATGGAATCGCCTATCTTCGTACCCGTAAGTGCGGATTGAATCAATTAAACACGCATAAAACTTGAACAATTAACTACATTAAATTACAGGCTTATGAGGAAAACATTTACTTCCCTAATGGCATTGGTGGTGACCATGGTGTTCGCCACAAGTGCAATGGCACAAAAGACATTCACAGGTTCTGTGGACTGTTACTCTACTGCGGGTTACAACCAAAAGTACATCACGTTCTCTCTCACTGAGATTGCTGAGGAACTTGACACAGACACCGCAACTCTGGTGGCTGCGTTAAACGAGCAGGTGGAACACATAGTCGATTATGAAGTTCAGGACATCGACCCTATTTTCTTCAATATCACGGACGGCAACGCTTCCAGCTACTACACTCAGGGTGGTGTCGGTGGTTTCTGGATGGACAAAGACGCAGCCCCTGTAACATGGGGAGAGAACACTGGTGCGAAATGGTTCAACACCTTGTCTTGGAGTGCAGAAGACGATGCCCTCTACATCGGTCTCGGTCAGTTTCCTGACGCCAACGAACCTGGCGACAAGTTCTCAGCCACTTACCTTCTTCAGTACAACAACCAGTCAGTAAAGTTCAATGTCACTCTCAACGTGACTGAGAAGCCGGCGGTTGATGTTACTCCAATACTCTCTAAACTCAACATTCTCGACACCAAAGAGGTGAAAGTTGAGCAGTATGTGCGCACAGGCTTCGATGCCGACAACGTGACATTGTATCTCGGAGGCGCAGCCACAAAGTTGGGTCTCGACCCTGCTACTGTGGCAACCGACCTTTCAGACTACATCTACTGTACTAACTACGACGCGACTAATGAGGTTGTCAAAGACTCATTGACAAATGCTTCAACAGCAAATGGTATCGGTTGGTGGCTGACTTCCGTTTACGATGAGAATACAGGCAATGAGACAGACGAGTGCGCTGCTGTAGCATATGGTACAAACAACGTCTTCTTCGTGCAGAACTTCGCATACAATGCGGACACCCTCAGCTTCCAGCTTGGACAGAATCCTTCCACAATGAAGGTAGGATCTAACAAGTATGTTTACCTCTACCTTATCAGCGGCACAAACGCAGTGCGCATCAAGGTTTGCCTCAGCATCCTTGAAAAGCCGAAGTCAGATGTCACATTCGACAAGATGACAAAAGTCGGCAGTGAGGAAGTTGCTTTCGTGCGCGACCCGTCATTAGGCTACGGTGCCAGCACATACTACTTCGACGCTGACTCAATCGCAGCCCTCTTCGGTGACGATGTCTCAGCATCAGACCTTACACTGCAAGCGTTGGATACAAACAGCAAGTTGACTGACGGATACACTGCAAATGGTGCAAATGGTGGTTTCTGGATGGATTTGGAGTCACATCCTGTAGCATGGGGATCCGGCACTAAGATTTACTTTGCAGAGTACACATACAGCGCAGCAGATTCTTATTTCAACATCGGTAACATGGATAATCAGGACTTCGATGGCGGTACAGTAACTGCGGGTTCTCTGTATTTGACATTGGACGACAAGTACTATGAGTTCGTCATGAGAGTGCAGATGGGCGAGAAGGAAGACTCAACTGTCATTACCTACCCTGTAGCAGACTGCAAGACTGTGGCAACCTTCCAGTACGAGTACCAGATTGTTCCTAACTCAGAATATCAGGACTACACAAAGATGGACACTACCATCTTCCTCGATATGACACAGGTGGAGAGCCTTCTCGGTACAGGCAGCCCTACATTCTATGCTGAGACTTACGCTGACTCTACAGGCAACATCTTCTCAAAGACATACACTTGTAGTCCTAACCCAGGTTTCTGGATGGACCCGGACACATTGAATGAGCACCATTCAGTAGCATCAGGATGGGGAAGCGCCAACACTTACGGAATCTGTTTCACAGACGACTACTTCCAGTTCTACCAGTATCCAAACTCTACTTCAGCAATGGTGGGCAACTACTACACTGACAACTTCTACCTCGTGAACACCAAGTCAGGCAAGAAGATTCAGTACACTATCACAGTGAAGTACGTAGAGGAACTGACAAAGCACGATAACGTGGGTCAGGAGAGCGTCGCAGGTAAGTCTCGCGGCGAGGATGGCTACGGAGCGGTGGCAGACATCGACCTCACTGCAATGTACACTGCATTCGGATGTACGGCTGAGGAGTTCGCTGAAGCTGGTACATGGGTGGCTCCTAACGCAGCAGGCACATACGCTGAGGACAACTACGATGCACAAGAAGGCTTCTTCTTCGGCGCTGACGGCAAGACTGTAGACGACGGAACGGAAATCATACATGCCGGAATCAATGAGGAAGGCAAGCTCGCGACTTACGTTCTCGACGACGCTAATGTTGACAATGAGTACACAGTTACATTCGCTGCCCTCTACAACGACCAGATGTACTACTTCTACTGCACAATCAACGCAGCCGGACTTCCTGCGGGAATCAGCGGTATTACGGACAGCACAGTCAAGTCAGGCGTAGTCTACGACCTCACAGGCCGCAAGCTTATAACTCCTACCAAGGGTGTCTACATCCTGGACGGCAAGAAGTACCTGCTGAAGTAATTCAGACAACAACAACCCTAATATCAAGAGGTGCGTCCCAGCGGACGCACCTCTTTCGTTTGCAGTAGCGCAAATAAATGGTTCTGGCGTTTTTATTACACATCTCCTACGCTTCCGAATATTTTCAACCGCTCACTCTGAAATAAATCCATTAAAAACGGCTCGGTGAAACGGAATTATCCATAACTTTGCAAATCATAATAAAACAGACGTTATATGATTAGAAGTATTACACGAACAATGGCTTTGGCGACACTCCTACTGGTTGCCTTAGCGTCACAAGCACAAACAATCAAACTCTCGGACTTGAAAATCGTTAGCAAAGCGGAGATTACAACCACACAGGCGGTACGCAAATACCAGTCTGAGGGCGAAGTCAAGGTTAACATCGCAGAGGCGGCTGCGACTCTCGGATATTCGGCGGGCGACGTAACCGGCGCACTGTACATGAACCAGTACGACACGGAAACGGAGGCTGCTTCAGGAGTGCTGACCAACACTTACAGCACAGACGGCGGATGGCTGTTGGCTGAAGCCTACGACACAGGCAAAGGCGAGGAGACAGGCGAACTGGTGGCTGTGGGCAATGACAACTCCAAAGTCTCGGCTTACATCTACGACTTTGAATGTGAAGGAGGCAACCTCTACTTCACCTTCGGACAGTTTGGCGGACAGTTGGTAGCCGGCAAGACCTACACAACGATACTGTACTTGGTGAAAGGCACTGACGCTGCTGAGGTTACAGTCAAGGTCAACACGAAAGACCTCTCCACCTTGAAACTCGGCGACATGACCAAACTGGGCGAGATAAACTTTGAGTCTGACATCTACTACAGTTCAAGCTACGCCTACAAGACCATAAGCATCGACACCGACTCACTGGAGAAAATGCTTATCGACGGAACGGACGGAGTGGACAACTCCGAACTCGTGCTTTATGCGATGCAGTCTGAGGACGGTACACTTACAGACAACGGCCAAGCCAAATACGGGGGCTTCTGGATTGACACACAGAGCTATTCATGCGGATGGGGAAAAGGTTCCGTGTTGTTCTGTGAACCTGAAAAAGCCGGTGACCTAAACATCCTGCACGCTGGAATCTACCCTGACTACGGACTTAGGAACACCTCAGTATCAGGAACAGTCTACATAGTAGGTTCTGGAAAGTCCTACTACCAGGTGAACGTGAAACTCAACGTCCTCCCCCAGCCCACTGTCCCACAGTGCGAGACTGTAGACTCCATCAACGTGGTTATGGAAATCGTGCCTGACAAATCACAGGACAAGACGACAGCGGTAGCACTTACACAGGCCGACTACATGAAGGAGGCGGTTGACCTTAACTTAGCAAACATCACGCAGCTGATCGGCACTGACGCACCGACATTCTACTGCAAGTCACTCAACCCAACGACAGGAGCCTTACTGCAGTACTCCAACGCATATACCACCACGTTTGAATCATCCGCGGGTTTCCTCATGATGGACTTGACATTTTTCAAAAACCCTGCAATGACGCATATTGCCGCTCCGTTCAATCCTCTGCCTACGCTCACGAAGGCATACGGAATCGGTTACGACGACGGTAAGTTGAGTTTCTGGCAGCAGCCAAGCGACCGTGAGGCGGGCGACTACTACCAGAACGACTTCTACCTTGTCAATATCGACCAGGCGAAGAAGATTGCGGTCAACGTGACTGTGGTGTTCGTGGAGGAGCGCAATCCGCAGGTTGACATCGTGGCTAATGAGTCCGTGACACTTTCAAGGAACAACGCCAAGGGAAGTTACGCACAAGACATGAACATCAAACATATTGCGACACTCATCGGTGCGGAGGAGAATACCGACCTCATCGAATGGAAGGCGTACAACACACTGGGTCAGTTGCTTACAACCAACTACGACGAGACCACAGGATTCAGCCTCGACAAGGACGGAAAGATTGCTGACGACGACTCCACATACGTGTTCTCGGCAGGTTACATCGACGGGGCCTTCCATGCGGTAGTGGATAAAGACACTGAGTCTGACTTAAAGACAGTCCTCGTAGCCTCATTCAACGGCAAGGGATGCAAGTTCACACTGACTCTCTCCGACAAGAGAATGCCAGACGTGAACAACGACGGCATGGTGGATGATCAGGATGTGAACGTCCTGTACGACTACATCAAGAACAACTCTGACAAGGAAGTGAACGCCGACCTCGACGTGAACGAGGACGGTGTTGTGGACACCCAGGATGTCATTGCGGCTTACCAATACATCTGGTATCAGAACTCCGTGGACGCTGAAAAATAACAAAAACTAAGGCACAACAACAATACTGCTGACAATAAGGTGTGCGAGGGAAACCTCACACACCTTATTTAATTCACTTGTCCTTATTAATCACTGACTTTGGAACTGCAGTCATCTCGCCTGAGATGAAAATACGGGTCATGTCGTCCTTGCAGTTGGTGAACACCTGAAGGTACTTCTTTACTTTTCCGGGCAGTTTCCCTGTTCCGTCGTACGTCACCTTTATCTCTCCCGAACCGCCGGGACTGATATAGTCCTTAGGGTACTCGGCAACGGTACAGCCACACGACGTGCGGATATAGTTGATTACCAGTTTTCCCTTACCCACGTTGGTGAACTTGAACACACATGTCCGTATAGGTTCGTCCTGTGAGAACGTACCGATACTGACGGTTGTCTTCTCGAACTTTATCACAGGATACTTGCGCGCCGCCACAGGCAGGGCAAGGACGCACACAAGCACCACAACCAATGTTCTTATTGTCTTCTGCATAATATTCCGTTCTGTTTTTACTGTTATCGGATAATATGTCTGCAAAGGTACTCTTTTTTCAGACACACGTGACAACAATTAGAGGAAAAGTTGGTCGCTCCCGACAAACAAAAACGTAAAACGAGGCAGGACGGGGCATGGAAATCCACACATTATTACATAAAAAGCCATAAGACTCCAAAGTGTTTGGAAAATTCTTCATACCTTTGTATCCCGTTTGCACGGACTGTGCTGTAAAACAGAAGAAAATACACAAGTAAAAGTAAATGAAAGATTTGAACGACAGCGGTTTGAACGAATTTATTATAGAGGACGCGTCATGCGGCACATCCATCTCGGTCATCACCGACATGGACACACATATCCCCAGCAAGGAGGGAACCAAGGTGGAGGAGGACGAGGAATATCCTATCCTGCCACTGAGGGGGGCTACCTTCTTTCCCGGGGTACTGCAACCGATTTCCATCGGAAGGAAGTCGTCCATGCGGCTGATGCAGGACGCCGGGAAATCGAAAAAGCTGATTGGTGTGTTCAGTCAACAGGACTCCAGCATCGAGGAGCCCAAAGGGTCTGACCTTTACCCCTACGGCATACTGGCCCGACTGATAAAGATGATAGAACTGCCGGACGGCAACAAGACGGCTCTCATCCAGGGTTTCTGCAGAGTCAAACTGGTGGAGGCGCACGACGGGGCCGACTACATGGTGGGACACATACAACCGGCGGATGAGATCATACCGGCGGAGGACGACAAGGAGTTCGCCGCCATCATGGAGGCGATGCACGACGTGGTGGAGAAATACGCCAGCATGGGGGAACTGAAGAACTTCGACCCGTCGTTCTCGTTCAAGGGGATGCAGAACCAACTGTTCGTGGTCAACTACCTCTGTTCCCTGCTTGCCATACCCAACAGCGAGAAGTTCCAGTTGCTTCAGGAAGGCAACATCTCGAAAAGGGCGATGCACCTGCTGGGAATACTGAACCGCGAATGTCAGTTCGCTTCGCTCAAGGTGAAGATCCACATGCGGACACAGGAGGACATCAACCGCCAACAGCGTGAGTACTTCCTGCAACAGCAACTCAAGAACATACAGGCGGAACTGGGCGACGGCACTCCAAGCAACATAGCCAAACTGGCGGAGAGGGGGCGCAAGAAGAAATGGAACGAGGAGACCAAGGAGGTGTTCGACAGGGAACTGGAGAAACTCAAGAAGATGAGCCAACAGTCGCCTGAGTACCAGATACAGACCGAGTACATCGAGACCATGCTGTCCCTGCCGTGGAACGAGGCGACGAAAGACAAACTGAACCTCAGCAACGCGGAGAAGACCCTCGACAAGGACCACTACGGCATGAAGCAGGTGAAGGAACGGATTATGGAGTACCTTGCCGTACTGCAAAGGCGCGGCGACCTCAAGAGTCCCATACTATGTCTCTACGGACCTCCGGGAGTGGGAAAGACCTCTCTGGGCAAGAGCATAGCAAAGGCCATGAAACGCAAGTACGTGAGGGTCTCCCTGGGTGGAGTACACGACGAGGCTGAGATTCGTGGACACCGCCGCACATACATAGGCGCCATGCCCGGACGGATTATCAAATCAATTCAGGAAGCCGGCAGCTGCAACCCGGTGTTCGTACTCGACGAGATAGACAAGGTGGGACAGGACGGTGTGCATGGTGACCCCGCGTCAGCCCTGCTCGAAGTGCTTGACCCCGAACAGAACAAGGCGTTCCACGACAACTACCTCGACTGCGACTTCGACCTGTCGAAAGTGATGTTCATCGCTACGGCGAACAACATAAGCACCATCCCCACCCCACTGCTCGACCGTATGGAACTCATCGAGGTGAGCGGTTATCTGACGGAGGAGAAGATAGAGATTGCCCGACGCCACCTCATCCCGAGGGAGATCAAGAACGTGGGAATGGAAGGCTACGGCATCAAGTTCTCCAAGGCGGCTACAGAGAAGATAATAGAGAACTACACAAGGGAGTCGGGTGTCAGGGAACTGGACAAGCAGATAGGCCATGTGCTGCGCAAGATAACGCTCAGGTACGCTAAGGACGGCATACTGCCTCCTGCCAACATGAAACCGGATGACATCGTGGAACTGCTCGGTCCCGAGAAGTTCACACGCGACAAGTATCAGGGCAACAACTATGCCGGAGTGGTCATCGGACTGGCGTGGACATCCGTGGGCGGCGAGATACTGTTCATCGAGACCAGTCTGAGCCGTGGCAAGAGCCAGAAACTCACCCTGACAGGAAATCTTGGTGACGTGATGAAGGAGTCGGCGGTACTCGCCCTCGAATACCTCAAGGCACACAACAGCATGATCGGAATCGACACCCGCGTGTTCGACAACTGGAACATACACATCCATGTGCCTGAAGGGGCTGTGCCAAAGGACGGGCCGTCGGCAGGCATCACCATCTGCACCTCACTGGCCTCCGCGCTCACACAGCGCAAGGTGCGGAAGAACATCGCCATGACCGGGGAGATAACACTGAGAGGCAAGGTGCTGCCTGTGGGCGGCATCAAGGAGAAGATTCTGGCAGCCAAGCGCGCCGGCATCACAGATATAATAATGTGTAAGGACAACGAGAAGGACATCAGGCAGATACCCGACATGTACCTCAACGGTGTCACCTTCCACTATGTGGAGAACATGAAGGATGTTCTCGACTTCGCACTGCTCGACGAGAAGGTGGACAACCCCATCGACTTCACCATCAAAGAGGACGACAAGTAATGCTGACATTCCAAATCCAACATACGGACGACAAGACCAATGCCCGGGCGGGACTTATCACGACCTGCCACGGACAGATTGAGACTCCCATATTCATGCCTGTAGGCACACTGGGCAGTGTGAAGGCCGTACACCTCCGGGAACTGAAGGACGACATCAAGGCACAGATCATATTGGGCAACACCTACCACCTGTACCTGCGTCCAGGCATCGGGGTGCTGGAGGCGGTGGGGGGACTGCATAAGTTCAACGGCTTCGACCGTCCCATGCTGACTGACAGCGGTGGCTTTCAGGTGTTCTCGCTCTCCGGCATACGTAAGATAACGGAGCAGGGGGTGGAGTTCCGCAGTCATATAGACGGGTCGAAACACTTCTTCAGTCCGGAGCGGGTGATGGACATCGAGCGGTCGATAGGAGCGGACATCATGATGGCGTTCGACGAGTGTCCTCCCGGCACGTCGGACTACAGTTACGCTAAGAAATCCCTCCAACTGACGGAGAACTGGCTCGACCGCTGCATCAGACGCTTCAACGAGACTGAACCCAAGTACGGTTACCACCAGGCTCTCTTCCCTATCGTGCAGGGATGCACCTACAAAGACCTGAGGAGCCAGTCCGCCGAGTTCGTGGCAAGTAAGGAAGCCGAAGGGAACGCCATTGGAGGACTGGCGGTGGGCGAGCCTACGGATGTCATGTATGAGATGATTGAGGTGGTGAACGCCATACTGCCTAAAGACAAGCCACGTTACCTCATGGGGGTGGGAACGCCACAGAACCTGCTTGAGGGAATCGAGAGGGGTGTCGACATGTTCGACTGTGTGATGCCCACACGCAACGGCAGGAACGCCATGATATTCACCCGGCACGGCACCGTCAACCTGAGAAACAGGAAATGGGAGACCGACTTCACACCGATCGACGCGGAAGGCACGTCGTACGTTGACCATGCCTACACGAAAGCGTACGTACACCACCTGTTCAAGGCACAGGAACTGCTCGCCATGCAGATAGCGTCCGTACACAACCTCGCGTTCTACCTGTGGCTCGTGGGCGAGGCGCGCCGGCACATCATCGCCGGCGACTTCTGCGTGTGGAAGGGCAAGATAACGGAAGAACTGGGCAGAAGGCTATGAAACGGACAGACAGACTCACCAAGATACGCGACTGGTGTATCGACCACAGTCCGGTCACACGGCTCGACAGGTACATCATCGGCAAATATCTGGGGACCTACTTCTTCTCCATCGCCCTGATCATCAGTATCGCCGTGGTCTTCGACATCAACGAGCATATCGACAAGTACATCGCGAAGAAGGTGCCGGCGGCGGAGGTGGTCAACTACTACATCAACTTCATACCCTACTACGCCAACCTCTTCAGTCAGTTGTTCGTGTTCATCAGTGTCATATTCTTCACGACCAAACTGGCGGAGAACTCGGAAATCATCGCTATGATGTCAACCGGACTGAGTTTCAACAGACTCCTCCGGCCTTACATGATTTCAGCCACCATACTGTGTGTGCTGACGTTCGTCATGGGCGCGTACATCATACCTAAGGGCAACGTGCAGAGGGTGAACTTCGACAATACCTACCGGCGCCGCTATGCGGTCAACTACACGAGCAACGTGCAGTTGCAGGTGGACACCGGAGTCATCGCCTACATATCCCGGTACGAGGACAACATAAAGACCGGCTACGACTTCACCCTCGACAAGTTTGAGGACAAAAAACTGGTGAGCCACCTGCAGGCGACCATGATACAGTACGACACTCTCTCCGAAGAACCCAACCACTGGATCATAAAGAACTACCAGGAGCGCGACCTAAAGGGGACGAGGGAGGTGATTACCTCAGGAGCGCGACTGGACTCGGTAATCAACATGGAGCCGCAAGACCTTATCATACATAAGGGACAGCAGGAGACACTGACCAACCCCGAACTGTCACGGTACATCGAACACCAGAAACAGAGGGGATTCGCCAACATACAGACGTTCGAGGTGGAATACTGGAAACGCGGGGCCTCGTCGTTCGCCGCGTTCATCCTCACCGTCATCGGTCTCTCCCTCTCCGCCAAGAAACGGAAGAACGGAATGGGCATAGCCTTGGGAATCGGACTGCTGCTCAGTTTCGCCTATATCATGTTCCAGACCATATCGTCCACCTTTGCCATCAACGCCAACTTCCCACCGGCACTGGCTGTGTGGATGCCAAATATTGTGTTTTCAGTAATAGCGATCTACTTCTACAAAAAAGCGACTAAATGAGAAATCTGATAATCGACATAGGAAATTCATGTGTGAAATACGGGGTGTTCGACGATGACCGGCTGATATTCCACGGCAAGGACGAGGTATGCGAACTGCACGGCATCGCTGGGAAAATCGCGCCGTACGACACGCGGCACGGTATAATATGCTCCACAATCAACCTTAACATGGCGCAGAGGGCGGAACTGACCAGTCTGAATCCCGACATGGCGTTCATGGACTACAAGACCCCCATCCCGATAAAGAACCTCTACAAGAGTCCGCAGACCCTCGGCATGGACCGTCTGGCGGCTGCCATCGGAGGGTACAAGGCTACAGGGAACAACACCCTGATAATAGACCTCGGCACCGCCATAACGTACGACTTCGTGACCAAGGACGGCGAATACCTTGGAGGTAACATATCCGCAGGTATGGAGATGCGGTTCAAGGCCTTGAACGAGAACACTTCGCAACTGCCGCTGGTCAGTCCCGACGGTGTGCGTCCCTCTCTGGGCGATGACACGGAGACCGCCATCCGGTGTGGCGTTCTCGACGGAATGAAGTATGAAATAGAAGGGTATATCCGTAAATTTACCATAAAACACCCTAATCTTTGCGTTTTTTTTACTGGTGGTGACGAATTATATTTTGAGGAAGAGATAAAAAGACGTATTTTTGCAGACAAATTCATTGTAATGAAAGGACTGAACGAAGTGCTTCTGTATAACGCGGGACTCAGGCAGTCTGGCACAACTACAAATAAAACGGTACAATAACAAGATGATGACTAACATACGATACGGCCTGTTTTCACTGTTGGCGGCTGCGGCTGGTGGAGTGTCCGCTCAGAACGGTGTCAACTCTCCTTACAGCCGCTACGGCTTCGGTATACAGTCAGACAGGGCCATGGGGTTCAACAAGGGTATGGCCGGTGTGGCGCAGGGATTCAGGGACGGGTCCATAATCAACACCGCCAACCCGGCGTCCTACTCTGCCGTGGACAGTCTGACGGCACTGTTCGACCTCGGTCTCACCCTGTCAAACGGCAACTACAAGATGGGAAACCTGAGGCAGAACGCCAAGAACACCAGTCTCGACTATGCGGCCTTCCATTTCAGGGCGACCAAGGGACTGGGTGTGGCTCTCGGTGTCTTGCCGTACACCAATATCAGTTACAGTTTCTCGTCAGGCAGTGAGGAGGTGACAGGTTCGGACGACATCACCTCGTATTACACCTATGCGGGAAGCGGCGGTCTCCACCAGGCGTTCCTCGGTTTGGGCTGGCAGGTGTTCAAACCGCTGTCCATAGGCGTGAACGGCAGTTACCTGTTCGGTGAATACGAACACGTCATGAACATGACATTGAGTGAGAGCGGAGCGTACTCCCTAATCCGCGGCTATTACGCTACCGTCAACACATGGATGGCCGACTTCGGTCTGCAGTACACCTTCAACATCGGCAAGGAGGACAAGGTGGTGATCGGAGCGACCTACGGACTGGGACACGACATCAAGAACCGTGCCACCAGGTATACAGAGACCTACAGTACCTCATCGTCATCAGTGGAGGGAATGAAAGGCGACACCATAAAGAACGCGTTCCAACTGCCCCACAGCTTTGCTGTCGGTGTGGCTTACCACAAAGGCCGTCTGCTGAAGGTGGGAGCCGACTTTGAACTTCAGAAATGGAGCAAGTGCAAGTTCCCCACACAGGCTGAGGGCGGTGTTTACACGAGTGTCAGTGGGCAGCTCAACGACAAGATGAGGATATCCCTCGGCGGCGAGTACACACCAGGCCACAACAGTACACGCCTCGCCCGACGGTTGTCCTACAAGTTGGGAGGCTACTACAGCAAGTCGTACGCCAACACCGACCGCACAGGGACTCTCGGCGACAAGCCCTACGAGTTCGGACTGTCCGCCGGAGTTACCATACCCATATCCAACAAGAATATATGGTACAACATGCCTAAGTTGAACCTGAGTGTGCAGTGGGTACACACCGACATTCCCTACCTTACAGCCACAGGCAGTTCGCGCACAGTGGCGAAACTCACGGAGAACTACCTGAAGTTCACCGTGGGACTCACCTTCAGCGAACGGTGGTTCTATAAATGGAAGATGCAGTGATCCGCAACTATGTTAAAACATTCATATAAAAGAAAGCGATGAAGAAGAACGTACTTGTAGCCCTCACGATGGCTACAGCATCATTGAGCGCATCAGCACAAGGCTATGCGGGGACATCATTCAACGACCGTATCGGACACGGACAGGACAGTATTGATGTCATAAACAACTTCAGTCTGTACCGTGAGGCATTCAAGGGACAGAACTACCGTGAGGCATACGACGCTTGGAAGGTTGTCATTGAGAAAGCCCCACTCGCACAGATACGTATCTACCAGGACGGAGCTGTCATCTGCGAGAACCTCTTGCAGAAAGAGACCGACCCCGCCAAGAAGGAGGAGGTGTTCAACACACTGATGAACATGCACGACCTGCGCGTCAAGAACCTTGACGACCTCAACTCGTTCGCTACAAGCAAGACACGCACCACTAAGGGTAACATCCTTTGCCGTAAGGCTTACGACTACTATTGCTTTGCTCCCAAGAAGGACAACGAGGAGGCATACAGGATATTCCACTCCGGCATCGACGACCTCGGACAGAACGTGGACGCATACGTACTCTATTATTTCATTGAGTGTTCCTACAACAGGTTCCTTGCCAACAAGGACGACGACAAGATCCGCAGTGAGTTCATCAACGACTACATGAACTGCAACGACATCTGCGACCGTCTGCTTGATGAGGCGAAGTCATACCCGGCACAGGTGATTCCAGCCAACCCAGAGTCGGCTGACTCCACCGAATGGGAAGAGAGGGTGGTTCTCTCTCCTGAGGCTGAGAAGATTATCATGAACTACCAACCTACACAGGACAAGTGCAACGAGCTGTTCGTACAGTCGGGCGCCGCCAACTGTGAGGATCTTACCCGAATCTACGAGACTAAGGTGGAGGGTGCGAAGGGCAACCTCGAGGAACTCAACAACATCCTGAAGATTCTGCAGAACTTCGACTGTGACAAGTCTGATCTTTACTATAAGGCGGCTGACTATGCGTACGAACTCAACAAGACTCCAAGCGCGGCTCTGGGAAAGGCGTCTAAGTTGCTCAAGGAGGGCGACTCTTCAGGCGCGATGAAATACCTGCAGGAGGCTATCGAACTGGAGACTGACCCTGTGAAGAAGGGAAAGACAGCGTTCACCATCGCTTCCGTGCTTTACAGCAAGGGACGTATTGGTGAGGCCCGTCAGTACTGCAACACAGCCCTCAAATACACTCCGTCTCTCGGAAAGGCATATCTTCTGATAGCCAACTGTATCGTCCGTAGCGCGCCGGCGGCAAGCCAGGATTCCAAGGCCATGCTCCAGAGGAGCTACTACTACTGCCTCGCTACCGACAAATGTCTGAGAGCCATCCAGGTTGACCCTTCATGCTCCGGTGCGGCAAACAGGCAGATAGCCAACTACAAGAACGGCTATTATCCTAAGAGTGAGGCGTTCTTCGCCGGTGTGAAGGCAGGACAGACCGTAACGGTCATGGGCGAAAGCACGAAACTGAGACTGCGTTAACCTGCGTTGATGAAGCACTCGTTTAGGACACTGACTCTGATTAGTCTCATGGGACACTTCTGTCTCATGGGACTATTTGGTTGTCAGAGCGGAGAGGAAGACAGTCAACAGGCAGTCATCAACCGTGACAGTATGCCGACACTCAGCAGTTACGGTGTCAGCACACTCATATCCGACAGCGGTGTCATCCGCTATAAGATAATATGTGAGGAATGGCTCATCTTCGACAAGACCGAACGGCAGCGATGGTCGTTCGAGAAGGGACTGTTCCTGGAGAAGTTCGGCAACGGACATGTGGAGGCGTTCGTCAACTGCGACACGGCCTACTATTACAATGAGGAACAACTGTGGGAACTGAGGGGACGGGTGTGCGTGAAGAACCTCAAGGGCGAGACCTTCAAGACCTCCCTACTCTACTGGGACACGGGACGGCACGAGATCTATTCACCGGCTTACATGACTATCGACGGAATAGATCAGGACCTCGAAGGATATGACTTCCGGTCGAACGAGACCATGACGGACTATCTCATCCACTCCTCATCGGGAGCCTTCCCTATGGGTAAGGACAGGGAGGTCACGCGACCTGTGGACGATGATGTCCTTAAATTCCGGACGGACACCACTGCGATGGTGGAAAAACCGTGATTTTCCACTAAAAACAGAGCCTATTTCTCTTTTTTACACTTCCAGTCAGTTCTGTTTGAATAAAAATCATTATCTTTGTGCGGTTTTTGCAGTTCACACAGGGCGGCGGTATACTGTATTGCCGTGGACTGCATGACATAAGGTGAATGACAGAAAATAAAAAACATAGAAATCATGGCAACATTAGGAAAAATCAGAAAGCACGGAGTATTGCTTGTGGCAGCCATTGCCATAGCACTGTTCCTGTTCGTCGCTGGCGACCTTATCCGTGGTGGAGAGACCCTCTTCCACAAGAACCAGCAGAACGTGGCGGAGATTGCAGGTGAGGAGCTGCCCATCCAGGACTACCAGAAGCTCTTCGATGAACTGCAGACTTATTACGAGATTATCAACGGCACCGCTGTCTCCGGAGAGGATGACCTCAACCGTATAAAGGACGAGGCATGGCAGACTTATGTACAGAACACCCTTATCGCAAAGGAGTGTGAGGAACTGGGACTGACAGTAACCGACGACGAGCTGGCTGAAATCATCAAGAACGGACAGAGCCAGTACCTTCAGGTGCCACTCTTCATGAACCGCCAGAGCGGACGCTACGACTACAGTATCGTACAGTCGTTCCTCACTGAGTACCAAACTCTGAAGCAGTCGGGCAACGTGCCGGAGGAGTACCAGAAGGTATACGCCTACTACATGTTCGCGCAGAAGCAGATCCGTAGCCAGTACCTCACACAGAAGTATCAGGTACTCCTGTCACAGGTCATGCTGTCCAACCCTGTTGAGGCGAAGCGGAACTTCGCCGACCGCACGGACGAGACCGACGCCGTCCTCGCATCACTCACCCTGTCAACCATCGCTGACGACAAGGTGAAGGTGACCGACGACGAGGTGGAGGCAAAGTACAAGGAGGACAAGGAGAAGTACAAGCAGGTTGTCGAGACCCGCGACATCAAGTACATCGACGTCGCTGTTCTCCCGAGCGACCAGGACAGGAAGGACGCGGAGAAGGCAATCAACGAGTCATACGCCAAACTTGCGGCAACCACCACCAACACCGCCGCGGGCAATGTGTGCCGTCAGGCCACAAGCCTGTTGAACTACAACGACCTGCTCAAGAAGAAGGACGCCTATCCGCAGATGATAGCCGACCTTCTCGACAGTACGGCTGTAGGCACGACTACCCTGCCTAAGTACGACGCTATGACCAACACCTACTATACTTTCAAGGTACTCGACAAGCAGATGCAGGCCGACAGTGTGCTTTACCGTCAACTCGCTGTGGTAGGTGCCGACGAGGCTGCGTCAAAAGCGTCCGCCGACAGTATCGTCAACGCCCTCAAGGGCGGAGCGGCTTACGCTGACATCGCGAAGAAATACAACCAGACTTCAGACAGTGCGTGGATATCCACCTCACAGTACCAGGGCGGCAACTACCAGGCGGACGACATCACACTGATAAATACCATCTACGGTCTCCAGCCCAACGAGGTGAAGGCCGTCAAGCTCACCAACGGCTACAACCTCGTGGTGCAGGTACTCGACAGGAAGGGTGCGGTTGAGAAATATAATGTGGCTGCTGTGGTGAATACTCTCAACTTCTCCGACGCCACTTACAACGCAGCCAACTACAAGCTCACTTCGTTCCTCGCAGCCAACAGCACCAAGCAGCAGATTGAGGCAAACGCCGAGAAGAACGGCTACAACGTACTCTCCTACCCCGACGTCACAAGCAACAGCCATAACATAGCAGGAATCCACGGTACACGTGAGGCACTCAAATGGTTGTTCGACGATGCCGACAAGGACGACGTGAGCCAACTCTATGAGTGTGGCGACAACGACCACTTGCTCGTGGTGATGCTCGATGAGGTCAATCCAAAGGGCTACCGTCCTTACAGCAAGGTCTCTTCCGACATCAAGGCACAGTTGGTGGCTGAGAAGAAGGTGGATATGCTGGCAGAACAACTCAAGGGAGTCAAGTCCGTGTCCGAGGCTAAGGCTAAGGGAGCGCAGGTGGACACAGTGAACCACATTGCCTTCGCGAACCCCACATTCGTGCGTGCCACTGTCACATCCGAACCTGCCTTGAGCGCAGCCGCATCAAAGGCTACCAAGGGTGCGTTCACAGGCCCCGTCAAGGGTAAGGGCGGCGCATACGTGATGCAGGTAATCAACAAGTCGAAGACTTCAGACAAGTACGACGCCAAGCAGGAGATGGAACAGGCCGCGCAGACTTACTTCCGCGCTGTGGCCCAGACAGCCATCAACACCCTCTACATGAAGGCTGACGTTACCGACAACCGCTACAAGTTCTTCTGATAAGGCGTTGTCACGTAGACAATGATATAAATCATGTAGACAATGATATAAATCACGTAGACAATGATATAAATAAGGTGTAATGACAGGTTATCTGCCGTTACACCTTATTTTTTTACGTTATTTCAGTCCCTCCCTTGGTAAAGTGAAGAAAAATACCTACCTTTGGACTCAATTAGACAAATGACAACTAAAACATAATACTGAAATGAGAATCAAGACAATCCTTGCGAGTGCATTGTTCGCTACTGCCTGTGCAGCCAATGCACAGGTTACAATCAACATCGACGCGAACGACAGGGGACCGATGGTCAGTCCCACCCATTACGGAATCTTCTTTGAGGACATCAACCACGCCGCCGACGGAGGCCTGTACGCCGAACTGATACGCAACAGGTCGTTCGAGGACGACTCCATGCCGGGCGGTAGACGTGGCGGAAACCAGGAGTCGGCTGTAAGCAACTGGTACCGGGTAGGATCCGCCAAGATAAAACTGACCACGGAGGACATGATGAACGAGGTGCAGCACCACGCGCTCGATGTAACACTGGTCAAGGCAGGTGACGGAGTGATGAACGAGGGGTTCTGGGGCATCAACGCCGTAAAGGACAGGAAATACAAACTGTCGTTCTTCGCCAAGAGCGACGGGAAGTACAAAGGTAAAGTGACCGTGAAACTACAGTCGAAGGACGGCAAGGACCTCGGTTCCACAACCGTCAAGGTGGGATTCGGCAAGAAGTGGAAGAAGTACACCGCTGAGATAACAGCCACCGCCAACGACCCGAAGGCGGAGTTCGTCCTCACGGGCGACAAGGCGGGCCACTTCCAGTTGGATGTCGTGAGCCTCTTCCCTCCAACGTTCAAGAACCGCGAGAACGGTATGCGTCCCGACCTGGCACAGATGCTGGCAGACATGAAGCCGCGTTTCATGCGCTTCCCCGGCGGCTGTTTCGTGGAGGGTCAGCAGAGTCCCGACAACGCCTTCCGCTGGAAACGCACCATTGGTCCCATCGAGCGGCGCGAGGGTCACGCCAACGTCAACTGGGGCTACCGCACGAGTGACGGTATCGGTTTCCACGAGTACCTGCAACTGGCGGAGGACCTCGGGGCGAAACCGCTCTTCGTGGTCAACGTGGGTATATGGCACGGAGGATGCACCCCTTACGACCAGATTGACGAGTGGATCGGGGAGTGTCTCGACGCACTTGAGTACGCCAACGGTGACGTGAACACCAAGTACGGCAAGATGCGCGCCGAGGCGGGTCACCCTGAACCGTTCAACCTCGAATACATTGAGATAGGAAACGAGAACTATAACTTCCACATGGACAACAACTCCGACCAGAGTGACCACTACCCTGAACGTTACTATGCGTTCTACAAGGCCATCAAGGCCAAGTATCCCAACGTGAAGTGTATCGGCAACGTGGAGGCGTGGGGTACGGACGAACCGTCATGGCGCAACGACTACCCTGTGGACATGGTGGACGAACACTACTACCGCAACCCCAAGTGGTTCGCCGACCGCTTCCACAAGTACGACACCTACAGGCGCGACAGCCATAAGGTGTACGTGGGCGAGTATGCCGTGACCAGTCAGTTCGGCAACCTCGGTAACCTCAACGCCGCCCTCGGAGAGGCTGTCTACATGATGGGAATGGAGAACAACTCCGACGTGGTGGTCATGAACTCCTACGCCCCAATCTTCGTAAACGAGAACGACGCCAAGTGGAGGCCCGACATAATACGCTTCAACTCGCACCAGGTGATGGGAACACCGTCGTACTACGTGCAGCAGCTCTTCCCAAACAACATAGGGACACAGGTGGTGAAGACCGACTTGGACTATAAGCTCAGCGTGCCGTCCGGCTCAGAGGAGGACAAGACCGCCAAGCCATTGCAGGTAGGTCTCGCCACCTACAGGACGACCGTGCGCTACCGTAACCCGGAGCTGACAGTCAACGGCACTGCCCAACCTGTAGGCGACTTCACTAAGTGGAAGAGTCTGACAGGCACGTGGAACTTGGAAGGTACGGAGATGGTACAGACATCCGACGACGCTCCAGCCATGACGGTAAGCCCCTACATCATCTCCGCCGACAAATACACCTACAAGGTACAGGCGAAGAAAGAGTCAGGATCTGAGGGCTTCATGCCTATGTTCCACTTCTGTGACATGAACAACTTCGTGTGGTACAATGTCGGAGGCTGGTCGAACGTGCAGAGCAATGTGGAGCAGTCCATCGGAGGCGGCAGGTCCACCCTCGCGGCCAACAAGCGTTTCACGGCGGAGACAGGCAAGTGGTACGACCTGAAGGTGGATGTGGACAAGGACAGTATCAAGTGCTATATCGACGGACAGCTCGACTTCGCTTGTAAGTTGCAGAAGAACACCAACATGGAAGGGGTGTACGCTACGACAACCATCGACGACGCCACCAAGACCATGTACGTGAAGGTGGTGAATGTTGGCGAGGGACATGCCGACGGCACGGTCAACCTGAAGAACTGCTCGGTAGACCCGTCCGACAAGTCCGCTGTCAGTCTGGTGCGCCTGTCCTCCTCAGACGGCACGAATGAGAACACGCTCAACCAGCCACGCGACATCTACCCTACCGCCGGTGAGGTCAAGGCTACCGGTCCCGCTCAGATCAGTTTCAATGTCCCGGCGTTCTCAGTGAACATAATAAAGATCAGGATACAATGAAGAGGTAACTGTTCAGTCCACGCGGATGGCACTCCGGGTGGACTGAATGGCCCCATGTGATTATTGGACGCAAAAATACGGATAGATTTGTTTTTTAATTTATATTGCCGTACCTTTGCACAATGATTCTGAGGCATATCACAATACTGAACTACAAGAACATCAAGGATGCTGAACTTGACTTCTCGCCCAACATCAACTGTTTCATTGGGAGTAACGGAGAAGGCAAGACCAACATCCTTGACTCTGTTTACTTCCTCTCGTTCACCAAGAGTTCCATCAATACCATTGACTCTCAGAACATACGCCACAGCGAGGACTACTTCATGTTGCAGGGGCAGTATGATCTCAACGGCATCCGGGAAGAGATTTCGTGCGGACTGAAACGGGGACAGAAGAAGCAGTTCAAGCGCAACAAGAAAGCCTACAAGAAGATGTCGGAGCATATCGGACTTCTGCCGCTCATCCTCATATCGCCCAACGACCATGCGCTGATAAGTGGAAGTAGCGAAGAGCGGCGCAAGTTCATGGACATCGTGATTTCACAGTACGAACCCTCATACATGAACCAGCTCATCCGTTACGGCAACGCTCTGCAGCAGCGCAACTCCCTGCTCAAGCAGGAGGAAGAACCTGACAGGGAAATCATGGAGGCGTTCGAGGAGATGATGGCAAGTGCCGGAGAACAGATTTACAGGTTGAGGAACGAGTTCATCACCGAGTTCATCCCGGTGTTCCAGGAGTACTACACACGCATCTCGGGCGACCACGAGAAGGTGGGACTGGAGTACAGCAGCCACTGCACCCGCGGTCCTCTTCTGCAAACCATACAACAGGGGAGGGCGAAGGACAGGGCTGTAGGCTACTCGCTACACGGCGTACACAGGGACGACCTCACCATGACCATCGGTGGATACCCCCTCAGGCACGAGGGGTCACAGGGACAGAGCAAGACCTACCTCATCAGTCTGAAACTGGCACAGTTCAATTTCCTGCGCCGCACAGGAAGCAAGACCACCCCACTGCTGCTGCTCGACGACATCTTCGACAAGCTAGACGCGCAGCGTGTGGAACAGATCATACACCTTACGTCGGACGAGAACTTCGGACAGATATTCATCACCGACACCAACAGGGAGAACCTCGACAGGATACTGGAGATGTCGAAGGGCGACTACAAGATATTCAACGTGAAGGACGGGGAGGTGACGGAATGAAAAGGAGCAATACAGAAGCGCTGTCCGACGTGCTGAACGCCTTCCTCAGACAGAACGGACTGGAGACACCGCTCAACCAGTACCGACTCGTGGAATCGTGGACGGAAGTGGTGGGGAAGACCATAGCCCGCTACACGGGAGACCTCTTCATCAAGAACCAGACACTCTACGTGAAGGTGACCTCGCCCTCGCTCAAGAGCGACCTGATGATGGGCAGGAGCAGTCTGGTGCGCCAGCTCAACCGGCGCGTGGGGGCTTACGTGATTTCCGACATCGTGTTCACGTAGAGAGAGAGACATACATAAACACCAACATAGATAAAGTAGAAAGACAAGACAATGCAAGAGAACGACAGTCCGATATACCAGAGGGACGTGCTTGAGTTCACCACCGTGGCGGTGCAGTTCTGCGCCTATCTGGAGGACCTTGAAGGAAGGCGGCGCGCGGAGTTCGTGGACACCATGGTGAAACTCCTTCCCCTACTCTACCTGAAAGGCACACTGATGCCGGCGTACGAGAATATGGACGGGGGATACGTGAGTGACTACGTGACTGAGGAGAACTACGACATCATACGCAACAACGTGGCGTACGTGATGGCGGACAGGGACGACTACCTCGACGTGTTCGTGAGCGACATGAAATACAGTGACGAGCCTATACTGATGACCGTCAGTGAGAACATAGCCGACATATACCAGGACATCAAGAACTTCGCCTATATATATAAAATAGGTGTGGACGAGGAGAAGTTGACCGCACTGGAGAACTGCAAGCGCGACTTCACGACCGACTGGGGACAGAAACTGGTGAACGTGCTGCGCGCGCTCCACGAAGTGAAATACACTACAGACGACACCGATGACCAAGACTATCTATGACAGAATAAACAAGGCGTCTATATCAGAGATGCCGAAAGAGACCTTCCCCGGACGCATCTTCACCATCACGACGGAGATCGAGACGGACAGGGCGGTGGACTACCTCATGCGGCAGACCGAGCTTGGCATTGACACCGAGACCAAACCCTCGTTCCGCAAGCGGGTGGTCAACAAGGTGGCGCTGCTCCAGATATCCACCCGCGACACCTGCTTCCTCTTCCGCCTGAACATGACGGGGATGACAGACAGTCTCGTGAGACTGCTGGAGGACCGGGAGATAACCAAAGTGGGACTCTCGCTGAAAGACGACCTGCTGATGCTCGGTCGCCGCCATAAGTTCAAGCCCGGAAAGTACGTCGAGCTACAGGAGGAGGTCAAGCAGATCGGCATACAGGACGCGTCCTTGCAGAAGATATACGCCAACCTGTTCGGCAAGATGATAAGTAAACGGCAGCGGCTCAGCAACTGGGAGGCGGACATCATGACCGACGCGCAGAAGTCGTACGCCGCCATCGACGCGTGGGCGTGCGTCATGATACACGGGGAAATCATGCGGTTGAAGTCCACCCATGACTACGAGTTGGTCAAGACGGAGGCTACTGACACCAAAGACAATAACACGGAACAACATACAACAGATGAACAAGATATATCTTAAACGGGGAAAAGAGGAATCGCTGCAGCGGTTCCACCCGTGGATCTACTCCGGGGCCATAGCGTCGTTCGACGGCAAGGCGGAGGAAGGCGAGGTGGTGGAGGTGTACACCAGTAAGCGCGAGTACATAGCCACCGGCCACTACCAGATTGGATCCATCATGGTGAGGGTACTCACGTTCGACCGTGAGTCCATCGACAGGGAGTTCTACAAGCGGAGACTGGAGACAGCCTACAGGGTGAGGGTCTGCATCGGAGTGGCTGACCGCCCGGACAACAACACCTACAGGCTTGTACACGGAGAGGGCGACAACCTGTCGGGACTGGTGGTTGACATCTACGGCGGCACAGCCGTGATGCAGGCCCATTCGGTGGGGATGCACCGTGACAGGAAGATGATAGCCGAGGCACTGAAGGAAGTGATGGGCGACAAGATAGAGAACATCTTCTACAAGTCGGAGACCACCCTGCCCTACAAGGCGGAACTCGGACAGGAGAACGGTTTCCTTATCGGCGGCGGCGCGGACGACATAGCCGTGGAGAACGGACTCAAGTTTCATGTGGACTGGCTGAAAGGACAGAAGACAGGCTTCTTCGTGGACCAACGCGACAACCGCAGTCTACTGGAGCGTTACAGCAAGGGGCGCAACGTCCTCAACATGTTCTGCTACACAGGCGGCTTCTCCTTCTACGCCATGCGCGGCGGAGCGAAGACCGTCCATTCAGTGGACTCGTCACAGAAAGCCATCGACCTTACCAACGCCAACGTGCGTCTCAACTTCCCGGATGACCCGCGCCACGAGGCGTTCACGGAAGACGCGTTCAAGTACCTCGACAGGATGGGAGACAACTACGACCTCATCATCCTCGACCCACCGGCGTTCGCCAAGCACAAGGACGCGCTGCGCAACGCGCTGAAAGGTTATACGCGAATCAACAACAAGGCGTTCGAGAAGATACAGCGCGGAGGGATACTGTTCACCTTCAGTTGCTCGCAGGTGGTGACCAAAGACCATTTCCGCGCGGCGGTGTTCACGGCGGCGGCACAGGCAGGTCGCAAGGTGCGCATCCTGCACCAGTTGCACCAGCCGGCGGACCACCCCATCAACATCTACCACCCCGAGGGCGAGTACCTTAAAGGACTCGTGCTTTACGTGGAATAGCCGGTGCGGGTGGCTGGTGGCACGAAAAAATACAGTCCCTTACGTTGCCCAATGAGAATTTATGTGTATCTTTGCACGAGATTATAAGAACAAATAACAATAACATAAAACAAACGAAGACAGTATCTTCACAAATACAGAGAGACAATGACAGAGTTAGAGCTTAAATATGGTTGCAACCCGAACCAGAAACCATCCAGAGTGTACATGGAAGCAGGAGAACTTCCGTTTGAAGTGCTGTGTGGCCGTCCAGGCTACATCAACCTGCTCGACGCGTTCAACAGTTGGCAGTTGGTACGTGAGTTGCGCGCCGCCACAGGTTTTCCGGCAGCGGCGTCGTTCAAGCACGTCAGTCCGGCGGGAGCTGCGGTGGGAGTCCCCATGAGCGACACACTGAAGAAAATCTATTTCGTGGACGACATCAAAGTACCGCTCACACCCATCGCCACGGCATACGCCAGGGCGCGCGGAGCCGACCGCATGTCGAGCTTCGGCGACTTCATTGCCCTCAGTGACACCTGCGACGAAGCCACGGCGCTGATCATCAAGCGCGAGGTGAGCGACGGCATCATCGCCCCGGACTACACTCCCGAGGCTCTTGAGATACTGAAAGCGAAGCGCAAGGGAACCTACTGCATCATCAGGATGTCCACCGACTACCGTCCGGCTCCTGTGGAACACAAGCAGGTGTTCGGCATCACCTTTGAGCAGGGAAGGAACGAGATCGACCTCAGCAGTGACAACCTGTTCGACAACATACCTACAGAGAACAAGAACCTCCCTGAAGAGGCGAAGCGCGACCTGAAGATAGCCCTCATCACACTCAAGTACACACAGAGCAACTCAGTATGCTACGTGAAAGACGGTCAGGCCATAGGCATCGGCGCGGGTCAGCAGAGCCGCATCCACTGCACGCGACTGGCGGGCAGCAAGGCTGACCTGTGGTGGCTGCGCCAGTGTCCCAAGGTGATGGACCTGCCGTTCAAGGCGGACATACGCCGCGCCGACCGCGACAACACCATCGACCTGTACATGGGCGACGAGTGCGACGACGTGCTGGCTGAAGGGTCATGGCAGAACTTCTTCGCGGAGAAGCCCGAACCACTCACCAAGGAGGAGAAGAAAGCATGGCTGGCACAGAACACCAAGGTGTCACTCGGAAGCGACGCCTTCTTCCCGTTCGGCGACAACATAGAGAGGGCGCACAGGAGCGGAGTGGAATACATAGCCCAGGCCGGAGGTTCGGTGAGGGACGACAATGTAATCGAGACCTGCGACAAGTACGGCATCGCGATGGCGTTCACCGGAATAAGGTTGTTCCACCATTGACACCGGCCTATGACATCAGACGAGGAACTCATGTATGCCATGATGAACGGCATCAGCTTCAAGGGCAAGACCAAGGAGCGGAGTGACGACGGTAAGGTGAAGACCAAAGCCCGTGGCAAGAGCTACAAGACAGGGGCGCACGGATCCGGATCCGCCAAGTTCAAGGCAGAGATAAAACAGAAAGTAAGGGCGCGGAAAACCCAGAAAAAGAAGTAACCGAATAGTCAGTATAGAGACATGTTAACATTAAAGCTAATCACAGAGCAGACCGACAGAGTGGTCAAGGGACTGGAGAAGAAACACTTCGAAGGAGCCAAGGAAGCCATCGGCGAGGCAATTGAAATCGACAAGAGCAGACGCGCGGCGCAGACAAGGCTCGACGCCTGTCTGGCGGAGCAGAGAAAGTATGCGGCACAGATCGGCGCGCTCATGAAACAGGGCAAGCGCGACGAGGCGGAGACGGTAAAGGCGGAGGTAGCCAAACTGAAGGAGGAGTCGCAGAACCTGCAGACGGAGATGAACAAGGCGGAAGACCAGTTGACCACCCTACTCTGCACTATACCCAACATACCGTACGACGAGGTGCCTGAAGGTACAGGGGCGAACGACAACATGGTCGTGAAGTCCAGTCTGCGCGAGTGCAGGGAAGGCGACACCGTGGGCAACTGGACCACAGTGCCTACCAACGCCAACGCCAAGGTGCCGCACTGGGAACTGGCGAAGAAATACAACATCATCGACTTCGACCTCGGAGTGAAGATAACAGGAGCGGGTTTCCCTGTGTACATAGGTAAGGGAGCGCAGTTGCAGCGCGCCCTCATCAACTTCTTCCTCGACGAGGCCCGCAACGCCGGATACACCGAAATCATACCGCCTACGGTGGTCAACGCCGCCTCCGGGTACGGCACGGGACAGTTGCCCGACAAGGAAGGACAGATGTACCACTGTGAGGTGGACGACCTCTACCTCATACCTACGGCAGAAGTGCCGGTAACCAACATCTACCGTGATGTCATCATCGACGAGAAAGACCTCCCGATAAAGAACTGCGCCTACACGCAGTGCTTCCGCCGTGAGGCCGGCAGTTACGGAAAGGACGTGCGCGGACTGAACCGTCTGCATGAGTTCAGTAAGATAGAGATTGTGCGCATCGACACACCCGAACACTCAAGGCAGAGCCACCAGGAGATGCTCGACCATGTGGAGGGCCTCCTGAAGAAGTTGGAACTGCCCTACCGCATCCTCCGTCTGTGTGGCGGTGACCAGAGTTTCACGTCTGCCATCTGCTACGACTTCGAGGTATACTCCGAAGCGCAGGGTCGTTGGTTGGAAGTAAGTTCGGTGAGCAACTTCGACACCTATCAGGCCAACCGTCTGAAATGCCGTTACCGCAACGCGGAGAAGAAAGTGCAACTGTGCCACACCCTCAACGGTTCCGCCCTCGCCCTGCCGAGAATCATGGCGTCCATCATCGAGGACAACCAGACGGACGAAGGCATCAGAGTGCCTGAGGTACTGCGCAAATACACGGGATTTGACATAATAGACTAAGTGGACGGAGGATGAACAAGATCGTTTCAAAGACACAGTTCAGTGAGAAGGTGTTCAAGTTCGAGGTGGAAGCCCCGCTCATCGCCAAGTCGCGCAAGGCGGGCCATTTCGTCATCCTGCGTACAGGTGAGAAAGGTGAGCGCATACCACTGACCATAGCTGACAGCGACGTGGAGAGAGGCACCATCACACTGGTGGTGCAGACAGTGGGTTACAGTACCACCAAGTTATGCCGCCTTGATGTGGGCGACTGCATAACCGATGTGGTCGGTCCGCTCGGCCAGGCTACACACATAGAGAACTACGGCACCGTGGTGTGTGCCGGAGGTGGAGTCGGAGTTGCCCCGATGCTGCCTATCATCAAGGCTCTGAAGGAAGCTGGCAACAGGGTGATAAGTGTCCTTGCCGGACGCACCAAGGAACTCATCATACTGGAGGACGAGGTGCGCAAGCACTCGGACGAGGTCATCATCATGACCGACGACGGCAGTTACGGCCAGAAGGGAGTGGTGACTGTAGGCATCGAGCAGGTCATCCAGAGAGAGAAGGTGGACAAGTGCTTCGCCATCGGTCCGGCAATCATGATGAAGTTCTGCTGTCTGCTCACAAAGAAATACGGAATACCTACCGACGTGTCACTCAACACCATCATGGTGGACGGCACAGGAATGTGTGGCGCATGCCGCATCACCGTGGGAGGCAAGACACGCTTCGTGTGCGTTGACGGACCTGAGTTCGACGGCCATGAGGTGGACTTCGACGAGATGTTCAAGCGCATGGGGGCGTTCAGGGACGTGGAACTGGAGGAGATGAAGAAGCTGGAAGCCCATGTGGGCGGTGTCGCCACCTGCAACTGTGGGGCGACAAAGCCTACAGCCGACGCGGCGGACATGACTGCCGACACCCCACTGGACGAACTTCTTGACAGGAACGCGCCGTGGCGCAAGTCACTCCAGACATCCATGAAACCCAAGGAACGTTCCGCCATACAGCGGTGCGTGATGGGAGAACTCGACCCTGCTTACCGTGCCACGACACGTACTGAGGAAGTGAATACCGGACTGACAGTGGAACAGGCACTCACAGAGGCTAAGCGTTGTCTCGACTGTGTGAAGCCCACCTGCATGGAAGGTTGTCCGGTAAGCATCAACATACCGTCGTTCATCAAGAACATCGAACGGGGACAGTTCCTTGAGGCTGCCAAAGTACTCAAGGCCACCAGTGCCTTGCCTGCCGTATGCGGACGTGTGTGTCCACAGGAGAAGCAGTGCGAGAGCAAGTGCATCCACCTGAAGATGAACCACCCTGCGGTAGCCATAGGCAACCTCGAGCGGTTTGCCGCTGACTTCGAGCGCGACTCCGGCAAGATGGCGCTGCCCGAATGTAAGGAGGCCAACGGAATAAAGATAGCCGTGGTGGGTTCCGGTCCCGCCGGACTGAGTTTCGCCGGCGACATGGCGAAGAACGGTTACGACGTGACCGTGTTCGAGGCGCTCCACGAGATTGGTGGAGTGTTGAAGTACGGCATCCCCGAGTTCCGTCTGCCCAACGCCATCGTGGACGTGGAGATACAGAATCTGGAGAAAATCGGGGTACACTTCGTGAAAGACTGCATCGTAGGCAAGACCATCACCGTGAGCCAACTCGAAAGCGAGGGTTACAAAGGTATCTTCGTGGCGTCGGGAGCGGGACTGCCCAACTTCATGAACATACCGGGAGAGAACAGCATCAACGTGATGTCGTCCAACGAGTACCTTACCCGCGTGAACCTGATGGACGCGTCCAACCCTGAGAGCGACACCCCCATCAACCAGGCCAAGAGGGTTATGGTGGTAGGCGGCGGCAACACGGCCATGGACTCATGCCGTACTGCCAAGAGGCTCGGAGCGGACAAGGTGTTCATTGCCTACAGGCGCAGTGAGGCGGAGATGCCGGCGCGCCTTGAGGAGGTGAAGCACGCCAAGGAGGAGGGCATCGAGTTCATGACACTCCACAACCCGATAGAATACATCGCCGACGAGAAAGGCAAGGTGTGCCAGGTACGTTTGCAGAAGATGCAGTTGGGTGAACCCGACGCGTCGGGCAGGCGCAGTCCTGTGCCAATCGAGGGAGCTATAGAGACCATCGACATCGACATGGCGATAGTGGCGGTGGGAGTCTCCCCCAACCCACTCGTACCCAAGTCGGTGGAGGGACTGGAACTC
>CAVBFD010000009.1:0-59876 GCA_963594655.1 Candidatus Methanomethylophilaceae archaeon
GAATCAGCGGTACCAAAACACCGCTACAGGCGGTACCAAATTGCCGATATTATCATACATATTAAGATTTTAGTTTGTGGATGTGTTCTTCTGCGTACTGTAGAAATTACGCATCACAAAAAGTTTTGTAAAGGTTCGTTTATGTATGCTTCTTGGCGGAAGGAAAGAACAGATGATTCTTGTCCAGAAAAACTGGATAGAACACAGAGTTAATGATGTACCCTGCGAGTCTTGGCTTCTGACCTCCAATCCGTTGTATGGTACCCCATTCCACATTGCCTTGGATGTGATTTGGAATCTTGAACTGGCTGTTCACAGGGAAATCATCATAGACTTTCAAAAGCCCCTGCTGCACAGCTTCTATTCTTGTACATGCACAGACATCGACAAACTTCCTTAGGAGTTTGTCCAACATCTTGCTTTCCTGCCATTCCCCAAGAGTCTGTCCAGGAGGACATTGGTTGAAATCGAAGTCCTTGAAATTGAAAGAAAGTTTAGGAAAGTCATCTTTGACATTGCGTTCTGACCTCACATTGACAGTACGAATGTCAGCAATGGCTGCGCTTTTGAACTTGTTGTCAAACTTGCTCTTCCTTTTTGCCGCCATACTCCATTATGAATTTTTCAATGTTACCGAAATACGGAATAGCTCCATAGCGTCCCAACAGATAATCCTTGGAAAAGGAAGCGTCATTACGGACGCTGTTTGCCTGATTGATTTTGTATTCAACCAAGGAGTACAAATCGGATGCGCCTTCTGGGGATTTCTCCGCGAACCAGATTTGGTCACGGCGGAGCAAGTCCTTACGCAAGAGGTTGGTGTCGTGAGTGGTGATTATCAACTGCGCCCCCAATGTGTTCATTGTGCTATGGAATAGTTTGAGCAATTCAACAGACAACTGTGTGTGGAGGCTGGTTCCAAACTCGTCTATAATCAATACACCGCCATTTTGGATGGTATCGAAGAACGGGCCAAGCAAGGCGAACAGTTTGGTTGTTCCCAACGACTCAAACTTGAAATTCAAGGCTTCATCACCAACAACCTGGTTGTCGTTGTAGAGACTATGGGTGGCTTGTATCTCCAACTCGTGTTGCTCAATCCTTTCTATCGGTTTGGATGTGTCTGAAGGCATATTGATACGCAGTCGGGAAAGTATCTCGAAAGACGGATCTTGGGGATTAACCTCTTTGACATTCTCTCTCACGCTGACATCCTTGATGCAATTGTCCACTATGCCAATCATCGTCAGTATTTGAGACCTGATGACCTCGTTGTGCATGAATGTTCTGGCAGTGAAAGCCAGCGTGTCGTCAAGTCCAGAAAGAACATTGAAGCGTTTACGGAACCATTCTTTTATCTTCATTGCCACTTCGACGTTGAATTGCGATGCCGTGGAAAGGTATAGTGCATTGCTTCTGGTCTTGGTGTTAACGCCCCTTGCTCCTTTCACAACCTTGGGGTTGACCTTGATACCTTGTCCTTCACGCTTGAAACAATAGCTCTCTTTTGTACTGCCTTCAAGCAAAACATAGAGCCATTCGGTCAGCACCTTGTTCTGTCCGACCTCAAACCCATATCTATATCTTTCACCGTTGCAGATGAAAATCATTTGCATGGACACAGGCTCTTTGGTACTGTCAACATCGAAACGGTAATATAGTCTTGAAAGATTATTGACGATATTCTCATCAACAAATGACTGAAGAACCATGGACTTAAAAATGTCCATAGCGGCTATTATGCAACTTTTACCCGAACCGTTTGCACCATAGATGGCGGCAGACCTTAAAAAACGCTTGCCATTATCCATGATGGAAACATTCGAGTAGCCATCGTTGCTCTCGCACTCCTTGACAGTAGTACTTGCAACCATACTAAGTGAAACCTCATCCCTATAGGACATAAAGTTTCTTATCGTAAAATCTATCAGCATTTGTTCAAACGTTGTTGGTGCTTTGCGGTTGCAAAATTACAAATTAAACTTCGTAAAACCATAAATTCTGAGATTATTTCACGAAACAGCGCATAATATGGCGCGAAATCCGCATTTTTATTCTTTCAGGCCGTTTCTTGACAACCTTTTCAGTGTCGCTACGCTTGCCCTGAGGTGGGTGCTTTATGGGCTTTCAGTCCGATTAATGCCCAGGCTAAGGGCAGCTGAACAGTTACCTGGATTGCAGTTGTATGTAGCTTATCGCACCCTCGGAGATAGATTAAATTCTGACGTTCTTTGACGCTGGAATTCAAAAGGTATTGCTATCTTTGCAGAAGAAATTCTTAAACACATAACAACTACTTAAAGGCTATGAAGAGAAAACTTACATCCATACTGGCTCTTACGGCGGTCATGATGGTGAATCTGGTGTGCGCCAATGCACAGAAAGGAATCTATATCCCACAGGAGTGGCGTAACAGGACGGACAGTCTGATATGGAAGGAGACGGACACGGACAATAAATACACGTGGTCGCGCTCACGTTCTGTCGAGACGGATAATGTCATCGTGTTCTGGGACAACAAATACGGAAGTACCAAGCCGTCTGACGCTCCCTCCGATTACCGTGTTGACATCGACGACCTGCTTGCGAAGGCTGAGGAGTTTTATCAGTTGGAATCCAGCAAACTGGGATTCGTGGATCCCGACAACTCCAACATAAGCAAGTATAAGGTGATGGTGCTGCTTCACCACGACACCGGATGGATATGCTACGGAGGCGGGTACGATTTCCAGGTACCGGCCTTGTGGCTTTCGCCCAGCACATGCAAACCAGTAGGCAGTGCCGTGGCTCATGAGGTGGGACACTCCTTCCATTACATGTGTTATGCGGAGGACTCCAACCACGGTCAGAACTCGTCTGTTCAGACCGGTTTCCACAGTTCCGTGGGCAATGGGGCGACTATCTGGGAAACCACTGCCAACTGGCAGGCGTTACAGTCATACCCAAATGAGATCATGACTGAGAGCTACCACCACCTCATATTCAACAAGACACACAATTATGCGTTCACACACGAGTGGCACCGCTACCAGGCATACATGTTCCTCACCTATCTGTGCGAGTACTATGATGACATCCAGACGGTCGCCAACGTGTGGAACTATCACGAGACAAGCGTGAAGGACTTCAACCAGGTTCTGATGGACTACAAGGGACTCAGTGCCACAGACCTCTACAAGCTCCACTTCGACTTTGCCATGCATGCGGTCACATGGGACATCAACGCCTGCAAGAACTATGGGGGCGACAATTATATAGGTAACTTTGAATACCGTTGTGTGGACCTCGGCGACAGCACCTATCAGGTGGCGTTGGCAAGTTGTCCACAGGCATCGGGCTTCAATGTCATACCACTGAAAGTCCCGACTGCGGGTACTGAGGTGACCGCCGACTTCACCGCACTTGTGTCGGGTGCGGATTTGGCGGACGGAGACCCCGCAGAATATGTCAACGGCAATTCTGAGTATGCCTCATCTGGACTGACGGCATACAACAAGGTATCGAGCAACGCGTCACAGCGCGCCTTCCGACTTGGATTCGTATGTCTCATGAAGGACGGCACACGCCAGTACTTCGCAAAAGACACCCTTTACTGCACAGGGTCCGTGGAAAAGGCCGCACAGACCGGTTTCACCGTCCCAGAGAATGTGGACCGCATGTGGATGGTGGTGTCACCTACCCCCAAGCGTTATTTCCAGCATAAGTGGGACGAGTCCATCAGCGGTGACGACATGTGGCCTTACCGAGTGAAGTTCACAGGAACAGACCTTACAAGTGCTGCCACCGTGTACTACAAAAGCAATATCGACGGACGCGACATAGCTGACGTGACCTTGACGTATAATGTCTATATGCCCGGCGGTATCACTGATTACTCTACACAGGCGGTCACCGTCAATGGTAAGGCTCTTGCGATGGTCAACACCGCCCTCCAGTTGTCCACATCGGACATCATCGGCAAGCTCGTGAGTTACAGTACCAGTGGCCCGTCCGCTGGCAAGACGATGTTCTACGCCGCCAAATCAGACGGAACACTAATCAACAGCGGCAGCACTGCCAACGGTTACGGGCATTGGTTCGGTACTACAGGCAATGTCGTGAGCTGGGGATCAACAGCATATGTCTTCTCTGAGTTCCAGACCTCATCCTTCACATTCAACATCGGACAATACCCCAATAATTGTAAGAATGGTGACACCTACACAGTGGCACAGGCCATCCGCTACAAGAAAAGCAGTACGGAAGACGCCAAGGCGTTGTTTGTGTTCAACGTCTTCTTCGACAGTAGCAAGACAGGGTATGAGTTGGTTTCCATCGACTACGATGACCCTACAACGAAGATTGTACAGGACGTGAACGGTGACGGTGTGGTGGACGATAAGGATGTACTTGGGATATATGATTACATGCAGTCTGGACAGTCGCCGTCCACATCAACTAAAGAGGATGTCAACCGGGACGGACAGGCGGACACACAGGACGTTCTCGAAGTATATGACTATATGAAGCAATAGCTGTATAAGCCAAAGTGCCGCTGAGACAAAATCTCAGCGGCACTTTGGCTTATACCTTAATATATTATAAGTCCTGCCAAACCTGCCAGCAGTATCATCAATATCGGGTGGACTTTGTAGAACCTCGTTCCCACAAACGAGAAGAGGAAGATGAGTATGCTGCAGATGAACTGGAAGGTACTGGTTCGTGGCGAACCGAAATTCTCCTCTGACATGAGCAGTACTGCGGCGGCTGCTATCAGTCCTATAATGGCAGGGCGCAACAGTGAGAAGATGTCCGACATCACGGATGTCTTGGCGTACTTGAGCATCAGTTTGCTTATCGTGAGCATAAGGATGAAAGGAAGCCACAGGACACTGAACGAAGCGACCAAAGCGCCGATTACCGCAAGCCATTCGGGGTAGTTCTCGTGCATCACCGCCGTATACCCGGTGTAGGTGGCGCAGTTGATGCCAATAGGTCCCGGAGTACTTTGACTGATAGCCACTACATCGGTGAATTCGGACGACGAGAGCCACCCGTTCTTCTCCACCACCTCATTATGAATCAGCGAAAGCATCGCATATCCGCCACCGAAGTTGAATATGCCTATTTTTGAGAATACGATGAAAAGCTTTAAGAATATCATGCTTGTCGGATTTTGTGTGAGTTATACGTTCATTTGTTGTGTGCCTTTATCCTTCCCATTATGAAGCCGGCGAGTCCGGCTACCACGATAATCCAGATGGGCGACACGTCGAAGAGGGAGATGAGCAGACATGCCACCACCGGTATCCATATGTTATGGCGGTTGATGTTGGCTGTGCGCGCCATCGAGAAACAGGGGGCGGCAATCAGGGCCACCACAGCCGGACGTATTCCCATGAATATCTTCTCGACATAGATGTTTTCCTTGAACGCCTGGAAGAACATGGCTATGAGCAGAAGGGCTACGATAGAAGGCATGGCGACACCCAGTGTGCCTACTATCCCTCCCCACAGTCCATAGGTCTTGTTTCCTATATGGCTGGCTATATTGATGGCGAAAAGTCCCGGGGTGCTTTGCGCTACGATGAGTATGTCCATGAACTCGTCGCGGGTAAGCCATCCGTGCCTGTCCACAACCTCCTTTTCCATAATCGGAACCATGGCATAGCCACCGCCAAGGGTGAAAGCCCCTATCTTGGCAAATACTCCGAACATTTTCAGATAATCGTTATTCATTCCTGTTCTGTTTTTTATTCTGACGTTCCAACCACTCCTCTTTTGTCCTGCTCCAGCGTTTATGTGTCCAGAGCCACAGTTCCGGACTTCGCCTTATGTCCTCCTCCAGCATCTGCATATATCTGTCCGTAAGGCGGTAGTTGTCGATGTCGGCAGGATTGGTGGTCATGGGTATGAAACGGCATTTGTAATATCCGCGCCTTACCTTGGTGATCCTGGCATAAAAGACCGGGGAGTTGAATTTCTTCGCCAGTTCCTCTGTACCGATAAATACGGCGGACTCGTGGTTGAGGAACCGGGTGAAGTGGTGTATGGCATCCCACCGGGGCTGCTGGTCGGCAATCATTCCACATACAAGCGGATGTTTCTCGTTGTTTGCCTTTATCAGTCGCCTCACGGTCTTGCGCATTGGGATACACTCACCTCCATAACTGCACCTGACAGATGTCATCAGCCGGTCGAACACCTTGTCCGACAGAGGGTGGTATACCTGCGAGCAAGCCACACCGTAGGGCTTGGCTGTATAGGTCAGTGACGCTATCCATTCCCAGTTGCCGAAATGTCCCAGATAGACAAGCGATATGGGATGATTCGCATTGAGTTGACCTGCCAGTTCGTCGAATCCTTCGAACACCATATGTTCGCGCATTGATTTCTCCGATAAAGACAGTTGCTTGATGAACTCCACGAAATTGTCGCACAACTGACTGTAGAACTTCCGTTCGATAAGTGACCGGTCCCTCTCCGGTTTCTCGGGGAAAGCTTCCGCCAGTTGCCTGCGCACCAGTTTCCGCCGGTAGCAGCGGCGTACTAACGGAGACACCATGTCCGACATGGCGTACAGCAGTCTCAGCGGTATCAGGGATATGAGATACAAGACCGCGTACAGTATTCTGTAGCGTATTGCCTGTTGTTTATTTAGATCCATACCTCTTCGCAAGTTCTACAATCTGTTCCGGTTTGATATTGTGCATACACGGGAGTCCGCCCACATGACAGGACTTGTTTCCGTATACGGAACACGGACGGCAGTCCATGGGCAACTGTATCACAGAGTCGTTGGACTGTCCCCATGCGATGAAACCGGCCTTCGGGTGGGTGGGTCCCCATATTGAAACGGTGGGTATTCCAGTGAGCGCCGCCATGTGCATATTGCTTGAATCCATCGAAATCATGACCTTCAGTCTACTCATCAGTGCCAGTTCACTCCTTAACCCGTCGAGCTTGCCAGCCACAGACTTTATTCCGTCCCTTTCCCACGACTGAAGCACAGCCGTCTCTTCCTTGCCGGCTCCGAAAAGGTACACTTGGTTTCCGTTGTCGGCAAGTGTGTTTGCCACCTCTTTCATCTTGTCCAGTGGGTATATCTTGTTGGGATGTGCCGCAAAGGGGGCGATTCCAACCATGGGACGTGTGTCATCTCCGATAAAACCGTTGACGGCAGGGCATTGTGCCGCATCGATGTCGAGGGACTTGAAGGTCAGGGGGAAGTCCAACCCCAAACGGCGGAAGGTCTCCCTGTAACGTTCCGTCATCGGCTTCAGTGGCGCATGGTCAGTCCCATGTCCCAGAAGTCTTTTCTTCTCCTTGCGTCCCTTGTCGATGACAGCTACCTTCTTGCCTGCCATCCCGAACCGGAACCTGAGGTACTTCGTGCGCAACACGTCGTGTATGTCAGCCACGGCATCCACGTCCAGTTTCGCCAATACCTTGTATAGCATGTTCAGTCCGCCGATTCCATTGTACTCCTTCAGGTCCACTCCTATGGTTGTGACGTTATCGGGCATCCACCCAAAAAGGGGCATCAGCCGTTTTTGGGTCAGCATGACAATATGGAGTTCGGGGTACTGCACGGCAAGCGAATGGACAACAGGCACTGTCATTGCGACATCGCCCATTGCAGAAAACCGTGTTATCAGAAGTCGTTTCAAACCTTATTTATTTGCATACAGCACGGGGTTTGTACTCGGGTCGTTGTACATCTTCATCTGTTTGTAGACCTTCATGTACTTCTTTCCGTCCGCTATATCGTCCAACAGTTGGTCGATAGCGGTTGACAAATCCTGTTTCTGTTCCAGCAGGACATCCAGTTTCTTCCGGCAGGTAGCCTTATGATCCGGTGTGGCGTCAGTACGGTCCACCTGTTCCCGCATGTGGTAGATTTTCAGTGTGAGGATACTCAGACGGTCAACTGCCCACGCCGGACTTTCGGTGTTGATGGTAGCGTCAGCCTGTGGTTTCACATCACTGTAGTATGACAGGAAATAAGAGTCTATGCGTTCCACAAGGTCCGTCCTGTCCTGGTTGCTCTTGTCGATACGTCTCTTTATCTCCAGCGCTGTCTCGGGCTTGATATGAGGGTCACGTATGATATCCTCCAGATGCCATTGTACGGTGTCAATCCAGTTCTTTACGTAAAGGTCATATTCGATTGTGCCTCTTTCGTATGGGTTGTGTATGTCCTGGTCAACATCGTCTATCAGGTGATAGTCCCTCACCGTCTGTTCGAATATTGGAATACATGTTTCCGTGAATGTCATACTACTGTCTGTTTTGTACCTCCACTGAGAATCGAACTCAGATCTAATCTTTAGGAGAGATTTGTTCTATCCATTGAACTATGAAGGCATCATGTCTGTCAAATCAATCTGACTACCGCTTTATTGGTGATTTTCCATCCTCCGTCCACTTTCTCCGCTGTTCCCAGTTTCTCAGCAAGGATTTCCACTGGAGCAGCTACGGTGTTGAGAATCTTACATGCCGGCTTGACCATCGTGTCCATGGACACAAGTGCCGCACTTATGGCTTCCGGGGTGTTCAGTATCTGGAATGTGGCGGTGGTGTCGTCATTTGTCTTCAGCATGTAAAGGGATGTTCCCACTTCAATCTCCGAACAACCGTTCATGAACACACCGTCCACTGGTATCGGGTAGAACATCACGGACGAGTAGTTCTTAGGACGCTGGTGCTTCTCCTGCTGGGGCTGCACCTTTACTTCCGGTTGAGGTTCTGTCTCACTGAACAGTGTCTGTGGCACCGGGTTGTGCTTCTCAGTGGTTACAGTGTTCACCGCTGTTTCCTTCTTTTGCGGTTCCACCGTCTCTGTCACCACCGGCTTGACCGGTTCCACCGTGGCTTTTGCCGCTACGGTAGCGGTAGCTGACTTCTTCTCTTTTCTCGCAGCCTTGATGTTGTCTATCTCTATCTCCGCCGCCTTGATGCGTTCGATGAGTCTCAGACGTTCAGTGCGGTACTGCTCCATCGTGACTGACTCCTCTGTCTTGTGCGCGTTCCTTCTTGAACGGATGAACACGAGCAGACATATTGTCAGCACAATGTACATGACGAACGACACGAGAGCCGCTTCCCAAAACGAAAGTCCGGCTACTGCGTCCGCGTTGTCTCCGTCAGTGGAGTCCTGAGCGGTTGACTGTTCCGCGTTGTCATCAGAGGCAGTCTCCTCTACAGGCTGTATGTCGGGAGTGGTACTGGACGGCTGCTGCGGCTCTGCCTGTTGATCCGCACCGCTTTCCTCTTCGTCTCCGTCTCCATCACTTGCCGTTCCCTGGGCCTTTATCTTCTCCACGTCCGCCTTGTATTCCTTGCTTGCGCCGGAAGGGACACTGGCATCGACATCACTGGCGGATGTGGCGTTTATGATTCTGTTGACACGGCTCTGTTCAGTCGCGTCCGTAATCTTCTTTATGGCGGCACTCACGACCTTATCCTTCTGGAAGTCGCCGAATGACTTGAATTCCGTTACATTAAGACGGGCTATCTGCTGACCTTCAGACTTGTTGTAGAACGCCTGCTGGAGAGTCCACTTCAGCGCGCAGATCTTCTTTTGTTCAAGAGTCTGTGCGTTAAGCCCGCAAACCATGGTCAGGCAACAGCCGATTATCAATAGTATTCGCTTCATTTTATCCGCATTTATAAACCTACATACAGAATAGTCGTGCAAAGATACCATAAATAACGGTAACGGCAAGGGGAATTAATTCATTTTTGCATAAAAATCCTGTGATTAGTCCAGTTTGAGCGGAAAATGGTTACCTTTGCATAAAGGAAAGAGTTCTATATCATGATTCCAACAAGGACATTCCATGCCCGGATACAGGCGGGCAACTGGATTCTTATTTTCATGCTGCTTATAGTAAGCGTCTATTTCATTTGGATTAAAGTGGGAGTGCTGATAGCGGTGTCATTGCTCCTGTCGATTCTTGTCATCGAACGGAGCATACACACGGAGTACAGGATCAGCCGTGACTCGTTGGTCGTCCACCGTGGCAGACTGTCGAAAGACATAGTGGTTCCGATGTCAGACATACGGAGTCTTACCAAAACCTACCGTTTGAAGATTGGCTACAGGATGTTTTCGCCTTACGTCATCGTGGAGTATGGAAACCGGAAGACCGTTGTGGTTTTCCCGGATAACATCGACGGATTTATCAAACAAGTAAAAGATATTAAGGAGAAGAGAGATGAGGGTTGTTGAAAGAAACAATGGGGGACTGAGGCTGGTTCTCCTTTTATGGTTGTGTGTTTCCGGCATGTCTGTATGTGCTGCCGGAAGGACTGATTCCACGGAACTGGATTGGACGGGTGCCGTACAGAATGAGTTGCGGTTGATAGCAAGTGAGGCGGACAGCAGTTACTACACCACAGGAATTGCCGTGTATGACCTTACAGCCGATTCGATACTTTTTGTGTATAACGGACGGAAGCAGTTGCGTCCTGCGTCAACCCAGAAGCTGTTCACTGCCATCACGGCTCTCGACAGGTTGGGCGCAAGGCACAACTACACCACTTCCGTATATGCCACAGGCAGTCTGACTGTTGATTCCACGGGCCAGTCGGTCTTGAACGGCAACATATATATAATAGGGGATTTCGACCCGATGCTTGACAATCTCAGTATGGGGGATATTGTCTCGTCCATAAAAAACATGGGAGTCAGTCGCATCGAGGGGATGCTTGTGGCGGACTTGTCGATGAAGGACTCCGTGATGCTTGGCAGTGGATGGTGTTGGGACGACAGGCAACCGATGTTGACCCCACTGAGTGTCAGCGGTGACGCTTACCTCTGTACAAGAGAGAAACTGAACCGGTACAGTCCGTCCGCCAATTTTCTACTGACCCTACAGCGTATGCTTGAGGCGGACGGTGTCGCTACACGTGGGTGCGGTATCGGTGATTATTATGCCAACGACTCCAGCGTGCTTGTCTGTACCGTACGCCATTCCATCGGAGATGTACTCCAGCGCATGATGAAGGAGAGCGACAACCTGTATGCCGAGTCCATGTTCTACCAGTTGGCCGCCGACCGGAAGAAACGTGTCGGTTGGAAAGACTGCCGCGCGGTGGTGGAGGGTGTGGCGGCCGCCGCCGGCATTCCCGAGTCCGACGTGAGGGTTGCCGATGGCTGTGGCTTGTCTCTCTACAACTACACAACCGCCTTTGCCGAGGTGTTGATGCTGCGTTATGCCTACAAAAAAAGAGAGACCGTGTTCAGGTCTCTCTATGAGTCATTGCCTGTGGCAGGTGTTGACGGTACACTGAAGAGGAGGATGAAGACAGGCAAGGCGTTCCGTAATGTGCGTGCCAAGACTGGAACGGTGACTGGGGTCAGTTCCCTTGCCGGCTATCTTACCGCCGCCAACGGTCATGTGTTGGCTTTCTCCATAATCAGCAACGGACTGAGGAAAGCGGCTGAGGGGTGTGCCTTGCAAGACCGCATCTGTCAGGTGTTGTGTGAATGACCTGATGCCTTCTGTCAGCCGACAGGACTGTCACTCCCAATAGAGCGGTGTCTTGTTGATGTCCCATTTATGGTCTTTCGGGAAGTCATCCCCTTCCCATGCCTTCTTGCTTGTCCATTTCTCGGCAGGATCAGTCCAGAAGGGATCGTCTGCCGGAAGCCCGAGAGGCAGGAACGCAAGACCTGTCATGTAGAGCGATCCGTTGTTGGTGTACCAGTCGGCCACATTCGGGTGATTGCCCACGAAACCGATGGTCAGGAAGCCCTTCTCGTTGAAGTTGTTCGCTTTCAGAAACATGTTCTTGGCTACGGCTGTGAGTCCGGCGCGTACCTGTCCGTTGTGCAGCTCGGCCGGCAACTGTTTCTTCCATGCCAGTTGCGCCAGTGGCTGGAACACCGCCATACGGTACGGTATACTGCGTCCCACTACAGGGAATGTTCCCTCCGGGGAGATGAAACGCTCCAGAATGACACTGAATTTCTGCATCCTCGTTCTGGCAATCTCCAACCGTTTCTTCGAACCGTTAAGGTTGCCTGTGTTGCGGGCGAGCCAGGTGTCGTTGCCGTGCTTGGCGCAAATCATCTCAAGGCACTCGATGTACATTGGTTGGATGACGAACGCGTTGTAGTAGTCGAAGGCGAACGCGGGACCGTCACTGTACCAGCCGTCGCCCACATACCATTCCTCCACCTTGTTCATCGCCATATGGATGCGGTAACTGTCGTAGTCCGCGCCCACATACATGAGGAAGCATTCCTCCATTGCCACGAAGAGGTGCCAGTTGGTGTATGGAGCGTCGTAACGCCTCAGGCCCTGCAACTCCTTTATATAACGTTGTTTGGTCTCGTCGCTCAGTGGTTTCCATAGCGCGTCGAACCCACGGTAGAGGCTTTCCACCAGATAGGCGGCGTCCACGAGGGTCTGTCCTCCGCTCGACCATCCAAGGTAGTCGGGGCTCTGGGGGTCAACGGCGTTGGCGTACGCTTTCAACGCCCACTCGCGCAGTTGCTTGCGCTTCTGTCCCTCCGCAGTGTCGTCGTCGGGCAGTGACAGCCATGGAGCCAGCCCCGCCATCATACGTCCGAACGCCTCCATGTAAGCCACTTTCTTGTTGCGGTTGTCCCATGTGGGACTCAGTTCCAAACCACCGTTGGCGGTGTCCATCTCCTGTTGGAGTGTTCCGTTGGCCATGTTACGAAGTACCGGTTCCGCCATCTGGTACATGATGTCCACCCACACCTCACGGTCACTTTTCTCTTTCTTCTTTGCGTCAGTCTGCATGAAGACTCCGCACAGCAATAGCAAAATAAGTAATTTTCTCATGTTCGTATTTTTATCAGTTCTTTCTCTTCATCCGTATCGTGGAATCCTTGTGGACATCGGCAAGTATGAGACTGTCGTCAGTCAACAGGCTTATGTCGAACGTGTCGGCATCCGCACTGTTGTAGAGGACCAGCCGTCCGCAGTCCACCGTCCACCTGTCATATCCGTTACCCACGCCATACACGGTGGCGTTTCCGTGACCGTCAAGCTCTATATGCTTGCGTCCGTCCGCACCGGCAACCGACCATACGTGCGCCAGTGATGTCAGGTTGACTATGGTCTGTGCCGCCAGTTCGTTGTCTCCGTCCTCCTTGTAAACCACATCCAGCAGGTCGCCGCTCGTGATGCCTCCGATTGCGTTGTTCTCATAGAAGATGTAAAGGGTGTCGCCCTTCCCGGTCAACAGTTCGAGCGAATGCATCGAGGTTCCGTCACCCGCCCTTCCCCTTGTCTCGTTCCATTCCGCGGCAGTGTCACTTCCGGATGGCGTGGCAGGGACTGTCACGGTGTCTTCGACGGACGCGCTGTCGTCCTGTCGCCTGTCACCGCCTGAACCGCCGGCGCATGACCCCAGACAGAGGGTTGCGGTGACAAAGCCTGTCAATAAAGTAAGTCGTGGTGTATTCATATTGATGGTTGCTTGTTCTTATGGTTGACTGTCACTGACCAGAACCTTGTTTATGACCCTTGCGGTGGACAACAGGTTCTGCTGTCCGTCGAAGACATCGACGTTCCACACGTGTAGGGTGCGACCGGTATGGATGACTGACGCGCGGGCGGTGACGGTGCCGTCGGGCGGTGACATCCGCACATGGTTGCCCGACACCTCTATTCCGCACACCTGCGCCCCGAGTCCCGCCACATGCAGCGAACCGGCTCCGGCGGCGGTCTCCGCCATTGTCAGGTACGCGCCTCCGTGTACCACACCCATGTGCTGGATGTTGGCAGGAGAAACAGGCATCTCCACAACAGCAAACTCGTCATCGGTCGGAACGAATGTCATTCCGAGAGTCTCCATCATAGTACCCTTGGAGAGGGCGTTCATCAGTTCACATTCCTGCTGTGTAAGCATATTGTCAGATTAAAGAGTATCTTGTGCAAAGGTAATGAAATATAATTGAAGAACAAAAAAAAGTGTGTTATTATACCGTATTTGACCGTCATGAACCATTTCTATGCCCTGTTTATTTCGTTTTCTGATTGATTTGTACTAATTTTGCCGTCAATAACAGTGGGTGTGGACAGTAGCTCTGCACGACACGACAGTCATAACCGCTACATCATAAGGAATGGATACACAACAGCCGGCAATATACAAGCCACTGGCAGGCAACAAGACAAGGATGGAATGGATTGATGCCATGCGTGGCTTCACCATGATTATGGTGGTGGCATACCACGTAAGCACCAACGGGTTCGGCGAACAGGAGAAGACCTCCATGGCTCTTCCCCTGCTCGTCCTCTTCCGTATGCCGCTGTTCTTCTTCATAAGCGGTTTCCTTGCCTACAAGGCCGACTTCAACTGGACATCCGGGCGGTTGGGTATGATGATATGGAAGAAAATCAAGATACAGGTGATTCCCACCCTGGTGTTCCTGCTCATCTCCATCATCATAAGACAGAAGTACTTCAGTGACGGACTTGAGCTTGCGGTCAACTCGCCTACCAAGTCGGGGTATTGGTTCACCATCTCGCTCCTGCAGATGTTCATCCTCTACTACCTCTTCTCGTTCTTCGAGACTAAATGCAAGGTGCGGAGCTGGATTCCCATAACGGTGTTGTGGTTCATCGCCTTGGTGGTGTACGCAACCCTCTACATGCCTTCGTGGTTCACATACCCGAAACCCAACGAGGTACACTGGATCAGCATCAGTTGTTTCGTGCAGACCATGAGGTATTTCCACTTCTTCCTGTTCGGCAACATCGTACACAGGTACTGGGGCGGTTGGCAGAAACTGTTCGACTCCAAGTGGTTCTTCCCTCTGATTGTGGTGGTCGTGGTTTTCTGCTGTTCCGACATATTCAAGTGGCACAACCTCAAGTTCCAGTGGACCAACCTGCCGCGCACCACCGCCATGTACATCCTGTTGACGATAGTGTTCATGTCCTTCCGCTACTACAAGGACAACTTCACGCGGCAGCACTGGATTGGACGTTTCCTGCAATATATAGGAGTGAGGACACTGGACATCTACCTGATCCATTTCCTTTTCCTGCCCAATCTGACGATGGTGGGGGATTTCATCAACAGCAACAGGAAGAATTTCGTGATTGACGTGACGGAATCGGTGGTGGTGGCACTGCTGGTCATCGGTTTCAGCTGTCTCGTGTCAAGTATACTGAGGATAAGTCCCCTGTTCAAGAAATATCTGTTCGGACGTAAATAAAAACGGTTAGCATGAAAGTATATTTTTATCATACGCAGGATCTGAACATGATCCATAAGAGATGGAAGGAAGGCCATTTTCCGGCACACTTCCTGTATGGCGCGACCCACCTGCCCAAGTATGGTGTGGAGGTGGTCATGCATAAGTACAAGGCCATCAGCAGCCACTTCCAGTTGATGCTTTATGTGGCATGGAGGGTACTCATCTGTAAGGATCATTTTGATGCCATCTATGCCACGGATACCATTGGTATGGAACTCGTCATCTTCCTCCGCGCGCTTCATATCTACCGCAAACCGGTAGTCGTGTGGCAGCGTACACCGATAGTGAAGTCCGACAACGCTTTCCGTGAGATGGTGTCAAAGATACTGTACAGGGGCATCGACCATCTGTTCTTCTTCAGTGAGTCGCTTATAAGTGAGTCGCTCAAGAGTTCCAAGGCAAAGGAGTCCCGTATGCAGGTGTGCCACTGGGGTGCGGATTTGGAAAACTACGACCGCTTGATGAAGGAATATCCGGTGGAGAAGCATGAGGGTTTCATATCCACAGGCAAGGAGAAGAGGGACATGCCCACACTCATCCGCGCGTTCAGTGCCACTGGACAGGAACTGAGTGTCTATGTCGCCTATAACGCCTATGGCGACAACTACCTTGAGATTCTCAACGACCTGCGTCCTTCAGCCAACATACATATCAACTTTATCAACGGTTTCATCCCGAATGAGTTGGCACAGAAGGTGTGGGCATCCAAGTGTGTCGCAATCTGCTGTCAGGAAACCAACTACGCTGTGGGACTCACCACTCTGGTGGAGGCCCTGGCACTGGGACTGCCTGTCATCGCCACCGGCAATGCCGCCTATCCTTTCGACATTGAGAAGGAAGGGGTGGGAATCGTCGTCCCCTATTATGACTCGGTGGCGTGGGAGAAGGCCATACGTTACATAGTCAGCAATCCAGGTGACGCTGCTGTCATGGGAAGGAAAGCAAGGGCATTGGCTGAGAAAATCTATAATCTGGACAACTGTGCGAAGGAGGTGGCTGAGGCGATAGTAGCCCTGTCAACGGTGTCCGCCGAACAGACGGCTTCTGAAGGTGGTGAGAAAACACCACAGAGGACATCGCCCACGATTGAACGGATTAAAAGTTGGGTGCCGGAGAGGGAACTGTTGATGGAGGCAATAGGCAAGACAGTTTCCGCCGCGCGGCAGGCCCTTAACTGGACTGTAAGCAAGATAAGGGAACTTATCAATCAGAGCAGACAGTGAGTGACAGGCAGGGGTTTATGCCTACCTGCCGTTACGTGTCTGTTCCAGTCCTATCTCCTTTTCCAGTAATAATAATATAAGGAGAGGCAGACTGCGGCTGTGAATGCCACAAGCGGATAGGTTATACCTGATCCGCCACACACTTCAGTAAGAGTCGTCTCGGGACGGTTGCGGAACACGTTCATCAGAATGACGGACATGCCGTTGTTCAGTATGTGGCATACGGTCGATGGAATGATACTTCCACTTTTCACGTAGAGTATCGCAAACAGGAAGCCTATGACGAAGGCGAAGGGGATTTGTGCGGGATTGAAATGAACGGCGGCGAACAGCAGGGCGGACACTGTCATTGCAGTCCATGGACGCACACCGTGGTGGGTCATCGTCCTAATGACTGCACTCCGGAACACCAGCTCTTCCGCTACAGGCCCTGTGATGACGATGGACACGATTCCCAGAAACCTGGACGACATACCAAGCATCATCCGCTCCGTCGTGTTCTCCAGTTGCATCACCTCAGTAAGCACGTTGAAGCAGAACACGCCACAGAGGGCGGCAAAAATCATAATCGGAGCCCACTTCCAACGGCATGTCCGTGGGTTAACCTCACGGCTAAGGTCTTGTCCCATGCGGACCTGTATGAGTCCTGTGACCACAATGGAAAGTAACGAGGCGCAGATGCATGTCACAGCCATGATGTCCGGAGATACGGAACCGCCTGTAAGGAGACCGACCACCAGTCCCACTGCCATCTGTGACAGACAGAACACGAGGAAGACTGTAGCCACCCCTATCGCGGCTCTCCATCCGTCAAGTGTGTTCATGGCATCCTCCTCACGTCAATCTTCTCACTCAGGAATGTGGACGCGTTCCCGCTGAACCGTTCGGGTGATTCCGACGTGAAGTAGCGGCACGTGCCTCCCTTTGTAATCCGCGCTTCCATGTCCGTATGACGGTGAAGGTAGTCTTTCAGACTCTGTGCCACATAATGGCCCTGGGTCAGAATCTCGATATTTGCCGGACAGTAGCGTCTTATCTTGTCCAACAGCAACGGATAATGGGTACAGCCAAGTATCACCGTGTCGATGAGTGGGTCGAGGGTGAGCAGTGTGTCGATACGTTCCTTCACGAAATAATCGGCGCTCGGCTTGTCGTATTCACCGTTTTCCACCAACGGCACCCACATAGGACAGGCAAGTCCCGTGACCCTACACCCAGGGAAGATTTTCCTTATCTCTATGTCGTACGATTCCGATTTGACCGTCCCTTCCGTAGCCAGTACCCCGATATGTCCGTTCCTTGTAATCTTGCCCACGACCTCTGCCGTAGGTCTTATCACACCCAGTACCCTCCTGTCGGGATCATGGCCAGGCAGATATACCTGCTGGATGGTGCGCAGGGCCTTTGCCGATGCGGTATTGCATCCGAGGATGATGAGCGGACACCCCATGTCGAAGAGTTTCCGCACCGCCTCCAGCGTATACTCGTATACCACGTCAAACGACCGGATGCCGTAGGGTGCGCGGGCGTTGTCCCCGAAATAGACATAATCGTACCCGGGCATCAGCTGTCTGATACCTTCCAGTATGGTCAGTCCCCCATACCCGGAGTCGAATACAGCGATGGGTCCGCAGTTCATTTCGTCACCTCCGCAATCACGTCGGCTGTGATGTCCTCTCCCAGTTCACCGTTGATGAAAGGGTATGAATTGTTGTCTGTGTTGAGTATGTAGGCGTAGCCGCGCTGCGAGCCGATCCGCGCGAGTACCTCCTTCAACTTCTGGTTTATGGGCATCATAAGTTCAGACTCCGCCTGTTCCAACAGCCGTTTGGCTTGCTCCTTGAACTCCAGTCCCTGTTCGAGCAGTTGCTGCAGTTCCTTCTGTCGTTTCAGCAGGATGTTGTCGGGGAAATCCTTCTGTCCGTCCACATATTCGGCATACTGCCGGCTGAACTCTTTCTCCGACCGTGCCAGTTCGTCGGCATACTGTTTCTTCAGTACCTTCAGTTTTTCCTGTGCCTTTCCATACTCTGGCATGGATCGCAGGGCCTCGTTGTAGCTGAGATAGCCGAAGCGGCTCACTATCACCATAGTTCCGTTATGACCTACAGTCTCCTGCTTCATATCCTCTGTTCCTGCTACTGCCTCTACAGTGTCCGTCTGGGCGCACACATTGACGGATGCCGCCAGCATCAGTCCCAATGCCACGAGTCCTTTCAGTTTGTTCCTGTCCATAGATTAAAAGAATTTTATTTGTTCACCGATAATGTCGCTCAACAGTTTGTTGGCACAGCTGCTGGTGCCGAGACGAAAGAGGTCGTTGTTGATCCATTTCTCTCCCAACACCTCCTTCACGATAGTGTAGTAGACCAGTGTGTCGTCCACCGTCTTCATTCCCCCTGCCGGCTTGAATCCAATCTGTATCCCTGTCTCCTCGTAGTACTCCTTAATGGCTTGGCACATGACATAGGCAGCCTCCGGTGTCGCAGCCGGTTCCAGTTTGCCTGTAGAGGTCTTTATGTAGTCCGCCCCAGCGTACATGGCGAGGATGGCCGCTTTCTTGATATTGGCCGCGGTCTTCAGACATCCTGTTTCGAGTATCACCTTCAACTTGCGTTCACCGCACACCGCCTTCAGTTCGGCGATTTCATCGGCAACGGTCTCGTAGTCCCCTGCCAGGAACTTACCGACGGACTGCACGATATCTATTTCCGTAGCTCCGTCATGCAGTGCCAGTGCCGTCTCTGCCACCTTCACCTCCATGAACGTCTGTGATGACGGGAAACAGGCGGAGACACATGCGATTCCGATGTTTTCGTTCTCTAGCATGTCGTGGCAGATGGAGGCGAAGCAGGGGTAGACACACACCGTAGCCACATGCCCGAGTTCGGGGTAGGTGTCATCGAACTTGTTGACTCTCTCGATGAAGCGCATCACACTGTCCTCACTGTCCTCGGTCTTCAGTGTCGTCAGTTCCACGCTGTTGAGCAGGAATTTCTTCACTTCCAGGGTGTCGTTCTCCCTGAGTCGCTTGTCGAGCAGTGCGGTAACCTCGTTCTTTACCTTCGTGTCGTCCAACTCGAAGTCATACTTGTTGAAAGCCTGTGCCACCTTACTGTCCGTGGTCTCACTCTGGTGCGGACGTCCGTCCGGATAATTTATCTCCATAGTCATTCTTTGTTTTTAGTGTCCATACAAATAGTCACGGGACCGTCGTTGATCAGCGCCACCTTCATGTCCGCACCGAACTCACCGGTCTTGACTTCCTTATGCAGGTCCGCCGTCACCTGTCTGCAGAACTGTTCATACAGTGGTATGGTCTTCTCGTGACTGCCGGCTCTAAGGTAACTCGGGCGGTTTCCTTTCTTGTAGGATGCCCAGAGGGTAAACTGACTGACGACAAGGATGTCGCCGTCCACGTCGATGACCGACCGGTTCATGACCCCGTTGTCATCGTCAAACACCCTGAGGTTGACAATCTTGCGGCTCAGCCACACTATATCCTCCTCCGTGTCGGCTTCCTCACATCCCACCAGCACCAGATAACCCTTGCCGATTTCTGACTTCACCTTGCCGTCTATGGTCACCGAAGCCTCACTAACCCGTTGTATTACAGCTCTCATTTCTTTCTTTTCTATCCTATCGTTTCCTTTATTGTCCTTGCCTTGGCTTTTCCCACTACCTTGGCGATGTCCTCCTCACTGGCTTCCCGGATGCGCTTGACACTCTTGAAGTGTCTCAGCAGTTCCGTCTTTGTCACCTTACCGATACCTTTCACACTGTCCAGTTCGGAGGCTGTCTGGTGTTTCGACCGTTTGTCGCGGTGGAACTGTATGGCGTACCTGTGTACCTCGTCCTGAATCCTTGTGAGGAACTGAAACAGCGCGCTCTTCACGTCCACACCCACTGTGACTGTCTGTCCGTTCTGGAAGGTCAGCAGTTCCGATGTCCTGTGGTGTCCGTCCTTGGCGAGTCCGGCGATGGGGATGTCGAGGTGCAGTTGTTCCTCCACCACCTGTCTTATCACCTCCATCTGTCCCTTGCCGCCGTCGGCGATGATCAGTCCCGGCAGTTCGCCTCCCTCGTCAACCACACGCCTGTACCGCCTGTACACCACCTCTGCCATCGACGCATAGTCGTCAGGCCCTTCCACTGTCTTTATGATGTACTTACGGTATTCCGACTTCGCCGGTTTGGCTTTCCTGAACACCACACACCCTGCCACAGCGTCAGACCCCTGTATGTTGGAGTTGTCGAAGCACTCGATGTGCAGTGGCAGATGTCCGAGTTTCAGCTTGTCCTGCAGTTCCCTCAGCAGGTTGGTCGTCCGTTGCTCGGGGTTGAGCCGTTCCGCCTGCTTCGCCTTGTCGAACCGGTACTGCCTCACGTTGGCGAGAGACAGTTCCAACAGATGTTTCTTGTCGCCCCGTTGGGGAACGGTCACTGTCACGTCCTTCAGTTCCGTCTCTATGGGGAACGGCACTATAATCTCCCTGGAGTCGCTTCCGTACCGTTGCCTCATCTCCACTATGCCGAGTGCCAACAGTTCCTTAGGGTCTTCGTCAATCCGCTTGGCGTATTCGAAGGTGAACGCCTGGTTGATGCACCCACTGGAGACATGCAGGTAATTGATGAACGCCGACTTGTCGTCATCGGCAATGGAGAACACATCGATGTTATGGTCGTGCTGCGCTATCACCTCACTCTTCTCGCAGAACTCCAGCGCGAGGTCGTACTTCCGCTTTACCTCCATAGCCTCCTCGAAGCGCATCTGGTCCGACAGGTCCTGCATCTTCTCACGCAGTGTGTCGCATACCGCCCTCGTGTTGCCTTTCAGGATTTCCCTCACGTCATTCACGCTCTCCATGTAGTCGTCCCTGCTCTGCAGTCCGGCACATGGTGCCTTGCAGTTCTTTATGTGGTATTCGAGGCAGGTCTTCCACTTGCCTTCCCTCACTCCGCTCACCGTCATCGCAGTCCTGCATTTCCTCAGCGGATAGATGCGGTTTATCAGTTCCAGCATGTTGTTGAGTGTCGCCTGATGACTGAACGGTCCATAGTACGTTCCTGCCCCAGGTATTATCTTCCGGGTCTTGAACACCCGAGGGAACTCCTCGTTGCTCACGCAGACCGATGGGTAGGTCTTGTCGTCCTTCAGCAGGATATTATACCTCGGCTTGTATTTCTTTATCAGGTTGTTCTCCAACAGCAGCGCGTCCTCGTCCGTGGGAACCACCACATATTTGATGTCCTGTATCTTACTGACCAGAATCTGTGTCTTTCTGGAGTTTGTCGTCCCGTGGAAGTACGAGCTGACCCTCCGTTTCAGGTTCTTGGCCTTGCCTACATAAATCACCGTGCCGTCACCGTCGAGGTACTGGTAGCATCCCGGTTCCTCGGGGAGCGCCGAGACGATAGTCCTCAGCCGTGTCAGTCGCAGGTCATCCTTCATCGTGGAGTGTACGGAGTTCTGTCTTATACCTTTATAAGTGTACTTATCTCGATACCGTCACCGAGGAACTCGCGTCCGTGCAGTCCCTCGTCCCTAATCTCGATGATGAAGTTCATGTAGCACTTCTTGGGATTAAACTTCCTGACGAGATCCCATGCCGCCTTTATCGTGCCTCCTGTAGCCAGCAGGTCGTCATGCAGCAGCACCACATCGTCCCCGGTAATCGCGTCCTTGTGGATTTCTATGGTGTCCGTACCGTATTCCTTTTCGTAGGTCTGGCTGATGGTTTCCGCCGGCAGTTTGCCCGGTTTGCGGCACAGTGCCAGTCCCGCGTTCAACCGGCGCGCCAGAATGGCTCCCATGACGAAGCCACGTGACTCGATGCCCACCACCTTCGTGATGCCTTTGTCCTTATAGATTTCGTACAGTTCGTCTTCCATGATTTCCAAACATTTGGCATCCTTGAACAGGGTGGTCACATCACGGAACAGGATTCCTTTCTGTGGGAAGTCGGGAATCGCGCGCAGGTGGTCCATCAGATACTGGTTGTTCATTTTCTTGTCTTCGTATGTTTTCCGCAGCACACAGGTAGTTTACTGTCAAGTCACTGTCCGGCAGCGTTTCCACAACTGCCGTGCCGCCTTCGCTTCACCCCTTCCTGTCTCTGTGCTGCACCGACACAGGAGGGACGGTCTTCAACGGCATGACAAAGGTAGTCAAAAAACCGATACGACCGTCCTTCCGCGCGTAATATTTATCACAGGGTGGTGGCTGTCAGTTCGGCAAACGCCTTCTGGTAAGCCCTTTCGGCATCCAGAGCCTTACTTGCCGCATCATAATAGAGGTTCATGCCTGTCAGATAGTCAAGCACGGAAATCCCGCCCTCGTCGAGCGCGGTCTTCAACAGTTGCCTGTTGTCCGCCTTTTCGAGTGCCGCCCTGTAGGTCTGCGCCACCGCTTTCAGTCCGGCTGTGCGCCGGAACCGTGTCTTCATGTCGCTGTACGCCGCTTTTGCCGCGTCGTCCTGTCTGGATTCGGCGGCGCGCAGGGCTGACTTGGACTGTCTCACCCGGTTCTTGTTGCTCCACAACGGAACGGACATACCGAGGGTTATGCCCTGATAGCGTTCGCCGGCGGTGAACTCGCCCATATATCCCAAAGAGAAGGATGGAAGTCCCATGGTCTTGTTCAGGGTGAGCTGTTTCCTGCTCACCTCCGTCTCCTGCCTCACATAGGCGAGAGTGGGGTTGTACGTCTCCACCGTACTGTACCATTCGGTGAAATCGACAGGCATGTCAGCCCTCTCGTATTCGGTCACGCTGAAGTCTACGGTCTCCCCTCCGCACAGTCGGGTGAGTTGTTCCAGCAGCGCGTCCCTCTCGGTTCTCATCTGTATGGACTCTCCTTCGAGTACGGAGAGGTTCAGCATCACGTTGTTGTACTCCAGTATGTTGCCCTCGCCGCCCTGTAGCCGTTTTTCCTGTCCGTCAGCGATTGCCCTGGCATGGTTGATCCGTATGTCGAGTTGTCCGATCAGCGCATTGTAATATATAAGGTCGATGCAGCACTGTTTGGCTTCGAGCAGTACGGCCATCCTGTCCGCCTTGTACTGCCATTCCACCAGTCCGTCCTTCTCCCGGGCCACCTTGCCCTTCAGTCCGGTTACAGTGGCGATGTCGAAACCTTGTGACACACTGGCGTCTTTCCGTTTGCCGATGGCGGACGGACCTCCCCAGAGGTAACTGAACTCAATCTCGGGGTCAGGCAGTGTCAGTCCGTCCCTGTTCTCCAGTTTCCGGGCTTCAGCCGTGTGGCGCAGGGTCTGCAGTGTAGTGTTGTTCCGTTCTACAGTCCTCAGCACATCGTCCACGGTCTGCTGCGCCCTTAGTTGCAGTGCGTATCCCACTGCCAGTAGTATGAATAAAGTCGTTCTCATAGTTTCATGTCTTTGTTGTCAGTAGGGCGGAAGGACTTCCGGGAAGACCTCTTTCCCACCCATAGGTACATTATAGGTATGATGAATCCGTTGAGGAAGGTGGAGGTCAACAGTCCCCCGAGAATCACCTTCGCCATCGGACTCTGTATCTCGTTGCCCGGGAGGTCACCGCCGATAACCAACGGTATGAGTGACAGGGCTGTAGTGAGAGCCGTCATAAGGATAGGGTTCAACCGGTCTGTAGATCCAATCATGACAGCCTCCTCCAGGGACAGTCCCTCTGTACGCAGGTCGTTGTAGCGGGCCACCAGCAGCATACCGTTGCGTGTGGCGATACCGAACAGCGAGATGAAACCGATGATGGCGGGGATACTTATGACACCCCCGGTAAGCCATACGGCAATCACGCCTCCGATGAGAGCCAACGGCAGGTTGACCATGATGACCACAGATTGTGTCACGTTGCGGAACTGATTGAACAGCAGGAGGAAGATGACGAGGATGGAGAAGACAGACGTGGCGATCAGGATGCGTGACGCGGCCTGTTCACTCTCGAACTGTCCGCCGTATTCCACGTGGTAGCCTTCCGGCAGGGTTATCTCCTTGTCCACAAGACGGCGGATGTCATCCACCACACCGTGCAGGTCACGTCCCGCGACATTGGCGGAGACCACAATCTTGCGCGACACGTCCTCGCGGTTGATGACGTTGGGACCGGTGGCCGACACCACATCGGCGATATTGGCGAGAGGAATCTTCCTGCCACCGGCATCCACCGTCAGGTTCCGGATGCGGTCGATAGTGGAACGGCTTCCGTCATCCACCTTGACGGTCAAGTCGAACGACCGGTTGCCTTCGTACACGAGGGATACTGTCTCCCCTGCCAGCATCACGTTCATTATCCCGGCAAATTCGGGTAGGGTGACCCCATACTTGGCGAGCATATCCCGCTTAGGCACTATCTTCAGTTGCGGACGGTCCACCTGCTGCTCCACATTGAGGTCCTCCAGTCCCTCCACGTGACTGATGGTCTCTTTTATCTGGTTGCCTATCGAGTACATGCGGTTGAGGTCGGTGCCGAACAGTTTGATTGCGATGTTGGCCCTTGTGCCTGACAGCATGGCGTCGATGCGGTGGGTGATGGGCGAACCCACCTCCACGTTTATACCCGGCACTGCCTTCAGTTTTCCTCGTATCTCCGCCAACACCTCGTCCTTCGTACGGTCTTTAAGTGTGAACGGAGCTTCTATCTCCGAACTGTTCACTCCCAGCGCATGTTCGTCAAGCTCCGCCCGTCCGGTCTTGCGCCCCACAGTCTGTATCTCCGGCACGGACAGTAGAATCTCTTCCACCTTCGCCCCGGTCTTGTCCGACTCCTCCAGTGAGATGCCGGGCAGTGTACTGACGTTGATGGTGAACGAACCCTCGTTGAATGGCGGCAGGAAACTGCGTCCCAGACCAGAGAAGACGACCAGTGTAGCCACCAACAGTAGTCCTACCGCTGTCAGCACTGACTTGCGGTGGCGTATGGTCCAACCCAACAGCACCGCATATCCCTCCTTCATCTTACGGATCAGCAACGGTTCACTTTCCTGTTTTTTCCCCTCCTTTCCGTGACCCACGAGCAGGTAACTGCACAGCACCGGGGTCAGTGTAAGCGCCACTGCCGTTGAGGCACACAGGGCGGTGATGAAGGCTATGCCCAGTGGGGCGAGCAGTCGTCCTTCCATACCTGTAAGGAAGAAAAGCGGCACGAAACTGACGATGATGATGAGGGTGGAATTGAGGATGGGCATACGAACCTCCTTGGAAGCCTCGAAGATGACGGTCAACGGTTGTCGCCGTTCCGCAACAGGCAGGTTGCGGTTTTCCCGTAACCGTTTGAACACGTTCTCCACATCCACTATTGCGTCATCGACCAGCGACCCGATGGCAATTGCCATACCGCCCAGACTCATCGTGTTGATGGTCAGTCCCAGAACGTTGAGGGTGAGGACACAAACCACGAGCGACAGCGGTATGGTCACCAGTGATATGAGGGTGGTGCGCACGTTCATGAGGAAGAGGAAGAGTACGATGACAACGAAGAATCCTCCTTCGTAGAGCGATTTCTTCACGTTGTCTATCGAGTTGTTGATGAACCGCTCCTGCCTGTAGATGTCGGTGGACATGTTCACGTCCTGCGGCAGGTCGTTCCGCAGGTCGGCGAGTGCCTCGTCAATCTTGGCGGTCAGTGCAAGTGTGCTGGTGTTGGGTTGTTTGGTGACGGTTATCATCACCGCAGGTTTGCCGTTGTGGGAGGCGACACCTGTTTTCGGTGTGCGGTTGCCTACCTTCACCTCAGCGATGTCGGACAACAGGACGGGAACGTTGTCCACCGTCTTCACGGCAGCCTTACCGAGTTCCTCCACCTTGTCCGTGGCAAGTAGCCCACGAATGATATACTCGTTGCCGTATTCATAGAGGACACCCCCAGAGGCATTGCGGTTCATGTTCACTACAGCGGCATACGCCTCGTTGAGTCCCACGCCGTAGTGCTTCATCCTGGCTGGGTTGAGCAGTATCTGGTACTCCTTGATGTCACCGCCCATGACGGTCACCTGGGCCACTCCGCCTGTAGCGAGCAGTCTCGGCCGTATCGTCCAGTCGGCAATCGTACGCAGGTCCTGCATGGAGGTGCTGTCTGCGGTCAGTGCCACGAACAGCAGTTCACCGAGGATGGACGACTGTGGTCCCAGAGTGGGGTTGCCGGCGCCGGGCGGCAGACCGTCCTTCACCGTGGCTATCTTCTCAGACACAATCTGTCGGGCGCGGTAGATGTCCGTACCCCAGTTGAACTCCACCCACACGATAGAGAAACCGTCAGTCGAGGACGACCGTACCCTCCGCACGTCGGTAGCTCCGTTCACGGCGGTCTCCACCGGGAACGACACGAGCCGTTCCACCTCCTCGGCAGCCATTCCCCTGGCCTCGGTCATCACCACTACCGTCGGTGCGTTGAGGTCGGGGAACACATCCACGTCCATGTCCCTAAGCGAGTAGAGTCCGGCAAGCATCAGCAGTACTGAAGCCACGAGGATGACAAGGCGGTTGGTGAGTGAGAATCTTATTATCCTGTTCAGCATAATCGTAGGTCTTTAGGGGTCAGTGACTGTGGCTGTGTCCGGGTATGGAGGTGGATGCCGCTGCCAGTTTCACCTGATAGGCTCCGTGGGTAACCACCTTGTCACCCTTCTTCAACCCCTTCATAATCTCCATCCTCATGCCGTCGCTCTGTCCCGCCGTCACCTCCTGTTTCCTGAACGCCCCGTCATCCGTCTGGACATACACGAACAGGAGTCCCTGTTCCTCAGTCAGGGACGACAAGGGTACGGAAATCACACCGGTCCTCTCACGTGAGAGCAGGTAGACCTCGGCAAACGCCCCCGGCACGATGTCTCCGGTGCCGTCGAACTCGAAGGTCACCGGTATGTAGGCAGTGCCGCTGCCGGTACTCTTGCCGTAGGACACCAACCTGCCGTTCATCTCGGTGAGCCTGTATACCTTATCGTCGTATGCGGTCTTGAAATTCGCACTCTGTATGCTGTGCAGATACTTGAAGTTGTTTTCCGAGACATCGGCGCGCAGCCAGAGCCGTTTGTTCCGGGTTACTACAGCTATGGGTTGGCCTACCTCCACATACTCGCCCTGTCCCACCAGCAGACTTTTTATGTAGCCGGTCATGGGGGAGGTGACGGTAGCCCCCCTTTCGGTGATGCCGCCAGCCAGTCCCTCATACGCCATCCTGGCTGTCTCGTAGCGCATACGCGCCTGTTCATACTCTTTCTCGGACACTATCTTGTCCGCCACTAACCGCTCTGTCCTGCGGAACTCTTTCTCCGCCGCTTCGAGCGCGATCTTAGCCTTAGCCACAGGGTCACCGTCCTGCAGGTTCTTTGCGGAGACTGTTGCCAGTATTGCACCTTTCCTTACCGGTGTGCCTTCAGTGAGAGTGGCCCCGGTGAACTGTACTGTGCCACTCTGTGTGGCGACGACCGTCCAGTCCTCTCCTTGTGGCGCCTGTATCTCTCCGCTGGTCAGTATGACCGAACGGAAAGTAGACGGTTCCACCGTTTCTGTCTTCAGTCCTGCGGCTTCAGTCTGCTGTCGGGTGAGTGTTATCTCGTCGTGGTGTACCTCCGCAGTCTGTCCTTCCCCCTGTCCGGCTGTCTCCTCACCGCCGGCCTGTGGGTTGCAGCCCACCGCAAGTAGGGCTGCCATAAAAGAAATTGTCTTTATGTCAGTTTTCATCTTAATACAATTAGGTGGTGTACTGCGGATGAAAACAAGAGTCCATCCGCCATACGGTCTTTGATAATGAATGTACACAGTACGCCACTACAGTATGGTGGGTACTGGTGTACAAAGAAAAAAGGTTATAAGACCGTGTAAGGCGGAGCTCTTAGGGTGTGGGCATTGCTTACGTCAGCCGACTGGTAGAGGAGAGCGGTTTCGTATCCGGAAACCACGCTCTTCCACGTGAGTTCCATCTCGCCACTGACGAGGGTGTTGACTGGGATTGTAAGCACAGGAAAGAGAGGCGGCACGGTATTGCTGTCAGACGTGCCTGACGGGGATGCCATGAATCCTTCATCCTCAATGCACGACGTGCCGTCACCGTTGTGGCCGGTGTGTTCGTCGTTGTCGATGCCGTCTTCATCGCAGTGTTCCACCATCGTACACAATGCCCCGGCATGGTGATGGTGGGGGGTGTACGGCAGAACCAGCAGTGTCAGTACTGCCAATGCCATGATTATCGCGCGCGACCTCATTCTCTTTCTCTGATACGTTGGTAGTGTATATAATATAATAAGGAGTTAAGCCAACAGTTTCTTTACGCATGCGCTGATGGCGCGTCCTTCGGCTACTCCTGCCAGTTGTTTGGTGGCTACACCCATCACCTTGCCCATATCCTGTGGGCCGGCAGCCCCTACATCGGCTATGATGTCCTTCAGTTTCGCTTCCAGCTCCGCTTCGCTCAGTTGCTTCGGGAGGTATTCCTCGATAACAGCAACCTGCGCCAGTTCCCCGTCAGCCAGTTCCTTACGTCCGTTCTGCACGTAGAGGTCAGCAGATTCCTTTCCCTGCTTTGCCAGTTTCTGCATCAGTTTCACTGCCACCTCGTCGGACACCTCTCCGTCAGAACCGGGTCGTGTCTTCTCTTCGAGCAGTACCTTCTTTATATTGCGCAGTGTCTCCAGACGCACAGTGTCATGGGCCTTCATGGCAGCCATGATGTCTTTGCTTATTTGGTCGAATAATGCCATAGTGTCTAATCGGTTTTTAAAATCCCCGGCCACGACTGGCCGGGGATTCGGTTATTGTGTATTGTCAGTCTTTACGTTTAGTCAGCGAGCTTCGCCTTGATGAACTCCCTGTTCAGGCGCGCGATGTTGGAGATGGTCTCGCACTTAGGGCATACTGCCTCACAGGCACGTGTGTTGGTGCAGTTTCCGAAGCCCAACTCGTCCATCTTCGCAATCATGTTCTTGGCGCGGCGGGCAGCCTCGACACGTCCCTGTGGAAGGAGTGCCAGTTGGCTTACCTTGGATGAGACGAACAGCATTGCGGATCCGTTCTTGCATGCTGCCACACAAGCGCCGCATCCGATGCATGAAGCGCAGTCCATCGCCTCGTCAGCGTCTTCCTTAGGGATAAGGATCGCGTTGGCGTCCTGTGGCGCGCCGGTACGTACCGTAGTGTAACCGCCGGCCTGCATGATTTTGTCGAACGCGCTGCGGTCCACCATACAGTCCTTGATTACAGGGAAGGCAGCGGAACGCCACGGCTCCACGGTGATGGTGTCACCGTCGTTGAACTTGCGCATGTACAACTGGCATGTGGTAGCTCCGCGCTCAGTCTTTCCGTGTGGAGTTCCGTTGATGTAGAGTGAACACATACCGCAGATTCCCTCGCGGCAGTCATGGTCGAACACGAACGGTTCCTTGCCCTCTTCAATCAGTTCCTCATTCAGGATGTCGAGCATCTCAAGGAAAGAGGTGTCGTCCGGAATGTCCTTCATCTGGTGTGTGTCGAAATGTCCTTTGTCCTTAGGACCATTCTGCTTCCAATATTTGATTGTAAAGCTTATATTCTTTGCCATAGCGATTAGTTCTTATAATTACGTGTTTGTACCTTTATTGCTTCATACTCCAGAGGTTCCTTGATGAGGGTCGGAGCCTTCTCGTCGTTGCCTTCATATTTCCAGCATCCCACATAGAAGTAATTCTCATCGTCACGCTTGGCCTCACCGTCTTCTGTCTGGTACTCCTCTCTGAAGTGACCTCCACAGCTCTCGTTACGGCTCAGCGCGTCGTATGCGATCAGTTCTCCCATAGTGAGGAAGTCTTCGAGATGGATGGCCTTGTCAAGCTCCACGTTGAGTCCCTCACGGCTTCCAGGTATGAAGAGGTTGGACTCGAACTCTTTCCTCAGCTTTGCTATCTTCTCGATTCCTGTCTTCAGTCCTTCTGCCGTGCGTCCCATACCGATGTACTCCCAGCAGATATGTCCGAGTTCCTTGTGGATAGAATCGACGGACCGTTTGCCGTGGATGTTGAGCAGACGCTGTATGCGTCCTTCCACAGTCTTCTCTGTCTCTGCGAACTCAGGCAGGTCGGTACTGATTCTTGGCCATACGGCTTGGTCTGCCAGGTAGTTCTGGATAGTGTATGGAAGTACGAAGTAACCGTCAGCCAGACCCTGCATGAGGGCAGAAGCGCCGAGTCGGTTGGCTCCGTGGTCGGAGAAGTTGCACTCTCCGATGGCGAACAGTCCCGGTATGGATGTCTGCAGCTCGTAGTCTACCCATATACCGCCCATGGTGTAGTGGATTGCCGGGAAGATCATCATCGGGTTGTAGTAATCGACACCGTTCACTGTCTTCACCTTCTCACCCGGGTTGACATCGGTAATCTCCTCGTACATGTCGAAGAGGTTTCCGTAACGTTGGCGGATGACATCGATGCCCAGACGCTGTATTGACTCGGAGAAGTCGAGGAATACGGCGAGTCCTGTGTTGTTCACTCCAAAGCCCTTGTCGCAACGTTCCTTGGCCGCGCGTGAAGCCACGTCGCGAGGCACGAGGTTACCGAATGCAGGGTAACGGCGTTCCAGATAATAGTCACGGTCTTCCTCCGGGATGTCCGGTCCCTGCTTGGTTCCAGCCTGAAGCGCCTTTGCGTCCTCCAGTTTCTTCGGAACCCAGATACGTCCGTCGTTACGGAGTGACTCGGACATCAGTGTGAGCTTTGACTGGTTGTCTCCGTGTACCGGGATACAGGTCGGGTGGATCTGCACGTATGACGGGTTGGCGAAGTACGCGCCCTTGCGGTAACATGACATGGCGGCAGACACGTTACATCCCATCGCATTGGTTGAGAGGAAGTAGGTGTTGCCGTATCCGCCAGTGGCGATGACCACGGCGTTGGCTGAGAAGCGTTCCAGTTTTCCTGTTATGAGGTTCTTGGCGATGATACCCCTTGCCCTGCCGTCTACAATCACCACGTCGAGCATCTCATAGCGGGTGAAGAGTTTCACCTTGCCGGCGTGTACCTGTGCTGACAGCGCACTGTAGGCGCCGAGCAGGAGCTGCTGGCCTGTCTGTCCCTTGGCGTAGAACGTACGGCTTACCTGCGCGCCACCGAACGAACGGTTGGCGAGTGTGCCTCCGTATTCACGCGCAAAAGGCACGCCCTGTGCCACACACTGGTCGATGATGGAGTTGCTCACTTCGGCAAGACGGTAGACATTGGCCTCACGGGCGCGGTAGTCGCCTCCCTTCACTGTGTCGTAGAACAGGCGGTACACGGAGTCACCGTCGTTCTGGTAGTTCTTCGCAGCGTTGATACCGCCCTGTGCGGCTATGGAGTGCGCGCGGCGCGGAGAGTCCTGTATACAGAAGTTGAGGACGTTGAATCCCAGTTCTCCAAGAGTTGCGGCGGCACTTGCGCCGGCAAGTCCAGTACCTACTACTATCACGTCAAGCTTGAGCTTGTTCTTTGGGTTGACCAAACGCTGGTGAGCCTTATAGTTGCTCCATTTTTCAGCTACTGGACCTTCAGGAATTTTTGAATCTATATTGATTGCCATAGTTTCTTCAATTTAAAGATTTATGATTATTTTCCGATGGAGAATGGAAGCAGGGTGAAGTCTGCTTGACCCACGCAGTCAGGGCAGAACGCGAATGCGAGGCACACGATGAGGAACAGTGCCATGACGACTGTACTCCAGATCTGACCGATGCATTTCCAACGATTGAACCAGATGTGTCCGCTCCATCCCAGTGTCTGCATGGCAGACCAGAAACCATGGGTGAGGTGGAACCAGATTGCGACAATCCAGATGACGTAAATGACCACATACACCGGCTCCTTGAATGTAGCGGCGATGTAGGCGAATCCGTCGGTGGACTCGTGGCCTCCCATCATCGGGTCTCCGATGATTTCAGCAAACATCATGTTGTACCAGAAGTTGTAGAGATGCAGGAGCAGGCCGCAAGCGATGATCAGTCCGAGGACGAACATGTTCTGGCTTGCCCATTCCACCTTTCCCGGCTTGTCTGTCACGGCGTACTTGTTGTTGCCGCGCGCCTTGCGGTTCTGGGCTGTGAGGATGAATGCGTAGACGAAGTGGATTACCACCAGCGCGGCAAGCGCTACGGTAGCGGCGATGGCGTACCAGTTCGACCCGAGCAGTGTGCAGATCGTGTTGTACGCTTCCTTGCTGATGAGGGCCACAACATTCATGCATCCATGAAATGTGATGAAGAGAACCAGCGCGATGCCTGTGATGGACATTACCAGCTTTCTTCCGATAGATGAATTAAATAACCACATAAATAGATCTTTTAAATTGTTTGAGTATTGATTATTACGATTTCAATTCTGCAAAGTTAGTGTTTTTATACCAACAGACAAAAGGGTGTGGACAAAAAATGGCGATGAGGTGCGTAATAGCCTTATATAGAGCGCAGCAATTGCATGAAATGCTCTTTCAGCTCTGCTGTGCGGCTCTCACTGAGTTCGGGGCAGAATTGTGTCAGGGTAGCGGTGAACGCCTGTTCCGCCTTGGCGCGCATCTGTGCCTTGCCGGCCCTGATTCCGGCCGACAACTCGTTCTTGGGCAGCAGGGCCCTGTTGAAGTTTCCGTCGCTCATAGTCCTGTCATTCCTGTGTGTAAATCCGTTGTACCCTGTTGGATATGCCTGTCAGTATCTCGTACGGTATGGTGCCGAGGGCGTCGCTGAGTACGGTGACAGGCAACTCGTCTCCGAAGATGACCACATGGTCGCCTTCGTTACATTCGATGCCGGTGACATCAATCATGCACACGTCCATGCAGATGTTTCCCACATAGGGGGCTTTCTTGCCGTTGACCAGACAGTAGCAGTTGCCGTTGCCCAGTTTCCTGTTGAGTCCGTCAGCGTATCCTATAGGTATGGCGGCGATTCTGCTGGCGTGTTCCACGTGTCCCTTGCGGCTGTAACCTACGGTGTCGCCCGCAGGTACGTCACGGATCTGCAGTATGGTGGTCTTCAGTGTCGCCACATTGTTGATGACCTTGTTGTCGCGCGGGTTGATGCCGTACAGTCCCAGTCCCAGCCGTACCATGTCGAGGTGGTACTTAGGGAAGTGTTCTATCCCGGCGGAGTTGCAGATGTGGCGCAGAATCTTATGGCTGTAGGCGGACTGCAGTTTCCGGCTAGCCTTGTCGAACAGTTCGAACTGTGTCTGCGAGAAACTGTCGAATCCATCGTCGTCGCTGCCCACGAAATGACTAAATACGGAGCAGGGTACGAGAGCCGACTGTTTTCCGAGCCTCCGTATCAGCCTGTCCATGTCTTCCTCCGGGTTGAACCCCAACCGGTGCATACCGGTATCGAGTTTTATGTGTACCGGGAAATTGGTTATCCCTTCTTTTTCCGCCGCGTAGATCAGCGCCTCAAGCAACTTGAAACTGTACACCTCCGGTTCCAGGCGGTAGTCAAACATCATCTTGAAGGAGGTCATCTCCGGGTTCATGATGATGATGTTGGAGGTGATGCCGGCTTTCCTGAGGTCCGCTCCCTCGTCGGCAACCGCAACCGCAAGGTAGTCCACCCCCTGGTCCTGAAGTGTCTTGCTGGTCTCCAACGACCCTATGCCGTAGGCTGACGCCTTCACCATACATACCATCTTGGTCTCGGGCGACATGAACGACCGGTAGTAGTGCAGGTTCTCTATCAGCGCGTTCAGGTTGACCTCCAGTATAGTCTGGTGTACCTTGAGGGTGAGCAGGTCGCTCAACCTGTCGAAATGGAACTTGCGCGCTCCTTTGATAAGGATGAATTCGTTGTTGAGACTGGCGAAAGCATCGCTGTTGATGAGTTCCTCCGTGGTATTGAAGAACATGCAGTCCATCTTGAAGAACTGTTGGCAGGAGGACAGTTGCTCTCCCACTCCGATGAACTTCTCTATCCCCCGTTTCTCCGCCATACTTGCCACCTTACTGTAGAGCGACCGTGGCGCCTCTCCGCTCTGTAGTATGTCGCTCAGAATGAGTGTCCGCTTCTGTTCCTTTGTGTCGGGACGGCGGTTCATGAAGTCGAGGGCTATGTCGAGCGACTGTATGTCGGAATTGTAGGTGTCGTTGATGAGGGTGCAGCCGTTGATTCCGTCCTTCACCTCCAGACGCATGGCCACAGGTTCGAGTTCGCCCATCCTCTGGCAGACGTCATCCAGGTTCACCCTGTCTCCGAGACTGGCGCATGTGGCGAGGCAGATGACAGAGTTCTCGATGGCGGCATTGTCGATGAACGGTATGGTGTAGTGTCCCTGCCGTCCGTTAAGGTCGAACGTGACCGTCGCCGTTGTGCCACGCTTCTCCACGTTCAGTATGGTTGGCCAGTACCTCACCTTGTCCAGTACCTCCTGGCGCGCCACCTTGGTGATGAAGGGGTCTTGCAGGTTGATGACTGCCGTCTCGCAGTTCCTCATCAGTTTCAGTTTCTCGTCGCACTTGCCTTCCTTTGTGAAGAAGTTCTCCTGGTGCGCCTCGCCTATGTTGGTGATGACACTGACGGTAGGCCGTATCATGCGGTTGAGGCTGTCCATCTCGTTGGGGTTGGATATTCCCGCCTCTATGATGGCGATGTCGTCGTTGGGATTGAGAAGCCACAGGGAGAGCGGAACGCCCACCTGCGAGTTGTAGCTGCGGGGCGACCGGCACACGTTCATGTCGGGCGAGAGCAACTGGTAGAGCCATTCCTTTACAGTTGTCTTTCCGTTGCTTCCGGTGATCGCCACCACTGGTATGTTGAATTGTTCACGGTGGTACGCCGCCAACCGCTGGAGGGCTTGCAGGGTGTCGTGAACGAGCAGGAAGTTGCAGTTGGCGAACTGGCCGGTGTCGGCCGGAAGTGTACTGACCACGAAGTTCCTCACCCCACGTTTGTACAGTTCACCTATATATCTGTGTCCGTCGTTTCGGTTGGTGCGGATTGCAAAGAAGAGTGTCTCCTTAGGGAAGCACAGTGAACGGCTGTCGATAAGCAGCCAGTTTATCCGGGCGTCGTCGGATCCGGTGCGGTCTGCATCCATTATGCGGGCTATGTCACTTATTACGTACTGCATCTCTTAGTTTTTCTATTTGTTCTCTTGTTCTTGTGATCAGTTGTCTGTATTCTTCATTGTCTGGGTCGGACGGCCTGTGGTTGAGTGTCCTGTCCAGCCGCTCGAACTCGTCCTTGTACTTTATAGTGTCTTTACTGAAGTAGGTCTCGTTGAACCGTTGCCAGATGTAATCGATGGCTTTCGCCGACGGGTGTATCATGTCATCGGCATAGAACCGGTAGTCCCTCAGCTCGTCCATCATGATTTCGTAAGCCGGAAAGTAACGGCAGGTGTCAGGGAATTCACCGCACAACCTGTCAATTGCCAGCAGCAAGGTGGACTTGCTCAACTGGTTGGCGTGCATACCGTCGCGCTTGTGGCGTATCGGACTGACGGTAAAGATGACCCTCCGCCCTTGTGGGATGACCGCACGGCGGATGAACTCACCGTATTCACCGGTTATCTGTTCCACTGTAAGCCGTTCTCTCCGGAAGAGACTGTCTGGCTGTTTTTTGCAGTTTGCCACGATGTGTCCTGTCTCTTTGAGCCTGTAGACCCACGATGTGCCGAACGTGAGGATGTAGATGTCCGCGTCGACTCCACCGTTATAACCGTCCTTCTGAACCCATCGGTAGAACTCGCTGTCCCTCCGGTCGAGCGCGTTGAGTACGGACACTGGGTTATAGAGCGCGCCAAACGGATTGACCGTGCAGTCGAACCCCGCACTGATGAGTCTTGCGCCTATGTTGTCCGTAAAGCACGACCCGAGCATCATCATCCTGTCGTGGTGGCTGATGCGCATGCCTTTGCTGTCTGTCTCGACCTTTGTAGTGAATTCCATGTGGCGAATGTCCGTGACGACAGTCCTCCTGCCGTTTAGTTGGCGTTCTTTTTCTTGACAAGCACTACCGCCTCAACTACGTTCAGCACGTAATCCGCCAGTTTCTCGCACTCAGTGATGACATCCATGTAGTAGACCCCCAGCTGGTAGCTGTATGCGTGGTTGTCTATGTCGTTGATGTTCTGGTTCTTCAACTGGTTTCGGTAGTTGTTTATCTCGTTCTCTATGTTGAACGACTTGTTGTAGTCGAAGTATTGGCTGCTGCTGTGGCTCACGGCTACCGTCATCTGGCTGAGGGAGTCGTTGACGAGGTTCATCATAGAGTGGATATGTTCGTATTGCTTCTCGGTGAAGTCCTCCTGCGAGTGTTTGCGCTTGCGGTTCAGTGTGCGGGCTATGTTGTAGCAACTGTCACCGATACTCTCTATCTCGGTCACCTCGCGCAGCATCTGTTGTATGTCGGTCTTGCTCTCCGCGCTCAACCGTCCCTCGCTCACCTTGTTCAGGTAGTCACCGATTTCCAGTTCCATGTTGTCGCTTATCTGCTCGTATTTCTCGATACGCGAGAACAGTTTGTTGAAACTGTCTGTCCTCTCCTCGTGCAGCAGGTCCTGCACGAAACCGAACATCTTGTTGGTTCTTTGCGAGAAGAGTACAATCTCTTTCTTCGCCTCAAGGATGGACAGTTCGGCGGTGGACATCAGACCGCCGCTGATGTAAGTGAGGCGTGTCTCGTCGTCATCCTGGTTGTCCTTGTTCTTTATCAGGAGGCATACAAACTTCTCCAACGGTTTGACGAACCAGATGAGGATTAAGGTGTTGAGTACGTTGAATCCTGTGTGGAAGGTGGCGAGTACCGCACTGAGTTTCTCCTTGTCCACTCCCTCTCCCAACTCCTCGGGGACATAACTTACATCCCACAGTGAGCAGATGAATCCCACGAAATAAGGGAAGATGCAGAGTGCCCAGATGACACCGAAGAGATTGAATATCAAGTGTGCCAATGCTGCGCGCCGTGCCTGTGTGGATGCTGACAGGGCCACTATGTTGGATGTGATGGTGGTTCCCACGTTCTCGCCCATCACCAGTGCGATACCGAGGTCGATGGGCAGCACTCCGGAGGTGCAGAGGGTCATGGTGATGGCCATGATGGCGGCGGAACTCTGGACGGCGCAGGTCAGTAATCCGCCCACGACGAGGAAGAGCAGGTACGACCCGTAGCCCCAGTTGTTTATGGAGGAGAAGAAGTCGATGACGGCCTGGTTCTCGTCGAGGTGCATCCCGTCGGCGTTGTCCTTGAGTGTGGTCAGACCCAAGAGCATGAAGCACAGTCCGATGATGAATTCTCCCGCATTCCTGTATTTGTCGGAGTAAATCAGTGCCATGGATATGGCGATGAAGGCATAGACGATGTATTTCATGTCGAAGCTGCCGCCGAGTACCATTATCCATGCCGTGGCGGTGGTGCCTATGTTTGCCCCCATTATCACAGAGATGGCCTGCGCAAGAGTGAGGAGACCCGCGCTGACGAAACTTACGGTCATGACAGTGGTCGCCGTGGACGACTGGATAGAAGTGGTGATGAACGCTCCGGTGAGAACTCCTGTGAAACGGTTTGTGGTCATCGTTCCGAGAACATTACGGAGTTTACTGCCTGCCATCTTCTGTAGCCCTTCACTCATTACTTTCATTCCATACATGAGAAGCGCCACAGAACCGATGAGTACGATAAACGGGAGATAATTCTGCATTCTTTTTGCTTATTTTTGTTAATGATTTTGCGTTGCTATTGTTTTTTGCCTTAACTTTGAAGCCATAATCAGTTGCAAAAATAATAAAACTTGGGAAACGATGAAACAGGACGAGATAATTTTACAGGTTAAGAACCCCAAAAACCATGAAATCGGGTTTGTTCCAGTGAAATACATCAAGGATTTGAACGCTGCCATACGTAACGGACTGTCCAAGGATGTGGTCAATATGGCGGAGATAATGATGGATCACCGGATAAATAAAATCGCAACTACCATCGCCTCTTCTCCGCAGACGAGGATTGTGCTTATCGCAGGTCCGTCGTCCAGTGGGAAGACCACTTTCAGCAAGCGTCTTACCCTCCATCTGATGGCGAACGGCAAGAAACCTTACCCAATCTCACTCGACGACTATTTTCTGGACAGGCACAGGACTCCCAAGGACGAGTCGGGCGACTATGACTATGAGTCGCTTTATGCGCTCGACCTTGATTTGTTGCAGTCGCATATCAGGACGTTGCTGGGTGGGGGTGAGATTGAACTTCCCCACTATGATTTCCAGAGTGGAGAGAGCAGGAAGAGCGGATGCCGCCTTCGTCTGGACGATGACATGATTCTTCTTTTTGAGGGAATCCACGGACTCAACCCGGAACTGACATCGCAGATAAGCGACGAGAGCAAGTTCAGGATTTACGCATCAGTCCTTGCGCCTATCCAGATAAACGAAGACCATGCGATAAGCAAGACAGACAGTCGGCTGGTGCGGCGTATCCTGCGCGACTACCGCTATCGCGGCACGTCACCGCACGACACCATTGGCCGTTGGCCGAGTGTGCGCAGGGGAGAGGACAAATGGGTGTTTCCTTACCAGCAGTATGCGGATGTGGAGTTCAACAGCGCCACCTTCTATGAGATGTCTGTACTGCGCAACAAGGTGCTGCCTATCCTTGCGGAGATTTCCGCAGACCAGCCGGAGCATGAGGTGGCTGACCGTCTGCGTAGGCTTCTGCTTCAGTTCACTCCGATTGAGGATGTATCGGTGACCCCTCCCGTGTCTCTGTTGCGTGAGTTCATGGGCGGCAGCTCGTTCAGGTATTAGAAGGGTCAGTCAGGTTGCTGCGGACGAATGGTGAAGGTGCGCCGCTGTCTGTCGAACAGGATGCCGGCGCCTGTCACCTCATGTTCGATTGTGCCGTCGTCGCATAGTTGTTCCGGAGTTCCACTGATGAGGGACCCGTCCTCACGGAGCAACCATATGTTGTCTGCCACCTGTAGTGCCAGGTCGATGTCGTGGATGGACATGAGGATGGTCTTGCCCATCTCATGGGCGAACCGTCTGAGCATGAGCATCACCCCCACCTTATTGGGGTAATAAAGGAAGGCGGTAGGCTCGTCGAGCAGTATCACAGGAGTTTCCTGAGCCACCGCCTTCGCTATCATAGCCTTCTGCCTTTCTCCGTCGCTGAGGGTCTGGAAGGGCTGGTTTGCCACTTTCTCCACCCCCACCATCTGTATGCACTTCTCCGCAATCCGTCTGTCCTCATCCCGAAGTCTGCCCCAGAATCCTGTGTAGGGACTTCTGCCCATGCCGACCACCTCATAGGTTGTCAGGTTCTTTATGTGGGAGTTGTTGGTCAGGACTATGCTTATAATCCGCGCGAGTTGTTCGTTGGTGTATTGCTGTATGGGTTTGCCCTGCAACAGTACCTGTCCGCCGAGGGACGGCTGGAAACCGGCAATGGTGCGCAGCAGTGTGGACTTGCCCGTACCGTTCGGTCCGATGAGGCATGTGGCCGTGGCAGGGGGCAGCGACACGTTGAGTGCGCCGCTCACCGTCTTGTTCCCGCCCTTCAACCTGTACCCGGTGGAAAGGTTCTGTAACTGGATTACCGGTTCCGCCATAGCCGCTTATTTCATCTTCTTGTTGCCGACACCTTATTATATACTATCCTCCTATTGTCGCTGTTATACCATAATGGGCGAACTGGTCTATGCACCGCCGCTGGGTCTCCTCCGACGGAGTTGCCATATTGAGGTGGTTGGGGTTGTATACCGTGTTCAGTTTTTCGTGCTTGCCCTTCCCGATGTCATGGTACATGAGCAGGTTGACTGTCTTGCGCCTCCAGTTCTTCAAGGAAGCAAGGAACTGTGCCGATTTCTCTATGTTCTCCTCGTCGGCGTTCACGTTCTCGATGAGTGGGATACGGATGAAGAAATCGTGCCGCATGTCGTCAATCATACGGATGTTCTCGTGAATCCGCTCGTTCGGCACACCTGTGTAGAACTTGTGTTTGGCAGAGTCCATCAATTTGAGGTCTACGAGGAACAGCTCGCATTTTTCCGCCACGTCTTTCACCGTGCCGGGTGAGGCGAAGAGGGTGGTGTCCACCGTACGGTGAAAGCCCCGTCGTCCCAGCTCGTCGAGTATTTCCATAAGGTACTGCGGATGCATGAGTGGCTCGCCCCCACAGAGGGTCACGCCTCCACCGCTGTCCTCCATCACCTTACGCTCCTTCTCGATGACAGCCATAAGGTCGTCCATCGCCCATTCCTGTCCACCGAACTTCATGGCCAGTGTCGGACAGGCCTCCACGCATTTGCGGCAGACCACACATTTAGTCTCGTCTGCGGTGATACCGTCCGGTGTAAGTTTGAGAACCCCATTCGGACAAGCCTCCACACAACTTTGGCAACCTATACACTTTTTTTTCGTGTACATCCTTTGCGGTCTGTCCTCCAGACCTTCCGGATTATGACACCAGACACATCTGAGAGGACACCCCTTTAGAAAAATGGTGGTCCTTATTCCAGGACCATCATTTATTGCAAAGCGCTTGATATCAAATATAAGTGCCATGTCAGTCTTCGATTATTCTATCGTTTAGAACCCGTCATTCTCAGTACGCGCTATAATCTCGTTCTGGAGCTGTTCGGTCATGTCGTTGAAGTAGTCACTGTATCCTGCGACACGCACGAGCAGGTCCTTGTAGTTGTCCGGATTCTCCTGTGCGTCGTGCAGTGTCTCGGTGTCCACAATATTGAACTGAATGTGGTGGCCTCCCAGGGAGAAGTATGTGCGGATAAGACTTGACAGTTTCTTCAGGTCTTCGTCCCTCTTCAGGAGGTTTGGCACGAAACGTACGTTCAGCAGTGTACCTCCACTCTTCGTCTGGTCGAGCTTACCGAGTGACTTGATGACTGATGTAGGTCCGTTGGTGTCTGCCCCATGTGCGGGGGAAGTACCGTCGGATATGGCGAATTTGGAGAAACGTCCGTTGACACTGGCCTTGCAGACACTGCCGAAGTAGTTGTGGCAGGTGGTGCTGAGCATGTTGAGCTGTGTCTTGCCGCCACGTGTGTTGGGACGGCCTACGATGGCAGCCAGCAGGTCGTTGTAGATGCGCACCGCTATAGTGTCGGCGTAGTCGTCGTCATTGCCGAAGAACGGTGTGTGGTTGATGATGTACTGACGTACCTTCTCGTTGCCGTCGAAGTTGTTGTCCACGACCTTCAGCAGTTCGTCCATCGTGTAGCGGTGGTCTTCGAAGACGTGCTTCTTGAGTGTGGTGAAGCAGTCGGTGGTAGTTCCAAGTCCAGTACACTGGATGTATGTGGTGTTGTAGCGCGCTCCGCCGCTGTAGTAGTCCTTGCCGTTGCTTATACAGTCGTCGATGAAGAGGCTGAGGAAGGTGGCTGGGGCATAGAGCGAGAACATGCGCTCTATGTAGTTGTTGACCGACAGCTTGAGGTTGACGAAGTAAATCATCTGCTTGTGCCAAGCCTCATACAGCTCCTCGAAGGACTTGAAATCGCGCGGGTCGCCTGTCTCCAGGCCGATCTTCTTGCCTGTCATCGGGTCGATACCGTTATGGAGTGTAATCTCAAGAATCTTAGGTGTGTTGAGGTAACCTGTGAGCAGGTAGGCTTCCTTACCGAACGCGCCCACCTCGATACAGCCGGAGCAACCGCCTTCGTTGGCGTCCTCCTGTGTCTTGCCTTGGTTCACGAGTTCCTTGGTGTATTCGTCCGGGTTGAAGACGGACGGATAGCCGAAGCCCTGACGGATGAGCTTGCATCCTGCCAGCAGGAACTTGTCGGGTGTCACCTTACTGATATGGATGGACAGTCCCGGCTGGAGTTCATGCAGTTCCTCCTGTACTTCCAGTATGACGTATGAGAGTTCGTTGGACCCGTCCTTGCCCTCACGTGTGATACCGCCTATATTGATGTTGGTGAAGTCGTTGTATGTGCCGGACTCCAGTGCGGTGACTCCCACTTTCGGAGGCGCCGGCTGGTTGTTGAACTTAATCCAGAGGCAACTGATAAGTTCCTTTGCCTTGTCACGTGTGAGTGTGCCGTCTTCGATACCTTTCTGGTAGAATGGGTACAGGTGTTGGTCGATGTGTCCCGGGTTCATGCTGTCCCAACCGTTGAGTTCGGTAACCGTTCCGAGGTGTACGAACCAGTACATCTGGATGGCCTCCCACATGTCACGTGGCGCATGTGCCGGTACCCAGTGGCATACTTCCGCTATCTTCTCCAACTCTGCCTTACGCTTCGGGTCGGTGCATTGAGCGGCCTTCTCCTCCGCCAGTTTCGCGTGGCGTTCGGCAAAGAGTATCGCCGCGTCGCAGGAAATGTCCATTCCCTCCAGTTCCTGTTGCTTGTCAGTGGCGAACGGGTCGTTGATATAGTCGAGTTCTTTTATCTCCTTCTCAATTCTGGCTTTCAGGTCGAGCAGTCCCGTATGGTACATCTTGCCGTCCATGGCGGTGTGTCCTGCCGCGCGCTGCTCCATGAACTCGGTGAACACGCCCGCTTTGTACGCCTCGTTCCACTCGTCGCTCACGTGTCCGAATATGCGTTCGCGCTGAGTCTTGCCTTTCCAGAAGGGGATGACCTCCTTCTCGTAGGTGTCGATGTCTTCTTGGCTGATATGGTATGGCTGAAGCTCACGGGTGTCGAGTACATGCAGGTCCTGCACTGAGTGACAGGTGAGTTCAGGGAAGGTAGGCACAGCCTTAGGTTTCGGTCCGCGCTCACCTACAATCAGTTCGTCGTCGCCGATGTAGATGGTCTTCTTCTTGCAGATTTCATAGAAGTTCTTTGCGCGCAACACGGCTATAGGCCATTTGCCTTCATTCTCTTTATAAAAATCGGTCTCGATAAGAGCCCTTTCGATGGTCAGGGTTGCCGGTGTGTCCAGACTCTGCTGATGCAGACGCTTGATGCGGTCGTTCATTCCGCCGTCGTTCTGTGGGTTTTGTAATGGGAAATTCATCTTCTTGTTTGTGTTTTGGATTCTATAATATTTTACAGCGCAAAATTACTGATTAAGCTATTTGCCGCAAAATAAATGTCAGCCTATTTATATGGCCAAAATAAATAGTTGATTGAGGTCAAGTGTTAGAAGGGCAGACAGCGGCCTTTTCACCTTTGTTATACATGTGGTTTGACCGTGCGTTACAGCTGTGCCGCCACTTGTATGCGTGTGCAATGTTGAGTGCGCAAAACTGTGCGAAATGTGAAAACTGGTGTCGGGAGCGCGTCTTTTTCTTGCATATATGGTGTGTACTTGGAAGAATTACTCTATTTTTGCACAAAACGAGCGTGTTTACGCAGTTTTTTAATGGCAACGAATTTAGTTAAACCCGAAGTAAAAAATATTATGACGACTAATCTGAACGATAGGCCAATGATGGCCCATATCAACTCGATGTTCAAGAGGGAGTGGAACTCATTGGCGTTTGCCGACTACGGCACAGATATCGCCTACACCCATAAAGACGTATTTGAGATAATAAAGAGGTATCACCTGATGTTTCAGCAGTATGGTGTCAAACCGGGTGACAAGGTGGCTATATGCGACAAGAACAGCGCCAACTGGGCGGTGTCGTTCCTCAGCATCTTCACTTATGGAGCAGTGAGCGTTCCACTGTTGGCGGACTTCCATATTGACCAGATAGAGAACCTTACACGGCACTCTGAGTCAAAACTGTTGATAACCAATGCGAACGTGTATGAGCGCGCAAGTGTTATCGACAAAGACCGACTTATAAACATCACCACTTTCCGTCCGTTTGCTGAGAACGAGAAAAGGGAGACGGAACTCACCAAGGCCTTCGCGCTTGCTGACGCGGAGTTTGCCAAACTCTATCCGGAGGGAGCGAAACCCGAGGACGTGAACTTCGGTGAGATAGACCTTGAGGACTTGGCTCTCATCAGTTACACGTCAGGGTCTACCGGTAATCCCAAGGGGGTGATGCTGCCATACCGCACGTTCTGGTCGAACGTGGTGTTCTGCCTTGACAAGTTGCCCCATCCGACGGAGAATGACAAGTTCATGTCTATCCTGCCAATGGCTCACATGTACGGGTTCTCCATCGAGTTCCTCTATCCGATGACAACAGGCCGCCCAGTCTATCTTCTCACACGAATACCGAGTCCGCAGGTACTGCTCAAGGCATTTGCCGAGGTGCGTCCGTTCATGGTGGTCACCGTGCCGCTCATCGTGGAGAAGGTGATACAGGGAATGGTACTGCCTAAGATGAAGACTCCTAAGATGAAACTGCTCACGTCGATACCGGGACTGAGGTGTCTGGTTTATAAGAAGATAAGGGAACGGTTGATAGAGCTGTTCGGCGGACGGTTCCAGGAGATGATTTTCGGCGGGGCGGCAGTCAACAAGGAGGTTGACGCGTTCCTGCACAAGATAAAGTTTCCGTGTACCACTGGTTACGGCATGACTGAGTGCGCTCCGCTCATCAGTTACATAGGTTTTAAGGAGAGCAAGGTTGGTTCTTGCGGTAAGGTGGTTGACCGTATGGAGATAAAGGTGCTGAGCGATGACCCGCAGCACCGCGCGGGTGAACTGCTCACGAGGGGCACCAACGTGATGACGGGCTATTACAAGAATCCCGAGGCGACAGCAGAGGTACTTGAGAAGGACGGTTGGTTGCATACAGGGGATTTGGTGACGGTTGATGACGAGGGTTTCATCTTTATCCGTGGACGAAAGAAAAACATGCTGTTGGGAGCCAACGGACAGAACGTGTACCCTGAGGAGATAGAGGATGTCATCCTGAGCAACACCATCGCCGACGAGTGCGTGCTGGTGCAGAGAGACCAGAAGTTCGTGGCGCTGGTCTATGTGACTGAAGCCACACTGGAGAAGAACAAGATACATACAGGACAGTTGCAGTACGTGTTCGAGAGTTCCCGCCATGCGGTGAATGAACTCCTTCCGAAATTCGCCCAACTCACCAGCTTCGAGGTGAGGACGGAGGAGTTCGAGAAGACACCTAAGAAGAACATCAAACGCTACATGTATAAATAACCGCTGTCACACTAACGCCAAACCGGATTATGAAGGAGTATGTGCATGAAATAAAGATGAAGGTGCGCGACTATGAGTGCGACCTTCAGGGAATAGTGAATAACGCGAATTACCAGCATTATCTGGAACACGCACGCCATGAGTTCCTGTTGTCGAGAGACATCAGTTTCGCGGAACTCCACGAGAAGGGCATCGATGCGGTCGTTTCCAGTATAACACTGCGATTCAAGTGTCCGCTGCGGAGCGGAGACGAGTTTGTCGTGCGCACAGGCTATGTCCACGATGGCTTCAAGTATGTCTTCCAGCAGGACATCTACCGCTTGCCCGATGAGAAACTGGCGGTGAAAGGCAGTGTAGATACTGTGTGTCTGGTTGACGGTAAGCTCAGTAACGTGGACCTGTTGTAATCCGGGACTATGGACGAACAGGAGGTGTTCTATTCCATTGCCCTGACCAACATCCCCCATATCGGGGTGGTCATAGGCAAGCGTCTGTACGAGGAGGCGGGCAGTGCCACTGCCGTCTTCGAACACAAGGACAACCTGCCTGACATCATACCCGACGCCAACCCTCAAATCGGGAGGCTGCTTTTGGACAACAAGGAGGCGTTCAGGCTGGCGGAGAGGGAGTTGAAAGTCATTGCGGAAAAACACATAACACCGCTTTGCATGAACGACCCCAGATACCCTCAACGGCTTGTAGAGTGCCACGACGCGCCCGTCGTCCTTTTCTCATGTGGAAATGCCGACTTCAATTGCCGTCATGTAATCAACATGGTAGGCACGCGCCGTTGTACACAGTACGGCAAGGACTTATGCAGGACTTTCGTCGCCGACCTTAGACGCAAACTGCCTGATGTGCTGATCGTGAGTGGACTGGCGTACGGCATCGACATACATGCGCACAGGGAGGCTTTGGCGAACGGCATGGCGACGGTAGGAGTACTCGCTCACGGACTTGACAGGATATACCCGGCGGCGCACCGGCATACCGCGTCACAGATGGTGACTGACGGAGGTCTGCTGACGGAATATCTGTGCGGCACCAAACCCGATAAAGCCAACTTCGTGAGGCGGAACCGTATCGTGGCAGGAATGAGCGACGCCACGATTGTGGTGGAGAGCGCAAACCATGGAGGTTCCCTCATCACGGCGGAACTGGCGGCTTCATATAACCGTGACGTGTTCGCCTTTCCGGGACGAGTGTACGATGAATTCAGTGAGGGATGCAACAAGTTGATATGTAGCAATAAGGCTACGATGATACAGTCGGTGGACGGTTTTCTGGAGTCGATGGGGTGGAGTGACGGGAACACCGATAAAATCGTGGACACGCAACAGGAACTCTTTCCGCTGCTGACTGAGGAGGAGAGCCGGATAATGGAGACGCTCAAGGACTGTGACAGTAAATCCATCAACCAGATAATAGTGGAGAGCGGCTACGGTTTCAGTGTAGTCAGCAGCAGTCTCTATGAACTGGAACTGAAAGGACTGGTGATTCTACAGGGCGGCGCCAGATACCGTCTGGCAAGATGCTGAGTGCGGTGGCAAGGTCTGCCGTTGCCATGCTGACACCTCTTTATGCATTAATGACGTATAATATAATGTAAGAATGATGAATAATGGCATGGAATAAAGTGCCGTTATCATTTATTATGTGTATATTTGCATGAATCAATATTTAATGCTTCGATTGGAAATATATGCACACGAGAAAGATATTGGTCCTGTCGGTGTTGAACGTCTCTTTATGCCTTAACGTCTCGGCTCAGCGTTTAATCCCGGAGGGCAGGAACTCACTTACGTTTGAGGAAGCGTCACGTCTGATGGAGGACGGGCATTTTTATGCCGCCAGTCAGTCACTCAAGACATATTTGGGGATGGGTCAGATTCCCGTGAGTGAACGGATGCGGGCGGAAGAGCAGTCGCTGGTATGCGACTATTTCCTCAACAAACCCGGTACTGTCACACGCATCGGTGAATGGATTGCCGCCTATCCACAGTCTGTGGCTGCGGTGCGCCTGTCACTGCTCCGCGCCAATCTTCTGGTGAGGGACGGCAAGTATGCTGAGGCTCTGTATGTCTACAACGTATACAAGGGCGAGATTCAGGACATGAGTGACCGTGAGCGCGAGGAGTCGCTGGTGTGTGAGGCCATCGCCAATATCAATCAGGGGAATTACGATGAGGCAGAGGCTATCCTTGTGTCGCTGCAGGACTGCAAGACCCACCAGATGGACATGGTGTACTATTCGGGTTACGTGAAGTACGTGAAGGAAAACTACACTGACGCCATCACCGACTTCCAGATTGTGAGTCACGACAGCGACTATGAGCATAGTGCCGTGGTTTACCTTGCCGACTGCTACCTTCATACGGGCCATCCGCAGAAATCCCTCTCGCTGCTCAACAACCAACTCCCTACTGTCATAACCCAACGGTCGCCCATTGACCCTAAGTATGTTGATGAAATCCATAGAATCAGGGGCGAGGCGTACTACGATATGAAGGACTACTCCAAGGCCATTGAAGCCCTTAGCCGTTACACGTATAACGTGGAACAGCCACGGCGGACAGCCCTGTATAAACTGGGAATGAGTTACTTCAACATCCAGGAGTATGCGAAGGCGGCGCCGATACTGAGCAGCAGCGCGTCCACTGCCGTAGATGAGCTGGCGCAGAACGCGTGGTTGAACGCGGGAATCTGTTATGTACACAGCCAGAACAAGAAACAGGCGCAGATAGCCTTCCAGCAGGCTTCGGAGATGTCAGCCGACAAGAGGTTGCAGGAGGAGGCCCTCTACAACTATGCACTCACCCTGCATGAAGGCAACACGATGGGTTTCGGTGAGTCCGTGAAGGTGTTTGAACGTTTCCTCAACCAGTTCCCGAACTCTCAGTACGCTTCCAGCGTGGGCAAGCACCTGTCCGAGGTTTATTTCACCACCCGAAACTACCCTGCGGCACTGGCGTCCATCAACAAGATAAAGAGTCCGAGTCCCGAAATCAGACTCGCGAAACAGAAGGTGTTGTATAACCTCGGTGTCCAGGAGTTCATCGCCGGTAAATACACCAAGTCCGATTCCTACATGACACAGGCGATAGAACTTGGTTCGAAGGAAGCCGTTTACCTGAGGGGCGAGTCTGAGTACAGGCAGGGGATGTACGACAAGGCGGAGGCGGACTTCTCCAAGTATGTGAGGACAGCCGCGCGTAATCATGTGAATTACAGGCAGGCTCTCTATTCACTTGGTTATTCGTTGTTCAAGCAGAAGAAATACAGTCAGGCCTCACCCTACTTCAACAGGTTCGTCAGTAGTGGACTGGCCGCGGCGGACTCCACGGTGAAGGCGGATGCCCTGAACCGACTGGCGGACTGCCAGTTTGCGGGACGTATGTACGATGACGCTTACGCCACTTATCAGAGGGCGATAGAGACGGACTATAAGGTGGGAGACTACTCCCTCTACCAACAGGCGTTCATCGAGGGACTGAAAGGCAACTACGCAAGGAAGGTGGAACTGCTCAGTCAGATGGGTACTGAATATGCAGGTTCACAATATGGTGCGGACGCTCTGTATGAACAGGGACGCGCTTATGTGCAGAGCGGATCCAAGAATGAGGCCCTGCAGTCATTCGCCAATGTCATCAACCAGTACCCGCAGAGCCAGAAGGCTCGTGTCGCCGGCAATGAGATGGCGATGATCTACCAGGAGTCGGGCATGAAGGAGGAAGCCAGTCAGGCGTACACTATGGTCATAAACAATTATCCGAATACCGTAGAGGCGCAGACGGCGTTGACAAACCTGAAAGAGGCGTATACCGAGACCGGTATGATCAGTGAGTATGCGGAACTGGCAAAGAAGGCCGGCAAGGGATTGAGCGAGGAGGAACTCGACCAGATGCTGAATGACGCTGCGGAACGGTCGATGAACAGCGGCAATTATGACCAGGCGTACAAGTACTATGCGCAGCTCCGTCAGCAAACCCAATCGGCAGACATTCAGATGAGTGCCGTCGAAGGCTGTCTGAGAAGTGCGTACGCCGCCAAGCAGTATGGGACGACGGTCGATGAGGCGACACAGATAATATTGAGTGCGAAGGCTTCGCAGAGTATCGTGGCCGAGGCCCTGCTCTACCGTGCGGAGAGCCTCATGAATATGGAGAGAACCGATGAAGGGGTGAGTGACCTTCTGGTGCTGACCAAGGACAGGCAGACTGTCTATGGAGCGCAGGCCAACGTGCGTCTGGCACAGTATGCCTACGACACAGGCCAGTATCAGTCATCCGAGCAGATTCTCCAGGAATTCATCGAGTCCGGCACAACCCACCAGTACTGGTTGGCGCGAGCATTCATCCTGCTCTCGGACGTGTACATGAAGACAGACCGTCAGGTGGAGGCGCGTGAGTATCTGTTGTCGCTGAAGAGCAACTACAGTGAGAACGAGGAAATCAACCGGATGATACGGGAGAGACTGAAATAAACAACTAACAGTAAACACACAGAAAGTATACACTATGGTGAACAGAAGCGGTATCGTTATTGGTGTCCTTGGCACGGCTTTCACCCTCTGCGCTTCGGCGCAGACGGATAATGTGGTCGAGGTGGAGAATGACTACCAGCCTACAGTGAAGGACGCTGACAAGATAAACACACTACCGGAGATAGAGGAGACCAGGTCAAGCCATTATATAGTGAACTACACCACCACCGCCATACCAACGGACAACTACACGTTCCAACCGATGTGGGCGGCGCGGAACAAGAAGTTAATCCGCAGCGACAGGAAGGGGTTCGTCACCCTCGGCTACGGAAACAACAGCAATGCCAGGGGCAGACTGACCTATGGGTTTGACTTGACGGAGGACGACAAACTGAACTTTGACTTCTCCACACGTGGACATAAGGGCGATGTGGATGGGGTCAATGAAAATGGTGAATGGAACAGCCGTTTCTTCACCAACCGCTTCAGGGCGGACTATGAGCATCATATCGATTCCCTGTCATCGCTGATTGTCACAGCCAACTATGGTACGGATGTGTTCAACTACCAACCGTCTACAGTAGATGCCGACAGGACTGACAAGCAACGGAACAGCCTCTTTGACGCGACGGTGCGACTGACTCCCCTGTCCACCGGCAAGTTCTTCATCGGGGCGGAGGCATCCATCTCCACATTCGGTCAGAAGTACGTCACCAATGTCGATGACGAATATGCGGAGACATTGATAGGCGGTAGTATAACACCGGGCTTCAAGACCGGCGGCAACCTCTCGTTCGATGTTAGTCTGAATGTGGACCACTCCAGTTATGGGATAAAGACCATGAAAGGCTACACACTGCTGTCAGCCTCACCGCATCTCCGCTATAGTTCCGAAGCGGTAGACATGAAGGTCGGGGCATACGTCAATACGGACAAGGAGATAGCTCCCGATGTTGACCTTGTGCTGCACATGAGTCCTCAGTCCGACCTCTATGTGAGGGCTGACGGAGGAATCGTACTCAACAGTTTCAGTAGACTGAGCCAGATGAGTCCCTACTGGACTCTCAACGATGCGCAGACCAAGGTAAAGCACCAGTTCGACCAGTTGCGCGCGTGCGCTGGAATCGTAACCCGGCCGGTAGACGGACTCTTCGTGGATTTGAGGGCTGGATACGACATCTCAAAGCGCAGGGCAGAGATTGCCGGTTACATGATGAAGACAGGCGACACTCCGTTGGTCCACTCCCCTGTGGTTTTCGAGGACGGGAAACGGTTCTATGGGGAACTGGATTTGGAATTCAACCACCGGAATGTGGTGGTCACAAAACTCAACGCCCAGTACAACTCATGGTCGAGCGACTATGAATGTCCTCTGCCACAGGATAATGCTTCCACCAAAAACTACGACAAGATAGAGTCATGGCGACCGCTCATCTCCGCAGAATGGAGTCTGGAGGTGCGTCCGGTTACGGGCTTCGCCGTGGGTGTGGACCTGTTGTACGAGTCGTTCAAGAAGTACGACAATCTGTATGACAGGCCGACCACAATCGACTTGGGGGCTTCATTAAGTTACACTTTCCCCTGCCGCCTCTCCATCTATGCGAAAGGAGACAATCTGCTCAACAGAAAATATGACCAATATATGATGTATGGATCACCAGGCATGAACTTCCTGTCAGGTGTGGCATACACATTCTAATTCATAAAGACGATGACTCGTAAATTTGATTTTCTCATTATCGGTTCTGGTGTGGCTGGAATGAGCTATGCGCTGAAGGTGGCAAGGGCGCACAAAGGCAAGATTGCCATAGTATGCAAGACAACCTTGGAGGAGGCGAATACAGCCAAGGCACAGGGCGGTATCGCTTCCGTGACAAATATGTTGGTGGACAATTTCGAGAAACATATCCACGACACGATGGTGGCTGGCGACTACATAAGTGACCCCGAGGCGGTGAGGCAGGTTGTACTCAATGCCCCTGCCGGTATCGAGGAACTGGTGCGGTGGGGTGTCAACTTCGACAAGAAGGAGGACGGCACGTACGACCTGCACAAGGAAGGCGGACATTCCGACTTCCGTATCCTGCATCATGCCGACGATACGGGGGCGGAGATCCAGCGTGGACTGATGGAGGCTGTCCGCAATAACCCGGACATCGAGGTTCTGGAACACCACTTTGCGGTGGAGATTATAACGCAGCACCATCTGGGAGTCCGGGTGACACGAAGGACACCGGATATTGAGTGTTACGGTGCGTACATCCTGAACCCGAAGACAGGCAAGGTCGATACTTACCTCGCTAAGGTGACAATCGTGGCTACCGGTGGAACCGGCGCCATATACGCCACAACGTCCAATCCGAATATAGCTACCGGTGACGGTATCGCTATGGTCTACCGCGCCAAGGGGAAGGTGCAGGACATGGAGTTTGTACAGTTCCACCCCACCGTGCTGTTCAATCCGAGGGAGACTCACCCCGCTTATCTTATCACCGAAGCCATGCGTGGCTACGGAGGCATCCTGAGACTGCCTAATGGAGAGGAGTTCATGCAGAAGTACGATGAGAGACTTTCCCTCGCGCCCCGTGACATCGTGGCGCGTGCGATAGACAAGGAGATGAAGATACACGGACTCGACCATGTGTGTCTTGACGTGACACATAAAGACCCGGAGGAGACAAAGCACCATTTCCCGAACATCTATGCCAAGTGCCTGTCGATAGGCATCGACATCACCAAGGAGTATATCCCTGTTTGCCCGAGCGCGCACTACATGTGTGGCGGAATAAAGGTGGACCTCGACGGACAGTCCAGTATCCGTCGCCTTTATGCCCTGGGCGAGTGTTCATGCACGGGACTGCACGGAGGCAACCGTCTGGCGAGCAATTCCCTGATAGAGGCCGTGGTCTATGCCGACAAGGCTGCCAGACACTCGCTGGAGGTTATTGACGGTTACGAATTCAACGATGACGTGCCTGAGTGGAACGATGAGGGTACGATGACCAACGAGGAGAAGGTGCTGATTGCGCAGGACGTGAAGGAGGTGGGACAGATAATGTCCACCTACGTTGGAATCGTGCGCAGCGACCTTCGTCTGCACCGTGCGTGGGAACGTCTCGACTTGTTGTATGAGGAGACAGAACACCTCTTCAAGCGTGTGAAGCCGACACGTGACATATGTGAGTTGCGTAACATGATAAACGTGGGGTATCTCATCACGCGTCAGGCCCTGGAGAGGAAGGAGAGCCGTGGTCTCCATTTCACGGTTGACTATCCTAAACACGCCCTCGACAACAGGAAATGATGCGGATCCACCGTATTCCACAAGACTGTAAGACGAGAAGGAATTTAACTTTAAATATAGTAATGATGAAAAGAATTTTTGTGTCAATAGTACTGGTACTGACAGTACTGGTGATGAATGCGCAGTTGCCTCAGCTTCCACCGTTGCCGCTGGACTCGGCGGTCAGGATGGGAAAGTTGGACAACGGGCTTACCTATTACATCCGGCATAATGAGTGGCCGGAGCAGCGCGCCAACTTCTACATAGCGCAGAAGGTGGGTTCAATGCAGGAGGAGGACGACCAGCGGGGTCTTGCCCACTTCCTGGAACACATGTGTTTCAATGGGACGACCCATTTCCCGGGGAACACCCTCAAGACCTACCTTGAGTCCATCGGTGTGAAATTCGGACAGGACCTGAACGCCTACACGAGTTTCGACGAGACGGTCTACAATATCGACAATGTACCTGTAATCACCAATCCGCTCGCCATTGACTCTTGTCTGCTTATCCTCCATGACTGGAGCCACGACCTGTTGCTTGAGGACGACGAGATAGACAAGGAGCGTGGGGTCATCAACGAGGAGTGGCGTATGCGCAGCAGTGCCTCCCAGCGAATGATTGAGAAGGCGCTGCCCATCCTCTTCGAGGGAAGCCGCTATGCTCACCGTATGCCTATAGGAACGATGGACATCGTAATGAACTTCCCTTACGAAGCCATCCGCAAGTATTACCGCAAGTGGTACCGTCCCGACCTTCAGGCTGTCATTGTCGTGGGAGATGTCAACGTGGACGAGATTGAGGTTAAGATAAAGAAGATGTTCGCCGACATAGCTCCGGCTCCCGCAGATGCCGCTGTACGTGAGTACTTCACTGTGGCTACCAACGACAAGCCGATATTCACTGTACAGACCGACAAGGAGCAGGAGAGTTCCAACATGGTGTTCGCATGGAAACATCCCGCTGTCCCACGTGAATATAAGAACACAGCCTTATATTACACGTCAAACTATCTGAACGAGGCGATAGAGGGCATGTTGGGTACACGCCTGAGCGAGATAATGCTTCAGGAGAATCCTCCTTTCCTCGGCGCGAGCATCAGTTTCGACACTGATTACCTGATAACAAACGCAATGAGTTCGAGTGCCTTCACGGTACAGTTCAAGGACAACTCGTACAAGGAAGCTATCAAGGCGGTATACCGCGAGATGTTGCGTGCTGAACGTTTTGGCTTCACTGCCAGTGAGTACGAACGCTACAGGCAGGAGTACAAGTCAAGTCTTGACCACATGTATGAGCGGCGTGACAAGATTACCAACGGCAACTATGTCAATGAATATGTACGCCATTTCCTCGACAACGTGGCTGCGCCGGGTATCGGGTGGGAACACGAGAACCTGATTAAGATAGCCGACATGGTGACGGTGGATGTCATCAACAACAGTGTGTCACAACTTGCACAGCAGCGCGCTGAGACAGCTCCTGTGATTTATGGTATGCTTCCACAGAAGGACGGTATTGCTGTTCCTACTGAGGAGGAGATTCTGGGTATCCTGAAGGAGGTTGAGGCTGAAGACATCGAGGGGTACAAGGAGGAGGTGTCCAGCGAACCGATTCTTGACACAAGCCGCCTGAAGGGAAGCAAGATTGTGAAGGAGGAGCAGGCGGACTTTGAGTTCACTCACCTGAAACTCAAGAACGGCATCAATATCTACGTGCGCAAGACCGACTTCTCTCCCAACTCAATATCAATGGTTGCCCACAGCTGGGGCGGCACATCCCTTTACGGCAAGGACGACTATCTGAACGCGTCAAATGCGGAGACCGTGGCAATCGGCGGATGGGGTAACTTCTCCGCTATCGAACTCAGCAAGAAGATGGCTGGAATACGTGCCAACGTAAGTCCGTCTATAGGTACACGCGACGAGAGCATGTCGGGAACTTGCGTGAAGAAGGACTTGGAGTCAATGCTTCAACTCACTTATCTCGCATACACGTCACCCCGTAAGGATCTGGAGGTGTTCAACTCCACTATGTCCCGTTCAAAAGCGGGTCTGGAGAATGTGGAACTCGACCCACAGACTGCCTTTGGCGACACGCTCCGCAAGGTGGCTTACAACGACAACTACATGGTGAAGCGTACCCGACCGGAGGATATTGACAAGCTCGACTACGACAAGATGATTCAGATTTACAAGGAGCGCTTTGCCAATGCAGGTGATTTCACCTTCTTCTTTATCGGTGACATCGACATCGATTCAGTGAAACCTCTGTTTGAGAAGTATCTCGGTAGTCTGCCTGTAAGGAAAGGCAAGGAGAAGTACAAGACTGTCGATCTCCGTCTGCAGGACGGTGAACTCACTAACGTGTTCGAGAAGGTGCAGGAGACTCCAAATGCGATAGAGGTGTTCATGTGGCATGAACACATGAAACCGTCCTTGAAGGGCATACTGACGCTCGATTATCTGAAGCAGATTCTCCAGATGGTCTACTTGGAGACTGTGCGTGAGGACGAAGGCGGCGCTTATTCAGTCGGTGTGGGTTCCAGCTTCTCTGAGTATCCTGAGGAATATGCGATGATACAGGTTCAGTTGCCTACCGCTCCGGAGAAACGCGCCTACATGGAGAAAATCATCCTTAAAGGTATTGACGACATGGTTGCCAACGGGCCTAAGGCAGAGGATGTCCAGAAGGTGAGGGAATACATGAACCGCAGTTATCAAGAGAGTGTCAAGAGCAACGGCTACTGGCTCAGTGCCATAAAGAGCAAGGTGACTCAGGACAAGAACTATGTGGACGGTTACCTCGACTGTGTAAACAGTATCACGGCACAGGATGTGCAGGATATGGCAACCAAGATTTTCAAGAGCGGAAACCGCATTATCGTAGGTATGACCAGTCCGGTGGAGGAAACTAAGTGACATCAACGGACATGGACGAAAACAAGGGGCAGCGCATGTGCGCTGCCCCTTGTTTTATCTGAATGGTGTCTAAAAGGTATCTGCTTGACATCACGGAGGATGTCGGTTGTTGTCAGTCCAGTGCAGTTTTATTGATAAATTGCACTGAACTGAGTGCAGATTCAAGAACTATTCGTACCTTTGCAGAAAACATCATGCAATCTATGGAACAGCTACAAGCAACATTTCAAAGACTCCTAAAGGCAACCAACAGTACGTTTCACCGGTATATGTACGACCGCATCAATTGGAACGCCCGTATGATAGGACTCATGGGAGCAAGAGGTATAGGCAAGACCACCCTTCTCCTCCAGTACATAAAAGAACAGTTGTCCCCAAAGGAGTCCCTCTATGTACAGGCTGAAGATTTTTATTTTGCCAGCCATAGACTTACCGACCTTGCGGATTCCTTTGCAAAAACCGGAGGCAAGCACCTGTTTATCGATGAAATACACAAGTATAAAGACTGGTCAAGGGAATTGAAACTGATATACGACTACCACCCGGATCTGCAAGTGGTGTTTACAGGCTCGTCTGTACTGGACATTGCCAAAGGGGCTTTCGACCTAAGCCGTCGCGCCCTGATGTATGAGATGCAAGGACTGTCCTATCGGGAATACCTGGAACTGTTCCACGACATCCACTTTCCACAATGTACCCTCGAGCAACTTCTTCAGCAAGAAGTCGAAGTTCCAGGCGGTTTCCTGCCCCTAAAATATTTTGCCGATTATCTGCAAAGGGGCTACTATCCGTTTTCAGATAATGACATCAACCAATACATACAACAGGTGGTCAACGCAACCATAGAAACGGACATTCCACAGTATGCGGACCTGTCCATATCCACAGCAAGAAAACTCAAGCGTCTGCTTGCCATCATCGCCCAAAGCGCGCCATTCAAGCCCAACATGTCTCAAATTGGAGGGCAACTGGAAGTGTCAAGGAACAATGTGGCGGACCTCTGCGCCTATCTGGAGAAAGCTGGACTTATAAGCCAGCTCCGGACATCAACCAACGGAATACAAGGACTCGGGAAAGTCGACAAAATTTATTTGGACAACACGACCCTTATCTATACCCTTGGCAGCCGGAATGTGGAAATCGGCACCGTCAGGGAAACGTTCTTCTTCAACCAGACCCGCTCCCTGATGTCTGTGACAGCCTCTCCCTTCTCTGATTTCCTTGTTGACGGTAAATACACCTTTGAGGTGGGAGGCAAGAAGAAAAGGCAACGGCGGCTGCATGACGTAGAGGATGGATATGTGGTAAAAGACGACATAGAGACAGGATACGGCAACATCATTCCTCTGTGGATGTTTGGAATGTTATACTAAGCATGCAACCGTTCAGAACCATAACAACCAGCCGCATTTTTCGAGGTACTTTACTGATTGCCGGGTTAGTGCCCTGGCCGACATTCAATAATGGGAGGCAAGCCCATGACGGTTCTTGCCTCCCCCATTCATAATTGTTGCTTTTGGGAACCCTTTCGAATTCCGCTGCAAAGGTACGGCCTCATACGTCGGCAGCCAAATTATTTTGGTTGCATTTGGTTGCATACAACGAATTTGATGGAATCAGTAACAGACGAACCTGCCAGTAGCCGTCTTACACCTTATAATATATACGATATGTGTGCGTGCGAAGTCCCTGATTGCGAATAATCACAAATATACGCCACAATGTTTCTTATCTTGCACGCAGTTACCCGGAAAATGACTATCTTTGCGTCAAATTAGAAACAATGACAGATTCTTTAGGCTTGGCATACAGACTTCGAGTGTTCACTTTGCGTGAACTTGCCGATGCCTGGAGGGATGGTAATTCCTTGTAGGCATCAAAGTTGTTGCAACGTTGGTTGCAACAAGGACATTAATCGGGATGAAAACCTAAAACAAAAATATTACAATTATGACACATGGACATGAAGTACTCCACATGATGGAGGGAAACAGTTATGCAACAAAGCAAGAACTCATCGATGCAATAATCGGACGGTTCGGTGCAGACGAACGGTTCTACACATGCTCCGCTGAAGGTATGACCGCAGCTGAGTTGGTGGACTTCCTCGAAGTCCGCGGCAAGTTCATGCCGGCAACTGGAGCAGACAACTTCACAGTGGATATCACTAAAGTCTGCAACCACTAAGAAGTTCAGACGGACAGGCGGTAAGGTTTAAGACAACAACCATTTCCATACAGGTACCAACTCTACTTTAAGTCCGTTGCGCTCCATTGTCCCCTCGTCCTCATAGGTGACAATCATCGCTTTGCGAAGCGGTGAGAAGGAGTGTAGGGATACGAGGGCTTTGATTTCTCTATCCAAGGTTTCCTCATCGCTCATCCTGTAGCTTGCCTGTACAGCCAGACCCTCCTCAGGTACAAAGAAGTCGACCTCGATGTTTTTGTTGTAGTAGTATAAATCACTGCCGTATCTTTTATACAGGGTGATGGCGCATAGGTTTTCAAGCAACAAGGTGTCGGGGTTGTTGACAAACAGGTGTAACAGTCCGTTGTCCACAAAGTAATGTTTCTTTATTGATTCCTTTTCGGCAAACCGTGACGCATAGTTTTCCAACGAGAACAAGATGCATGATTCTTGCAGATAACGCACATATTCCATAATGGTTGACGTGCTGCATGAGGCCCCTGTAGATTTCACCAAGTTGCTCAAGCGGTTCAGCGAGCAAGGCTGCATGACTCCTTCAGCCAACCTGCGCACACACAGGCGCAAGGCATCCTCGTTCTTTATTTTGTGGCGCACAACAAGGTCGTTGAAGAAGATTCTGTTATAAAGGCTGTTGACCCAGATGCGCTTCTCACGGAAATTCACCAATCCGGGGAAGCCTCCCCACTCAAAATAAGTGCGGAAATGACGCTGCGTCTCGTTCGCCTTACGACCGTATAACGACGCTTTAGACACCTCGATGTTGTTTGCCCTCAGATATTCCTCAAAGCTATAGGGAAACACCGTTATGTCCAGGTATCTGCCGCCAAGTACGGTCTCTATGTCGCGACTCAGCATCTTTGCGTTACTGCCGGTGACATAAACCCGGTATTTACGGTTGGCAAGGCGACGGGCGAAGTTTGCCCATCCGTCCACATTCTGAATTTCGTCGAAGAAGAATACAGGAGTCCCCTCATGTATGCTATGATACGCTTTAAGGATAAGGTCAAAATCCATTGCGGTCATCTCCTTCAAACGCTCATCGTCAAAGTTTACGTAAACGATGTCTTCCAATCTTGTTCCGGCTTCTATCATTTGTCGTATACGCTGAAACAACAGGTAAGACTTTCCCGCCTGTCTGACCCCAACAAACACATAACTGCCCTGTTCTTCTAATGTGACAGAACGCTCCACCAAGGATATGTCTCCTATATATTCCTGATTCTCATATATGATTGTTCTGAATAATTCTATGTCCATAGCATATTTTTATTGCAAAGATACGAATTTTATTCGATGCCACCGAACAAAATACGGCATTTTTATTCGATGCCACCGAATAAAATTAAGATTGTTGGATGGATAAAGATGGCTCTTCCGCTTTTCGAGTTGGTAAGACTGCGTAATCGTAACAATTCGGTTCACTACGTGTGGTACTCTGAAAGCCCAGTAAGCTCCTAGCCCAGGGCAAGCGTAGCGACACCCTGGGTAACAGACACAAATGGACGTGCGCTCTGTAAGAGCAAAAGCTTTAATACACATATTCTGAATGAATTATGCTTTTGCTCTTACAGAGCGACATTACA
>CAVBFD010000010.1:0-58746 GCA_963594655.1 Candidatus Methanomethylophilaceae archaeon
GCTCCGCACGGTACCAGTCAACCGCTACAGCGGTACCATTGGAGCGATATTCTCAGGAAGCTATAAGACCGCTTTGGTTTGCGTTGAAAAACCCGAGGATACAGGCGAACGCTATGGCAAAACTCAAACTATTCAAGATGCAGGAGTGGATAAGTATTCTTACAATGATGACATCATAGACATACTTATCTTCGGCACAAAAACAGAATTTGGCTTTGTACTCAAGAATGTATCCAATCATTCCTTAAAACTGATTTGGAACGAAGCTGCTTTTGTTGGGCTTGACGGTTCAACATCAAAAATAATGCATCTTGGTATAAAATACTCACAGCGTGAGGGTGACCAACCGGCAACGACAATAATCAAAGGGGCAAAAATTGAAGATGTTGCCACACCTACTGCAAATGTATATTATGATGAAGGTGTTAAGTTTGGCTATTCTACTATTGGCAATGGTTGGAAGACTAAATCAATGTTGCCCAGTTTGTATAAAGGAAAAGACGCTGGAGAAATCCGCCTAATGTTACCAATCCAGATAAAAGAAGTCGTAAACGAATACACTTTTGTTTTCAAGGTATATTATACTTATGACCATCCAGAATTACTAAATGCAGATAAACTTTAATACTAGTCTGGGGAAGTCTATTGGCTTCCCCACTGTCATTCGTCATGAAACGCTATTTTCTATTCTTCATACACTTATTTTTAATTTTGTCAACAAAAGCAGTTGGACACATATTGTTCATGGGGATACCTGTTGATGGCAAATATGAAACATTCCGAGACAGTCTTGTGTCGAAAGATTTTATCTATGTGAGTTCATTTGAAACATCCTACAAGTTTATTGGTATATTTGCAAATGAAGCGGTCACTGTAAATGTTCTTGTGTCCCCGAGAACAAATACAGTATGTAAGGTAATCGTTTATTTCCAAGAGCATGAGAAATGGAAGGAATTAAAAGAAGACTATTTTGCGAAAAAAGAGTTATATAGGAGTAAATACCCTTTAGACAAAGACTTTGAATTTTTTATTGATGGCTATGAAGATGGTGACGGTTATGAAGCAAGAGCCGTAATGCGTGATAAGTGCAGATATGTATCTTTTTTTCTAGCCACAGGAGGGCATGTTACTGTTGAAATAACAAAAACGATGCAAGTCAAGGTTGTTTATGAAGACAGAGAGAATATTAAAGTAGCTCAAAAAGAATTGGAGGACAATGCACTGGATGATATATAGAGCATTTGCATTTCATTGTTTATGTTTCTTAGGGATTTCCACATAAGCCTTCTTGCACGCATGCATTGACCTCTATACTTTACATTCCAACCTGTTTTGTATAAAATACCCATTTATACTTTGCATATCACACAATCCTGTTGTTTTTGCAAAGTATAATTTGTATTTTTGCAAAAACAATCGTAAGATGGAAATAATAAACCGGTCCATTTATCTCAACCACATTGTCAATTTGCTGGACAGGGATGCGATAATCATACTTGTCGGTCAGCGACGAGTTGGCAAGAGTTGCATACTGAAGCAGTTAGAGTGTTGGATTGAAGAAAACATCCAGTCCGCCAACGTGCTTTACATCAACAAGGAGTTATACGAGTTCAGTAGCATTACCGATGCCGATGAACTTTACGAGTACACAAACACACGGCTGGAACCAGAGAGGAAAAACTATCTTCTGATTGATGAAGTACAGGACATAACCAATTACGAGAATGCATTGAGGAGTCTTCATGCTGAAGATCGTTGCCAGATTATCGCCACTGGCAGCAACGCCTATGTGTTCTCCTCCGAACTCAGCACCCGCCTCGCCGGGAGATATATTGAAATTCCCATTCATAGTCTGACATACCAAGAGTTTCTGCAATTCCACAAGTTGGAAGACTCAGACAACAGCATGAACGAGTATTTGCGTGTCGGCGGACTGCCCGGACTTTGTCATTACGACATCACTGACGAAAGTCAAGTACGGGATTATCTACAGGGAGTATACAACACAGTGATGCTGCGAGACGTAATCACACGTGAAGGAATCCGCAACATACCGTTCATTGAGAACCTGACAAAGTTTGTCGCGGACAACACTGGAAAACTCATCTCCGTTCGCAACATAGCCAACACGATGGCATCACAAGGTTCAAAGACTTCAGAGGTGGCGACCGCCTCTTACCTGAGATACCTATGCAACGCATACATAATATATCCGGTACAACGCTATGACATCCGCGGCAAGAAACTGTTCGAGCAGAACTACAAATATTACTTTACTGACCACGGACTCCGCAACCTGCTTTGCGGGTTCAATCTCCGTGGGAACATCGAAAAGATTATCGAGAATGTGGTATACCTCCACCTCGTCACACAAGGCTATAGAGTAACGGTTGGTATCTTGCGGAATTCGGAGATTGATTTTGTGGCTACCCATGGAGACAAAACCATTTACATACAAGCCACCTACATGCTCGCGTCAGAAGAAACTGTCCGCCGCGAGTTCGGTAACCTGCAGAACATCAAAGACAATTACCCCAAATATGTCATCTCAATGGATCCAGTCAGTGGTGACCTTCCAGAATACCCTGGCATCCGCCACCTAAAACTCCGCGAGTTCCTGACAAGCAACTTCTAACCACGCCACAGCCATTATTCCGCTCGGAGGTTACCAAAAATCCCATTTCGAGCAAAATAGTGAACCGTTATTTTGCGCGAAATGGGATAAGAAGGGTGTTTGGATCAGAATATCCGAAGTGTAGTCTTTTGGATTTACCGCTATTCTGTTCCGGACGGTGTTACTTGCTGTATTCAAAGCAGTCCACATCAACATAACCGCCCTGTGTCTTGGTGGCATAGTTATAGATGGCGAACCTCGTACCCATGAACAGTCGTTTGTAGTCGTATATCATCTTGAAGTCCTTGACCGCCTCTGTCCAGTTCTTACCGTCCGTACTATATGATAAGGTAGCAAAATCCTTGTGGAGACGGAAGTCACATGCAATCTTCAGCCAAACGGTCTTCGACTTGAGCGGTTGACGGAACACCTCCTCGCGCGCCACACCGGTCACCGCCTTCTCCCTGTCGGTGAGCGACACGCTCTCCTTGGTTCCCACGATATAGGTCTTCTTGCCTTCCTTGACTACGGAAAGCAGGGCGGCGTCACCCTGGAAGGCGGCAAAACCAGCCACGTCACCGTCCTTCATCTTACCCACATTCATCTTGATGACACCCTCGCACTGCGGGCCCTCGGTACGTGTGGTCAACGTGTTGGGCGCAAGGAAGATGTTCGGGGCGACACGAGAAGTCCTGAGACGGAGATGACCCTTACGGTCAGTCAACGACCAAGCCTCATCTACCGGGTTGTGGTTCCACTGCCACTGGAGTTCCAGGTCGTCATCACTGAAGTCATCGCTATACACGAGACCCTTGCCGTCGTGACCAAGGACAGGTTTCCGCATGACAGCCGGTATGTCTCCGTTCTCGTCACCAAGCATCGGCCATCCGTCAGTCCACGTGCAGGGTTCGAGGGTGAGTACCCTACCTACACCGCCACGGTCCTGAAAGATGATACCGTACCAGTTTCCGTCGGGCGCATCCACTATAGTACCCTGCCCCACTCCGTTGAATCCCTGGAACTCCGTCTCCAGGATTACCTTCTTCTCATACGGCCCGTGGATATCGTCGGCACGGTAACAGACCTCACGGCGGGGATGACCGCCTGTCCATGAAATCATGAGAAGATAGTACTTGCCGTCGCGCTTTATCATGCGCGAGCCCTCCAGCAGACCCTTCTCCTCGTTGTCCCTCTCGAAAAGCTTGCAGTCGCTTCCCGGCACCACATCCGCCAGTTCATCGTTGAGCTGCACCATCTCTCCTGTGCCGTACACCACATAAGCCTTGTCGTCATCGTCGAAGAAAAGGGCGGCATCGTGGAAATGGCGCATACGGCTGTGGACAGTCCACTGTCCCTCGATGTCATCGGCGGTACATATATATGTTTCGCCACCGGGACTGTCGTTGGGCGCGAAAAGCGCGTAGAACTTACCCTTGTGGTGCTGCAGTGAGGTGGCCCACTGTCCACGTCCGTACACCGTACCCTCCTTCATGTCGTACTTGGGCGAGTCGGTGAGACGCGGGAAGATGTAGTTCACCGTCTCCCAGTTCACCAAGTCCTTCGACTTCATGATAGGCGCTCCGGGCATAAGGTGCATGGTGGTACTCACCATATAGAACGAGTCGCCCACACGTATCACATCCACATCAGGCACGTCAGACCACAACATGGGATTCTCAAAAGTATCGCCCCCAGACTTTGCTGTCTGTGCCGGGGCAGAAAGTCCGCAAGCCAGCAGCACGGCGGCAAGGGAACAAACCAGTTTCATTTTCATCAGCATTATTGTTATTGATTTTTTCATTCAGTGTTATTTATCGGCGAGCCACTACTCCCACGCGCCGCCCATATAGCTGTAGCGGTTGTTGTCGGGATTGATGACCACCTGTTCCAAAACTATCTCAGGGTCAACCATCACCACACGGATAGTGTGCCGTCCGGCAGACAGCGACCGGGCAGGAGTGGCAGACAACCAGCGCTGGTTGTCGAACGTCTCGTTGCGCATCCGCAGTTTCCTGCCGTTCCACCAGCCGTTCAGTGCCAGTCGCGGTTCCTCAGGCAACGCCTTCAACCGCTTGGACACCGCAAGGTTCTTCGGGGTGTATTCCTGGAACACGTCGAGGAAACCCTGACGCGCGTCCACTATCTGTAGGGGCTGGTCATCGACCTGCACCCCTATGCGCAGTCCCCGTTCGGGATACACATCCTGTGTCGGCAAGATGCCGAGGGCTACAGTGAGTGTCTCCACCCTCTGCGGCAAGTCGAAATCATACTCCAGAGTCGCTCCGCTACCGTCAGTGGCACTCACCGCCATAACGTCGCTGCTGCCCATGCACCCCTTGCCCCGTCCCAAGTCGGGAAGGAACATCCACTTGGCAGACCGCCCCTCAGTGGTACGGTCGTAACGCCATGCAGGGATGGCTGTCTCCGTAGATGAAGCCCCACTGGAAAGTGGGTGGTCCACCTTGAAACCGAGTGTCATCGGGTTGGCGTTCTTCTCCGGGATTGACCACTGGGTATAGCCGATATGGTTGTCCGACATCATCCCCTTCCACTTGCCTCCAGCCAACACATTATTATAATAGTCCGACAACTCACGGTCTTTCCGCATCAGCAGTTCCACTCCAAGGCTGTCACCCATTGTCGCACGGTTATAGATCTCGAAGACCCCGGCACTCGCCACTACAGGGTAGTACACCAACTGGAAGAAAGCGTCCTGCATGGACTCTGGCAAGCTGGCACGGAGACTCTCCGCCCTCAGCACGAGCGACTGCCAACGCTGAGAGAGGACAAGCATCTCGCGCTCATTGAATATCCCGGGCACCTGCACCTCCGGTTTCCTTATCAGGTTGTACTTACTGTACTTGGCAATAAGGTCAGCCGTCTCTCGTGCGTTCTCCTCTCCGAAGACACTTGCGGCAAACCGTTCGAGCCACACCTGCTCATCGCCCGGCCGCACCTTCTCAGGATTCCACGCATAGTCCATGATGAAACTGACAGGCACCTCCTTAGGTTTCAAGTCACCCACATTTATAATCCAGATACGGTCGATGCCACTGGCATAAGCCTCGTGCAACTGTTCACGGAGTTTGGGAACGGTAGTCGTGTTGACCCAACGGTCGTTCCACGGCCCTCCGTTCATGTCGATATGGTAATACAGTCCCAGGCCACCCTTGCGCTTGCGTTCCTCCGCAGTACCCTTACGGCGGATGTAGCCCCAGTTGTTGTCACAAAAAAGAAGTGTCACATCATCGGGGACAGTGAAGCCGGCGTCATAGTATCGCTGCACCTCGGTGAAGATAGCCCACAACTGAGGCACACTGCGTGCAGACCGTCCGTAGGTCTCCTCGATAATGCGCCGCTGGGAGGCAATCACCTTCCCTAAAGTCTTTATGTTCTCGGCATCGTTGCCGTTGCCCATCTCAGTGTCACCGTCACCACGCATACCAATGGTTATGATATTGTCATACTTGCAGTTGCATTCCAGTCCTTCCCTGAAGAACCGGTCGATGCGATCCGGATTGGTGGCGTAGTTCCACGGACCCACCTCGTCCTTCCGCTTCAGGTACTCACGGTGAGACCGCATCATCGGCTCGTGGTGGGATGTTCCCACGACGATACCCATCTCGTCGGCCAGACGCGGAGACTCGGGGTCATCCTCATTGAAGTTGGTAGCCCACATGGCAGGCCAGAAATAATTGGCTTTCAGACGCAGCAGCAACTCGAAGATACGTGCGTAAGCCTTGGAGTTGACCCCTCCAAAGCGGTTGTTGCACCACCCTCCGAACGAGGGCCACTCGTCATTTATGAAGATGCCACGGTACTTCACCTTGGGTTCTCCGTCGGTGTAAGTGCCGCGCCGCACATAAAGGCTGTCATGACGGACGATAGGCACATCCGCCATCCAGTACCACGGCGACACGCCTATCTGACGGGACAACTCATAGATGCCGTAGATGGTGCCGCGCTTGTCGGAACCCAGTATGACCAGTTGTCCCCCATCCGTGAAAATGAGGTACTGTTCCCACTTGCCCTTGAGTTGTCTGCTCTGTCTGGGATAGCGTTTCGCCAGCGCGCTTTTCCCCACAGTAGCCACCGTCACCGGAGCCTTGTCACTACCGGTAACCGCACGGAGGTCACCGCGCAGGTTGCCCACCGCAATCTTTACCCCAGCCCACTCGTCGGCAGCGTAGCGGACGGTATCACCGGATCCGGTGAGACATATATTGTCCCCAACCGGATTGGAGAACGAGACAAACTGTTCCGTTGCCCCTACAGAGAGGCGGGAAGACACAAGTGCCAATACCACTAACAGGTATTTCCTCATAATGAACCTATTTTACAATGTATTTCTTTCCGTTCTTGATAAATACGCCACGTGACGGATTTGTCACACGTCTTCCGTTAAGGTCGAAGACATACCCGGTGTCACTGCCGTCGGCATCGACAAGACGGATACCCACCACGTTCTGTCCTTTGGCGAACACTGGCTGGAGGGTTACCATGTCGTCGGGCATGGTGAAGGTGAGCTTGGTGTTTCCGTCGGTGAGAGTCTCAAGACTGACGGTATTCGCCATCGTGAAGTTCACACCGTTTACCACCTTCAGACTCTCCAGTCCATAACCCTCATCAGCCTTGATGGTCAGGGTCACGGTCTGGCCCTCCTCCGCCTCGGCCACGTCAGAGGTGACACTGCCATGGGAAGCGTCACGGACAGTGACAAGGAACTTCTCCGCCTCACAGTCGGTTGGAGTAAAGATAATCTGGTCTACATACATGGCTATTCCACCGGTGTTGGTCAGTATGAAACTGTTGTTTCCGGCTTTCATCGTGGCGTTGAAGGTAGACTTGCACCACTCGTTGTCGGCGGTCTGGGCCACAGACAGTCGGGTACTCTTGCCGTTGACATTGACCAGTATCTTACCCTCCTTGTCCGGATTCATGTACCTTACACTTACCTTGTAGTCGCCACCCTCGTTCATCTTCATTATATGCCGCAAAGCGCCGGAAGTACTCGTACCCATATCCACGAAGCCGTTTGCCGAATGTCCCTTCACGGCAGGATAGGAGTAATAAGGACCGGTGTTGCTGCTCTTCACGTTCTTGTAGTCCATATCCTCCGCCTCTATCACTATCTCACCATGGTAAGCCTCCGGCTGGAGTGGTACAGGAAGGGCTTCCGCAGGTATGGCATCCGTAGCGGTACGTTCATTGTCGCCCTTACAGTAGACCTTCAGGTCGATTCCGCCACGGTGGTTGACCTCCAGCGTGTATGTGTGGCTGTCCGCCGAATAGGTGGCGTTGACCTCACCCTGCGCCAGTTCATGCTTGTCGAACGTGTAACTCGGCTCGGACGTGACACCTGTGATGACGATGGTCTGGGTAGCCAACGACGTGGTGTCCGTACGGTAGTTGTTCATGTAAAAGTCAATATGGTCGTCATACTCCCGAACAATACCGCTGTTGAGCATACTGTAAGTGAGCGTGAGTTGGTCGCACGAGTTGTACTGCAACGGTATCGCCGCAGTGGCGGTCTTGGTGCCGCTCAAATAAGAGAAGGGCATATAAGTGACCAGTTGGTTGCGGAAACGGTTGACGTACAGGTCACCGGTTGACACCTCCTCGTATCGAGTGTTGAACTCCTTGGTCTTGACCGCCTGTGTCTTCCAGCGTGTGGCGTACTGCGACTTCTTGATCTTCAGCGGAATGGTCTTGGCAAGGTCGTCGTTCAATTTCGGCACAATCGGAATAGCCCCGTAACGGCCAGTGGACTTGAAGTAGCAGTGGTTGTCCATGAAATAGCCGTCGCCCACGTTGGTGGGGTCATCCTGCTTGTAGAGTCCGTCATAGAGGGTGTTCCATGAGGCGTACTTGTCCTCATCGCCCCCTGTAGTCTTGTCGTTCAGAATCACAATCTTGGTCTTGCCGACCACTTCCTCCCTCGACGGGATATAGATAGTGCCGTCGATTACCTTGCGGTACATGTCAATCCACGCGCCGTTGAAACCGGGGAAGGTTGTCCAGTTGCGCTGTTGGAAACCGCCTACCGTGGTACGGCCAATCTCCTTGAAGTCCTCTGTAGGTATAGTCTCCGGTCCGTCCCACACGGCACCGCCGTTGACCGCCATCTGTTCCATCACCGTGCCGATGCCGGCCGCAATGGGGTATTTGGCCTTGTCCTGACCCACCACACAGTCCATCGCGCCGTTCCAGCCACAGTTGTCATAACGCACACCGTAGTTCTTAGCCAGACCGGCGATGAAAGGACCGAAGCAGATACTCTCTGAATTGTAGAAGCACCATGGCTGCGTGTATTTGTAAAGCCACAGGATGGCTTCTGGATACTGCTCACACGCCGCCATCAGGTTTTTGTCGCGCTTGAGCATTCCCAGAGGCGACAGTCCGTGACTCCATATATTTCCACAGAAAGAGACCGTCAGGAAACCGCCGTACTGATGGGACATCTCCACCAGTTTGGCGAACAAAGCAATCTGGTCGGTCTGCTTGGCCGAATAAAGTGCGTCCTCGTCGAATCCCCAGAACTGTTCCGCAAAATTCCAGCCGAGGAAATTAGGGAAACGCCTGAACATATACTCGAACGACTCCAGGTCGTCGCACTGCAGGTGGGTATGTCCACCGGACGCCGGCTGGCAGGTGAACCACAGTCCGTTCTTCTGGCACACCGTTCCCCATGAACGGTAAGTGCGCATGGCGTTCTGCGGCATCAGGTAGACCGCCCTGTCCTTGTCGTACTGACAGGACAGGGAGAGGTTCATACACACGTATGGTCTGATGTCTTCCGGTACCATATCTATAATCTTCTGTGGGTCGGCCGCGTTCCACACGTCAATGTGGATCATCCACAGAGGGTGTTGACTGTCGATGGGACGACGCTGCTGGGCCATCATGCCGTTCACCAGAAGTGAACACTGCAAAGCCAACAGCACAAAAAGTATGGATAAACGTTTCATATCAATTGGGATTTTCAGATAATACACTTTGAACCGCAGACCACTGCGGTTCTGAATTAATATTCACTGCCGGTTATTTGGAGAACTGCCACCAGTCGAAAGTAAACAATTTTCCGCCCTTGTTGCCCTTGAAGACAAGATAAAGGTCGTGCTTGCCGGTCACAGACTTCACCACCGGAGCGGAAAGTGTACGCCACTTCTCCCAACCGCCGGTGTAGGGGACAGTGAGTGAAGCTACAATATCACCGTCCTTACTGTCCGCGCGCACTTCAATCACCCCACCCTGCAAGGCACTTGCCACAGTAGCTGTGAACTGACGTGGGGAAACCGTTCCGAAGTCCACTTCCCGAACCTTGATGAAGTCTTCCGTATGGATTTCGGAGATGTAGACCCCCGTGTCCTCGTTCCACTCCGCCTTCACGCCCTTCGAGTCGGCGATGGTCTCCGCCTCGGTACGCCTGTACGGGTCGAGAGTGCCGACCGGACTCACACCTTCACGGGTGTGGTGTATAATAGGGAATGTGCCGTCCTCATTGAACGTGAACTCCTCTACAGCCACACTGCGTCCGAACCCGCCACCGAGTTTACCTGTGTGGTAGATGAAGTACGAACGTCCCTTGAAGTCAACCACACCACAGTGGTTGGTGAATGACCCTGTGTCCTCCAGCGGCATAATCTCGCCCACGTACTTCCAAGGGCCAAGCGGTTTCTTGCTCATGGAATAGGCGATATGCTCAGGCACTCCACCAGCCGCATAAAGCATGTAGTAGTTCTTGCCGCGCTTCATGAGCCACGGCCCTTCGGTGTAACAGTCCTTGTACTTCACCGTAGAGTCACGCTTCTCGGCGTCGGGGGCACCGAAGCCCTCTATGGTCTGGGTAATCATACCGACCTCCCCCTTGTCGTCCACCCTCTCTTTCTCTTTCACACCACCCTTGAAGCTAATCATGTCGTCATTCAGACGTGCATAGTAGAGGTGGGGGTTTCCCCAATAGAGGTAAGCCTGTCCGTCAGTGTCGATAAAGACTGTAGGGTCGATGTTGTCCCACTTACCGTTGTCGAAGAGGGGTTTGCCGAGTACATCCTTGAACGGGCCAGCGGGACTGTCGCCCACAGCCACACCGATAGCCATGCCGCCACTCAACTTTGAGTGGGCGCATACATACCAGTAGTACTTGCCTCCACGCTCGATGGTCTGCGAAGCCCATGCCCTGCCGTCCGCCCATGAGAACGACGAGAGGTTGAGGGGAGAACCGTGGTCTGTCCAGTTGACCATGTCCGACGACGAGTACACACGCCACTCATTCATCCAGAAGAAGTCGGCTCCGTCCTCATCGTGTCCTGCATAGATGTACATGCGGTCACCATCCACCATCGGGGCGGGGTCACCTGTCAGTTGTGTCTGCACTACCGGGTTCTGGGCAATGGCTGAATTGCAAAAAGCCATTCCCATACAAAGGGTAATCAATTGTCTGCGTTTCATCATTAAAGAATTCGATTGTTATACTGTTATTGAATATTCCGATTGCATGATTATCACGCTGCAAAATTAGCGGTAAATAATCATGTCTTCTTTGTCGCAAGTATCAAATACTTTAGATAAAGAAACAACCCGGTACGAATCCTACGTCCATACGGTGTCACACGGTGTCACAGCAGGGTTCTCCGCTTCAGTGCGACTGGACGTAATGATGAAACAAAATCCTTTTACCTTTTCCTTACAAGGTCGATGAACACATAACCGTGCGCATGGCGTTCGTCAGCCTCATGTTCCTCACGGCTTACCTCCTCCCACTCCGACCAGTCTACCGTCGGGAAAAAGGCGTCAGCTCCTGACGGACTGTCGTCAATGACCGTCAGGTAAAGTCTGTCCGCAAGTGGAAGAGCCTGGCGGTACACCTGTTCGCCACCGATGACGAACACCTCGTCCTCTGCCCGGCACAAGTCGAGCGCGTCCTGCAAGGAATTCACCCACTCCGCCCCCTGGGTGTCCTCCGGAAACTTTACGGTTCGTGTCATCACGATGTTCCTCCTGTTTGGCAACGGACGGCGCGGGAACGACTCGAACGTGCGTCTGCCCATGACTACAGGATGACCGGTGGTGGTCGCCTTGAACCGTTTCATGTCGTTGGGCATACGGTAAAGCAAGCCGTTGTCCTTGCCAATGGCGAAGTTGCGGGCTATCGCCGCTATGATTGAGAGAGTCATACCGATACCTTCGCTTTGATGTGGTCGTAGGGATTATAGTTCTCAAGGGTGAAATCCTCGTACTTGAAGTCGAAGATGTCCTTCACCTCGGGATTAAGCCGCATGGTGGGCAACGGACGCGGTTCACGTGTCAACTGCAACTTGGCCTGTTCGATATGGTCAAGATAGAGGTGCGTGTCGCCTGTGGTATACACGAAGTCGCCTGCCTTGAGGTTGGTCACCTGCGCCACCATCATGAGCAGCAGACTGTAGGACGCTATGTTGAACGGCACACCGAGGAAGGTGTCGGCACTGCGCTGGTAGAGCTGCAGGCTGAGTCTGCCGTCAGCCACATAAAACTGGAAGAGGATATGGCACGGTGGCAGGTTCATGTTCTTGATGTCCGCCACGTTCCATGCGCTCACGATGAGGCGGCGGCTACCGGGATTGTTCTTTATCTCGTCAATCACATTGGTAATCTGGTCGATGTGGCCTCCGTCATAATCGGGCCAACTGCGCCATTGATAGCCGTAGATATGTCCGAGGTTGCCGTCCGCGTCCGCCCACTCGTTCCATATACGGACACCGCGTTCCTGAAGCCATGAGGCGTTGGTGTCGCCACGGAGAAACCACAGCAGTTCATATATGATACTCTTGAGATGCAGTTTCTTGGTAGTCAGAAGCGGGAATCCGTCCTCCAGATTGAACCGCATCTGATTGCCGAACACCCCTATCGTACCCGTACCGGTACGGTCGTCCTTTCGAGTTCCTTCCCGAAGGATACGGTCAAGCAGATTCAGATATTGTCTCATCGTTGTTTGAAGTTTTGTGCAAAGTTACAAAAATAGAGCGAACCACAATGTGATTCGCTCCATTAGTTAGTTCAAGTATGTCTTTAATCCCCCGCTTTCGGCTGTGGCTTTGTCGCTGAGTAAACAATCTTCAGCGCATACGCCTTACGGAGGGTCTGCTTCACGTCAGTGATGATACCCATCGGGGTCTTGTGGTCCACCTTCAGCGAGACTGTGTAGAACGGCTTGTCGCTCTCGGCAAGACTGTTACGGTCAGACATCACGAAGTCGTAAATCTGGCTCACTTCCGCAAAGTCGTCATTGATCTGAATACGTGTACCGCTACCCATCTGGGTCCTGTACTGTTCAGTAGGCTGTCCGATATAGATGAACGATGTACATGACTTACGCGCCAGTTTCTCCAGCTGAGTACCTACAGGGCGGTCGAACCGCACCTTGAAAGTCACCTCACGCATTGATGTCACCATCATGAAGAAGAACAGGACCGAGAAAATCAAGTCTGGCAGAGATGAGGTGTTCAACTCCGGCATTTCCTTACTTCCTTTATTAAATCTACTCATAGTCAATTCACCTTTCCATATTGTTTTGGTTCAGCCTCTGAAATCTTCATCGGATAGACCTCACGTATAGCTTCCTTCTGCTCCGGGTTCAGGAATTCATACCTGTAACCGAACTCACTCTTTGAGAGTTCGTCACGCAGTTCATTGTAGGCGGCGACGAGTTGGTCCTGAACTTGAAAATAGACTCCGTAGCTTGTACCGCGGTCGGTCTGAACGGAAATGACATGGTTCTCTGTCACCATCCTGTTTCCGAGCAGTTTCACCTTCTTTGGCTTCAGCTCAGGGAGATTCGGCCTATTCTCAGGATTTGCAATAAACTCTTTTGCTCTCACTTTCACCTCTTCAAGTCCAACGTAATCGTCACCAATCATAAGGTAGTTGTCCTTATTGATACGGATGTTGAGGATATTACGTTCCTTGACCTTGATCTCATTGTTCAACTGATCCTCCTCTGGCGGCTTCGGGAGTGTACGCGGCAGACCCTGGTCAGTGTCCATTGAGGTGGTCACAAGGAAGAAGATGAGCAACATGAATGAAATGTCGGCTGTAGAACTGGTGTTCAAGCCCGGCATGGATCTTTTTTTCTTACCCATAGTCACTCAATTGTTTTATTACTTCTTTGAATTCATAACCACACTGAAGATGATTGCCGCCAACGCACACAGGGTGAGGATGGCAATTGAAACCATTGAAGCGTCAGTGATGATGATGTCAGTAGGGTCGTTCCAGTCCTGACCGTTGATCAGCATATGCTCGTCCTTGTTGGCGATACCGAGACCGACACCCAAGGCGATGGTGATGACCGGCAAGCCCCAAGTGTAGATGTAGGACTTGTTGAAACCGTTCTCAATTACGTAGTAGATGAAACTTGCAAGCATACAGATACCGCTCGCCACTGTAAGGATGATGGTCCAGATAAGCAGCGCGTCAGTGAACACAGGCGCGTTCTGGTTTGGGTCCTCCTCATACGGAGTGTCGAATCCCACGATGAAGAAGAGCGCGACCACAACCGCACTGATTCCCATGAGAACCCAAAGCAAGTATTTTGATAATTTATCCAAATTCATAGTTTGTCTCCTTGTTTAGTGTTGATACTTTTGTTTCCAAGTTACCGTGTAACTTACCTTAATTATTTCTTAAGGTTGTATTTTGCAACGAGGTCAAGGAGAGAGATAGTTGTGTCTTCCATCTGTGCTGTGATTGACTCAATCTTAGCAAGGATGTAGTTGTAGAACACCTGAAGTACGAGTGCGACGATGATACCGAAAATTGTAGTCAACAAAGCGACTTTCATACCTCCCGCAACGACTGTCGGAGAGATGTCACCTGCCTGCTGGATGGCGTCGAACGCCTGAACCATTCCGACCACAGTTCCCAAGAATCCGAGTGACGGAGCCATCGCGATGAACAGTGTGATCCATGAGCATCCCTTCTCAAGGTTGGAAGCCTGAACAGCTCCGTATGCCACTACTGTCTTCTCCACTGCGTCAGCGCCTTGGTCAAGACGCATAAGCCCCTGATAGCTGATGGAAGCGATAGGACCACGGGTGTTGCGGCAGATGTTCTTTGCTTTTTCAAGATCCTTGTTAGCGAGAGCCTTGTCAACATCCTCAAGCATCTTGCCAGTCTTAACGTCCGCGAGCGCGAGGTAGATGATACGCTCGATACAGAATGCGAGACCTACGATCATTGCGATAGCCACGAATGCCATGAAGCCGGCGTCACCTTCGATGAACTTTGTCTTCATGTTCTTGTACATCCCGATCTCCTCAACCTGAGCCTCCGGAACTTCGGCATCCGCCTCTACAGGCGCAGCTGCTGAATCGGCATCCTCAGCCACAGCTGAGTCAACCTGTTCAACTGCAGTTGTGTCTACAGCCTCCTCGTCTTGAGCTGACATTGATTGAGTCATTCCTAAGGTAAAGACTCCCATAAGTGCAATTACTGCAAATACTTTTTTCATTTCTTCTTTCAATTTAAAGATTAATACTGTTATTTGTTTCTATTAATTTCTCTCACTGTTTAACTGTTCCGACCGGGTTCGCAGTAGCGTCACCACAGGCTGTAATACACCTCTGGTTTGCCACCAGTTCCCAAATCGCTTGCAAATTACGAAGAATTTGCGACACAGCCACTAAACCAACAACAAAAATACGTTTTTTTTTCGTCACCGGATTAAAAACTCCGAGTTTTTCGCTGTTTGAGTGGCAACAACCCCACTTTCACACCCATAAATTTCAGATAACCGTTCTATTGTAGCCACTATGAACGCGCTCTCGTTGCGTTTCCCTCTATAAGGCACTGGAGCCAAGTAGGGAGCGTCTGTCTCGACTACTATACGGGACAGGGGAACGGCATTCTTCAGCACCTGGGGAAGGGTTGATTTCTTGAATGTCACCACCCCACCGATACCGAGTTGGAAACCCTCGAAAGAAAGCAATTGCCGCGCCTCCTCCTCTGTTCCGCTGAAGCAGTGGAACACGCCACGCAGATGGTCCCGCCTGTGGCGTTCCATCACCTCAACGAGTTCCGCATGGGCGCTGCGGGCATGAATCATGAGTGGCTTTCCATGTTCCGCAGCCCAACAGACCTGCCGCTCAAACGCGTCCAACTGTTGGTCGGTGTAGGTCTTGTCCCAATAGAAATCGAGACCCACCTCTCCTATCGCCACGTAAGTGTCCATACGTGACAACAGAATCCGGTGCATCTCGTCAAGCTGTTCCCTATAATCGTCCTTCACCTCCTCAGGGTGCAGTCCTATCATCGGATAGAGGACTCCGGGATGGGCGGCGCACAAGTCGGTAAGATGATCCAGTCCCTGCAAGTTTATATTGGGAACAAGTATCCGTTCCACCCCCGCGTCTCCGGCACGTTGCAGTACACTGTCGAAGTCGGAGGCAAACTCCTCTCCGTCAAGATGCGAATGTGTGTCTACAATCATACACCTACTTGTCACGTTTCAGCAGTCTGTCCGCAAAACCCCTCAAGACGGTTTTCTTCCGGTCGTCCACCTTGACCTTACCGAGGTATTCCAGTGACTCACCAAAGAGTTGTTCTATCCTCCGCTGGCACACGTCACGTATTCCCACCTTGTCATATATGCCTGTCACCGCCTTTATCTTCTCGGCAGGACAGAAGTCCGGGGCTTCAATCCAAGTCCTTAGTTCCCTCTTGCAGTCGTCATCCGCCATGTTATAGGCGTTGATAAGCATGAAGGTCTTCTTGTTGCACAGTATGTCCCCTCCTGTCTTCTTGCCAAACACGGCAGGGTCGCCGTACACATCCAGCAGGTCGTCCTGCAACTGGAACGCCAGTCCCATCTTCTCGCCGAAGAGGTACAGGTTCCTGGCGTCTTCCTCGTCCGCCCCTGCCAGTTGCGCCCCTATCTTCACAGCACAGGCAAGAAGCAGCGATGTCTTCAGACGAATCATCTCCATATACTCGTCCTCCGTCACGTCCATACGGCTTTCAAAGTCAACGTCATACTGTTGTCCGTCGCACACTCCCAGAGTCGCGTCATTGAAGGTCTTCAGTGCGTCCATGAGATGGGGCATCGAGGAGGAGTTCTCCACAAACAGGCGGTAGGCCATGATGAGCATCGCGTCCCCTGAGAGGATGGCTGTGTTCTCGTTCCATTTCCTGTGGACTGTCATGTTACCCCTGCGCATGTCCGCCTTGTCCATCAGGTCATCGTGCAGAAGTGTGAAGTTATGGTACGTCTCGAGTGCCACGGCATTGGGCAGGATGTCATCCACCTGTTCCTTGTATAGGTTGTACGCCATCAACATAAGCACGGGACGGAGTCGCTTGCCGCCCAACGAAAGGATGTACTTGATTGGGGCGTAAAGACCGTCAGGTTCCGCCTTGTACCGCATACCCTCGATATACGCGTTGACTTTACCGTACAGTGTATATTGGTCAATCATATCAGTAATATTTTTCAGTTGTCGCTTATATATATAAATAAGGTGTGCCACGTTATTTCCCTTGACACACCTTATCGTGAAAAACAAATATCAAACGCATCGCGTCCGTTTTAAGTCAGTCGGAACAGCACCGGCAAAGTATACCTCACACGTACTGGTTTACCTCTCTGCAATCCCGGCTTCCACTTTGGCATACTCTTTACCACACGCATCGCCTCCTTGTCGCAAGCCGCATCAAGGGACTTGAGGACCTTCGGGTCAACTATCGTACCGTCCTTGTTCACTACGAACTCGATGATACAACGGCCCTGGATGTTGTTCTCCTGTGCTATTGAAGGATAGTGGATGTTCTTGCCCAAGTATTTCAGCAACTCTTCCATACCCCCAGGGAACTCAGGCATCTGCTCCACCACCTGGAATATCTCCTCCTCGTCACTGAACTCACCGGTAGCGATAGGGCCTGTGGTGAAACCGCTGGTATGCACCGGACCGGTAGGACCCGTGATGGCCTGGTTGGTATCCTCCGTACTCTGGATTTCCTCCTCCTCAATCTCCTCATCGTTATCTACGATGTCGAGGATTTCAGCCACCTGCGGAGCCTCCTGTGGTGGAGGTGGAGCCGCTGACTGGAATATAGGTTGTGTCACAGGCGGAACTTCCTCTTCCATCTGGGCGTAAGCCGCATAGACCACCGGTTCCGTCTCCTTGTAGTCACGGGTAGTCCACTCAAAAGCGGCAAACAAAGAACCGAGAGCGAAGATGTAGCCAATAAGCATACTGGTACTCTTCTGTCCCTCCAAATCTGCCTTCTTCGATTTCTTAATTTCCATAGATATTTCGTTTGTTTATTATCCGTTGCAAACACCGCATGGATGTACGTGGCAAAGGTAATACTTTTTTCTTTATGATAAAACGAACAGCATGTTTTTTTCAAAAAAAATAATCGGTTGTCGCCCGATTATCACATGAACTGACTGCCGCACTGACAACACAACGTCACAAAACCCGATATGGAGTCCTTCACTACTCACCGTCGATAATGTTCTTCATACCGTTGTAAATCTTCTTGCCGATTGTGTCCGAACCGTTTTTTCCGCCCCTTTCAATACTGATGTACTCCTCATAACTGAGAACGTTTTTCCCTGTCTCCGTCTGCTCCTCGTCCATATAGTTGTTCAACAAATGCTGAAGATAGTTCTTCACGTCCAGCACGAGTCCCTTGAAGCCTTTGTTCCTACGGAATGAGAGGTACGCGCGTTTTCTCTTCATGAAGAAGAGTACGCACCACCTGCCCAGCAGTGTCATCCACAGCCACAGGGTCTTGCCGCACCTGACAAGAACCCGCCCCGTCAGCACCAGTGTCGGACGGAGGTTGATGATACTGCGGACGAGAGTCCGGATTGACCACACCAAGCCACGGCCCAGCGCCTTCAGTCCCTTCACGGACAACCTGCCCAAAGTTCTCAGAGACGCATGAAACCACACTTTTGCCAAGTGGACTTTCTGTTGCGTGCTGTTGTCGTTCCAGAAATCGACGCAAGACAGCAACAGTTGCCTGAACAGGAAAAAGAGACCCACACAGCCCCTTGCAAGAAGCCGCACCAGCTTTACGGTACACTTCAAAAGCAGTTTCAACGACAGTTTCAGTATCTCGGAAAGCATTTCGCCCACCGACCTGTCGTCCCCGTCATAGTTATCCTTTCCTGTAGCCATTTCCGTAAGTTTCTGCAAAGTTAGCAAAAACTATAATATTGTATATCCTCAAAGGGACGAATTTACAAACTTTATTCTCTCGCCCAACTCTATCACCTCCAAATCCCTTATATCCTTCCCGTCTATGGTGAATCGCACAAGTGTCCTCACCTTATGGAAACCAAATATCCCGGCGGCTCCGGGGTTGATGTGCAGCAGACCGAGAGTCTTGTCGTACATCACCTTCAGTATATGGCTGTGGCCTGATATGAAGAGTTTTGGAGGACGGGCGAAGACACTGCCACGGATGGACGGGTCATAATTGCCCGGATAACCTCCTATATGCTTCATCAGCACTTCCACCTCCTCGCACCGGAAGCTGTACTTCTCAGGGAACATCAGCCTGAGGTCAACCTCGTCCATATTTCCGTAAACAGCCCTGAACGGTTTCAGCTGTCTGAACTTCTCCGCCAGTTCCACCGTCCCTATATCTCCCGCATGCCATATCTCGTCACATTCAGAGAAGTACTTGGCATAACGGTCGTCCCAATAGCCATGGGTATCCGACAACAGTCCTATCCTTTTCATAATACGATCAACACGATTGCGGCAACTATAAACGCGACTCCAAACAAAGCGTTCATCCATTGTTGGAAATGGGTGAACGTACGGCTGAGGCGAACCGCCTTCTCACGGGCCTTGGACATGGCATAAGCCATAATGACCACAGGTATGCCGGCGGAAAGGGCAAAGACTACAGGAGCAGTCCAGCCGAATGCGTGGGACACTCCCAACGGTATAAGCATACCGAAAAAGAGGATTGCGCTTTCCGGACAGAAGGCAAACGCCAACATCAGTCCAAGCACCACCGGTCCGTACGGACTGCCTCGCCGGATTGTCGCGCCGCAGTTATGACATTCCGTCCCATGATGGCTGTGGGCATGGAACACCCTATAGAGCAGGAACAGCCCTATCAATATAAAGAGGTAAGGCAGAAAGCCCTCTGCCTTACCCAAGAACATCTGAATCCCTTTAATGTCCAGTCCAAACCGCACCAGAGCCGTAAGCGCAATCCCCGACAACGAGTAGGACAGCGTCCTGCCCGCGGTGTACAGCCATCCCCTTCTCAGCAAATCGCTTGAACTGCCGCTTGTATTGTTCAGGTAGGTCAACGCCGAGACATTGATTGCCAACTGACAGGGGTTGAGAGCCACCAACAGTCCCAGTACGATAGATTCAATTATGAACATAGCAACAAGATTATTATCTGTGCCGTGATGATCCGTAAGAACATCGAGAGAGGATAGACCGTGGAATAACCGATTGAAGGGATGTCGTTGTTGGCAGCCTGTGTCGAATATGCCAACGCCGGCGGATCGGTTGTAGACCCGGCTATGAGGCCCATCAGTATGTTGTAGTTCATCTTATAATGAACCCTTGCCACGATACCCATGATGAGCAACGGCACGAGGGTGATTATAAAGCCGTACAGCACATACATAAGACCTCCGTTCATCACTGTCTCAATGAAGTTGCCGCCCGCCTTGATGCCCACACTGGCGAGGAACAGCACCAACCCCACATCCCTGATCATCTGGGACGCACTGTTGGAGGTGTATGCCACCAGCTTCAGTTTGAAACCGAACCGGCCGATGAGGATAGCGACCACAAGCGGACCTCCTGCCAAACCCAGACGGACAGGCACTGACATGCCCGGCACCGCAATCGGAAGACTGCCGACGATGACACCGAGCAGGATTCCGACGAAGACAGTCAACAGGTTCGGTTTGTCGAGGCGGGACTTGCTGTTACCAATCTTACTTGCGAAAAGATCCACAGCGTCCGTAGGACCCACTACAATCAGTCGGTCACCTACCTGAAGTGTCACGTTGGGAGTGGCGAAAAGCTCGATACCTGAACGGTAGAGACGTGTCACGTTCACTCCATACAAGCTGCTCGGATGCAAACTGCCAAGGGTCTTGCCGTTGACCTTGTCCCTGGTGACGATCAACTGGCGTGACACCATCGGAGTGTCCTGCTTCTCCCAGTTCACGTCGACCTCTTTTCCCATGAACACGATTATCGCCTCGATGTTCTCCTCCGCGCTCACGATACACACCCTGTCGCCCACATAGAGCATCGTGTCCCTGTTGGGGATGGACACGTGTCCCTCGTGCAGACAGCGGGTACACACGAAGTCACGCGCCAGGAAGTCGTGAATCTGGAGTATCGTCTTCCCGTTGAGCGACGGGTTCTGAATCTCTATGGTCATAATGTGGGGCTTCACCGCCGCCTGGTGCGAGTTCTGTTCATTATACGCCTCCGTCTCCTTCTTCATGCTCACCTTGAAGAACAGGCGAATGAGAATCAACGAGAGGATGATGCCCACGACACCCAGCGGATAGGCACAGGCGTATCCGTTGGCTATGGTCGGTATGGATCCGCCCAGTTTGTCTGCCCCGATCTGTTCAAGCGCGGCGTTGGCGGCTCCAAGTCCCGGAGTGTTGGTGACAGCTCCGCACAGGACACCCACCATCATCGGCAACGAATGTGGGTCGCCGGTGTCGCAGAAGATATAGTACAGGCACAGCATGACAGCCACGTTAAGCATTACTATACCTGCCGCTACAATGTTCATCGACACACCGCCCTCCTTGAACGACGTGAAGAATGACGGACCGACCTGCAGTCCTATCGCATACACGAACAATATCAGTCCGAAGTCCTGAACGAAGTTGAGAACCACCATGGGTTCGGTAATGTGTTCCTGGTGAAGGATATGCCCTGCCACAATACCGACAAAAAGCACGAAAGTAACACCCAGTGACACTCCCGCCATCTTTACCTTACCGAGAAGAATCCCGGCAGAGATGACTGCCGCATACAGCAGCAGGATATGCGCCACAGAACCTCCGTTGGTCAATAATTCAGTTAACCAATCCATGTCCTAATCTAATTTACCTACAGTTATACTTATTGAAGCGTGGCGCGCCGGAGCGCGCCCCCGGTTATTTTTCGATGTTGAGGTACTTGCGCGCGAATCCCAGCAGGAACTCTGCCGTACCCTCCAGTCCTATCCGTGAGCTGTTGACGCAGATGTCGTACGCGCGGCTGTCGCCCCAGTTGGTCTCACTGTAAAAGTCATGGTACTCGCTACGCTGGTTGTCCGTCTTGTCAATGAGTTTGCGCGCCTTTGCCGGAGTAAGGTCGAAACGTTCGCACACGAACTTCACACGGTCGTCGTAGTCCGCCCGGATGAACACCTTCAGCAGCCGCGGATGTTTCCTAAGGATATAGTCGGCGCACCGTCCCACTATGATACAGTTCTCCGTGCTTGCCTTTTCCTGGATAATCTCACTCTGCACCTCGAAAAGTGACTCATTGCTCACACTGTTCTTGTAGAAATTGCCCAATGCGGCAAACGGAGACGTAATGTTGCGCACGATGGACGAGGCGGTGCTTCTCTCAGTCTTCTCGTCCGCGTTCTTGAACAAGTCGGGGTTGAACCCACTCTCCTCCGCCGCCATCTGAATAAGCCTACTGTCATAGATAGGTATGCCCAGACTCTTGGCAATGATCTCACCGATGGCCTTGCCACCGCTTCCGATCTCTCTTCCGATTGTAATAACGTAGTTGTCCATAATGAATGTATTTGGTTCTCACTCTTTAAAGTTTCACGTCAGTGCTGCTGAAAGACCCCTTCTTGAAGAAGATCCACAGCATCACCGCAGCCACGATGACCGACAGTCCGTCGGCTACCGTTATGCTCGCCCATACGCCTTTCGTTCCGAAGATGCCAGGCAGGACAAGCAGCATCGGCACGAGGAAGAGCAACTGACGGGTGAGCGACAGGAAGATGCTTTTACGTGCCATGCCTATGCTCTGGAAGAAGTTTCCGACTACAATCTGGAAGCCCACCAGTGGATTCAGCAACACGATAATCTTCATTCCCTCTATTGCGAGACGTGTCGTCTCGGCGTCTTCAGTGAATATCATGATCGGTATATGAGGGAAGAACTCACAGACGATGAAGCCCAGAGTCATCACTATCGTGGCGTACATGACAGCGTATTTCAGAACCAGAGTGACCCTGCCATACTGACACGCGCCATAGTTGTAGCCGGCAATCGGCTGCATGCCCTGACAGATTCCCAACACGGTCATGACGAACAGGAACGTGATGCCGTTCACTATGCCGTACGCCCCGACCGCCAAGTCGCCACCGTGCTTCTGTAGTCCCCTGTTGATAAGTATGACCACAAGACAGGCGCACAACTGCACACAGAACGGTGAGAGACCAATGGTAAGTATGTTCCTCACAATCCGTTTCTTCATTGAATATATGCCCTTCTTCAGGTGTATCATATCCTCCTTGTTGCAGAGGTTGTATGTAAGGTAGATGACCGACAGGGTTTGGGAAATCAAAGTGGCGTAAGCCGCACCCGCTATTCCCAATCCGAACTCATATATAAACAGGTAGTCGAACAGGATATTCACCGCGACACCCAGCATCACGGATGTCATGGCCTTGTTCGGGTGTCCCACAACCCTCAAGGCATTGGCCTCACCATGACTGAGGTGTGTTATGACATTTCCGTACAGGATTATCAGCATATATTCACGGGCATACGGGATGGTCTGTTCACTCGCGCCGAAGAACATAAGCAGCGGGTCTATGAAGACAATCGCCACTACCGCGAAAATCGCGCCAATCACAATATTCAGTGATATGATATTGCCCAAAACACGCTCGGCTGTGTCATAGTCCTTCTGTCCCAGTTTGATTGACAACAAGGTGGATCCTCCCGCTCCAATCATCGCCCCAAAGGCCGAACTCAGGTTCATTATCGGGAAGGTCACCGCAAGTCCCGCTATCGCCAACGGGTTGTAATGTCCAAGGAAAGCCCTGTCCACTATATTATAAGCCGAAGCCGACAGCATGGCTATCACCGCCGGCACCGCATAAATCATCAACAACTTGCCGATTTTCTCCGTACCTAATTCATTAGGAGTCCTCCTCCCTTTTTCCTGTATCGCCATTCCATCTGATTATTATTGTGCAAAGATACAAAATATTCATGAATGACACCGGTCAAATGAGGAAATAATTTTACATGGCGACACATAAGCGGAAACGCCCCAAAAAGCAGTCAGCACAGGTTTACCCACTTATGAGTATTGGCGCATAACGGAAACATGCGTAACTTTGCACTCGATTTCAGACAGGAAGTCTGGAAGCGGTCGAAACGCATAATATATAATATAAGGAATAAACACATAAATAGATGAATGAAATTACATAAGTTTTTATACGCGGTAGCAGTTGTACTTGCTCTGACGTGAGTCACGGCAAGTGCATCTGCACGATTTTGGGAGAGACAGCGGACTGCCGCCTTCCAAGTATCGGCCGAATATAGAGGCTATGTAACCCGAGAGTTGAAACAAAACGATAATGACAATATGAAGAACAGCAAACTCATTCTTATGGCTTTAGGCATGTTGGCGACCGCCACGACAGCGGTGGCGCAGGACGACAAGTCCACGACATCAGAGACAACCGCCTCAAAAGCCAAGGGAAATCAGAACGAAGATTACAGCAAGTGGCGCATCGGCAGCTACGGTGAGATACTCGCCACATTCAAAGACTATGGAATCAACCGCTACTACGGCGGAAGTAGCGGCAACACAAAGATAGACCACAACGAGATTTCCATTCCCCGCTTCATTCTGGAAGGTGAGTACAAAATCACACCGAGATGGATACTGGGTGCCGAGATTGAATTCGAGGCTGGCGGCACAGGATCCGCAGTGGAGATTGAGGCGCAGTCGGGCAGCGAGAACGGAGAATACGAGACTGAGATGGAGAAAGGCGGAGAGGTTGCGCTGGAGCAGTTCCATATAACACGCCTCATCACCCCCGCGTTCAATGTACGTGTAGGCCACTTGATTATCCCTGTCGGCCTGACCAACGCCCACCACGAGCCACTCAACTTCTTCACAGCCGCCCGTCCCGAGGGCGCGACCACTCTGTTGGCTTCCACATGGCACGAGACTGGTCTGGAGTTCTTCGGATCATTCGGTAAGGGAACAGCCTCATTCAACTATCAGGCAATGGTGACTGCCGGTCTCAACCCTAACGGGTTCGACTGCTACAACTGGGTACAGGGAGCGCGTCAGGGTCTTCTTGAGACCGACAACTTCAGTGCCCCTGCCTACACGGCGAGACTGGACTGGACTGGTGTTCCCGGACTCCGTGTCGGAGCGTCACTGCTCTACAACCCGAAGGCAGGCAAGAACGCCGACAAGCTCGTAACATACAAGAACCTCGATGACATCAACGTGCTGATTTATTCTTTTGACGCGCAGTACGAGAACAAATACGTGACTGCCCGCGCCAATTACCTCTCGGGAAACATCTCGGAGACCGTCGGTATCACAGCTGCCAACAAGAACTATTCAAGCAAGTCTCCCTACACGAGGATGGGACCTGTAGCCAAGCGCGCCCTGGACTGGAGCGTGGAAGTGGGTGTCAACCTCAAGTCCATCTTCTCCGGGGGCGAGAACTTCCCTGTGGTATATCCGTTCGCACATTACAACTACTACAACACACAGGAGGAGTGCGAGAAAGGACTGGTGGCAGACAAGCGCAACCAAGTGAGTCTCTGGAGTTTCGGAGCCAACTGGAGGCCATTGCCCAACCTGGTGGTCAAGGCTGACTACACCACCCGTCAGATAGGCACGCACAAGATGTTCGGCAAGGGCAGCTACAACAGCGAGAACGAGTTCCGTCTCGGAGTGGCTTACATGCTCTGGTTCGCGAAGAAATAAGATATTATAAGGTAAAATCAACAAAACAATAAAACTTACGATGAACAAGATTTACAAATTCGCTACATTACTCGTAGCAACATGTGCGATGACTGCCGGTACGGTTTCCTGCAGCAGTGACAATGACGACGTTGACAAGGATGACATTGACGTTGACAACGCAGCGGACCTGGACTACAGCTCCGACTATGCGGAACAGTGGGGCAACTACATGGCAACCGTCTCAGGACTGCTGAAGACAGACGCACAGACCCTCTATGACGCGTGGAACAACGGCTATGCAGCCACATTCAAGAACCACAGCACAACAGAATACAAGTCCGCAATCAACTGTGTGGAGCAGATTCTTGACGGTTGCAGTGAAATTGCCAACGAGGTTGGTGACGCAAAAATCGGAGACCCATACGCAAAGTATACCGCAGGAAACAAGACCGAAGCGTTGTACGCTGTGGAGTCATGGTACAGCTGGCACTCACGTGAGGACTACAGAAACAACATCTACTCTATCCGCAACGCTTACTATGGCACACGTGACGGTTCTATTAGCGAGAACTCGCTCTCAGCTGTACTCGCAAAGAACAACGCAGAGATGGACTCAGTGGCAAAGTCATTGATTCAGGCAGCCGCAGACGCGATTTGGGATATTCCACAGCCGTTCCGAAACAACATCAACACCCAGGAGACAGTAACTGCCATGAACGCATGTTCTGACCTCACTGACTTCATCGACCAGACACTGAAGCCTTATTTCCAAAACAATATCTACGATGAGGAGACACTCGACCCGATTATCGCCCAGTACGTGGACGAAGTGGTGATGCCTACATACAAGGAACTGGCTGAAAAGAACGCCGCCCTCGACGAAACAGTACGCGCGTTCAAGGCCAATCCTTCAGATGACGCTTTCGCAGAGTGCGCCAAAGCATGGTTGGCTGCCCGCACACCATGGGAGACAAGCGAGGCGTTCCTCTTCGGTCCTGTGGACGAGTTGGGACTTGACCCCAATATGGACAGTTGGCCACTCGACCAGAAGCAGATTGTGTCAATCCTCAAGTCACAGGACTTCACCAACCTCAACTGGAATGACGGCGAGAGTGACGACAAGATTGAAGCTTCACAGAGTCTCCGCGGCTTCCACACACTGGAATATCTGATTTTCAAGGACGGTAAGGCACGCACAGCGAAATAAGCGTACCACAATAAAGCAAAACACGCCACAAAAAGCGGAGACAGGGCTGTCAGTCCAGTCTTCGCTGTTGTGGTGAAAAAGAAACAACGGAAAAACGAAAGACTATATGAACAAAAACCTGCATTATCCATTGCTTTTCGCCGTACTGGTCGCCCTCGGTTCGTGTACCGATGACGACAAGCTCGACGTGACGGACATCACCGTACCCGAAGGCTATGCGTTGTCTGCAGGAACAGCCACCGGTTTCTTCAACTCATCGGTCGCATACGACCAGGATGCCAGTTGGGTGTCGGGCGCGTACAACACCCGATTCCACTCCGGAGACAAACTGTACGACAATGTGAAATCGTCCAACTCCAACGGACACGGAGGAGGACTCGGACCGGTCTATGCCGGTTACTCCTGCGGCAGTTGCCACCGCAATGCCGGACGCACGGAGCCGACCTACTGGACCAACTACAAGAACAAGGCGGATGACGAGGAGGAGGTTGACGGTTCCGGACAGTACGGCTTCACCTCATCACTCATATACATCACACGCAAGAACGGATCTTTCTTCCCCAACTACGGACGTGTCATCCACGACCAGGCCATTTATGGGGTCAAGCCTGAGGGCAAACTGAAGGTGAGCATCGACTCCACCGAGTTCTCGTTCCCCGACGGCGAGAAGTACACCCTTTGTGTCCCCAAGTTCACCATCACCGAATGGTACGCCGAGGAAATCAGTCCCGAAGACCTGTTCTGCACCGTGCGCACCCCACTCCGCCATGTGGGCATGGGACAGATGATGGCCCTTGACCGCAACGAGATAGAGGCACTCGCCAAGAAGAGCAACTATCCCGAATGGGGAATCAGCGGCAGGTGCAATTACGTGACGGAGAAAGGAGTCTATCAGTTGGGACTTTCGGGCAACAAGGCACAACATGCCGACCTGACTGTGGAACTCGGTTTCTCCAGCGACATGGGCATGACCAACAGCCGCTACCCGGAAGAAATCTGTGAGGGACAGTCACAGATGAAGGACGGGTCGATGATGGGACTCTCCTACCAGCAGCTCGACTGCACCACAGAGGACATGGAGGACGTGGACCTCTACATGCAGTGCCTCGCGGTACCGGCGCGCCGGGGTGTCAATGACCCCGACGTGATAGAAGGCGAGAAACTCTTCTATCAGTGCGGCTGCCACCTGTGTCATGTGACGACCCTGCACACAAGGCCACGGGGATCGACCCTGTTGGCAGGCACGAGTCTGCCTTGGCTCGGAGGCCAGACCATACACCCCTATTCAGACTACCTGCTCCACGACATGGGTTCGGAGATAATGGGAGTGGGACTGAACGACAACTTCGTGAGCGGACTGGCACGAGGCAACGAATGGCGCACCACTCCCCTCTGGGGTATCGGCCTTCAGAAGAAAGTGAACGGACACACCTACTTCCTGCATGACGGACGCGCCCGCAACTTCACCGAAGCCATCATGTGGCACGGCGGTGAGGGCGAAGCCTCCAAGAACAAATTCAAGAACTTAAACAAGACACAGCGTGACCAGGTAATACAGTTCCTCTGGTCGCTCTAATCACCTTCAACAACAAAAGAAACAATGATACACAATAGAATATTCGCCATCGCAATGGCATCAATGTTTTCCTCAGTGACATTCGCAGAGACAGAGACATCTGAGGCAACACCGTCTGAACCGGACAGACACCACTCATCCAAACTCGACATGGAGAACGGAGTACTCCCCATCGCCGACGACCGCGGCTTCACACTCCAGTCCAAGGACGGCAATTTCGTGTTCAAGCCTTACCTTTACGTACAGAGTACCCTCAACTTCCACTATTACGATGACGAGGGACTGGACAAGGCGTACAACCAGGACAACATAGCCAACTCCGGTTTCGCCATACCGTACGCCATCATCGGCTTCACGGGAAAGGCGTTCGGCAAGATAGACTACAACGTGAGCATCAACGCGGCCGCATCCGGCGGCAACGTGTTGCAGCAGGCGTGGATCGACTATGCCGTCAGTCCCGCCCTGCGGTTCCGCGCCGGTAAGTTCAAGACACCTTACTCCCATGCCTACCTCACCACACTGGGTGAGACCCTCTTTCCGCAAGTGCCGACATCACTGACCGCAACCAGTATCATGCCCTACTCGCTGAACGCCGTCACACCGACCATCGGCACAGGCTTCGACCTGGGAGTCGAGATGCACGGAGTCATCAAGAACAAGTTCGGATATGAGGTGGGCCTGTTCAACGGCACAGGGTCATCAGTGAACAGCGCGACCAAGGGATTCAGTGACGACAACCACCTTCCCTCACTGCTCTATGCAGGTAGACTCACATACATGCCTAACGGCCCGATGCCGATGACACAGGGAAACGCCAAGATGCTCAACCTCGACAAGATGCTTATCGGAGTGAGCGCGAACTACAACAACGAGGCTGAAAGCGAGAGTACCAACGATTTCCGCGCAGGACTGGAGTTCGCATGGTTGAAGAACAGATGGTATTTCGCAGCCGAGGCATATTACATGCATGTGGGATTCACAGAGCGGCAGAAGATTGACGAGACGTACAACTACTGGGGCGGATACGCACAGGCAGGTTACTTCGTGGCGCCACAGTGGCAGGTGGGTCTGCGCTACGACCTCATGGACCGCAACGGTTCGTCCAAGGACGGATTCCTGAATATGCCGGCGGCCGTGGTCAACTACTTCGTCCCGAACACCAACCTCAAACTCTCCGCCATGTACCAGTACATCGGCAGGACCGGCCACGACACCCAGTTGGACCGTGACCTCGACGACCTCGGTATCTCAACCCATACTGCATGCATCATGATGCAGTTCGCATTCTAACAGAACAACACCATATTAGTATATACGTCAATGAAACACTCCATTTTAGTTTCGCTTCTGGCCGCGCTGACGGTCATGACCGCTTGTGACGACGGCGACATCTACAACAACGTGGATGTGGACACCTCCGGACGGTCGGTCAAACTGAACGCGCAAGTCACAGGACTCAGTTCCTGGCCAGAAGAATATATGATTGCCATCGCCGGCTTTGAGGAAGGAAGCGAGTATGCCTCCATCACCAAGGAAATCAAGGCTGATGAGAACGGTAACGTGGCGATGGAGATGAACAACATACCCGACAAGGTGACCAGTGTGCAGTTCTGTGTGCTTGACCGTCTGCGCCGCTTTGTGACGACACTCAAGGAAGCCGACATCGAGGGTATCCGCGACACCATCCACATGGACTTGGGAACGGTGGACATCAGCATGTTCAACACCATACAGCAAGGAATCATAAACACCACCTGCATCAATTGCCATGGAGCAAGCAACTTCAGTGCCGCTGGACTGAACCTCACTGAGGGAAAGGCCGTCGCGGACATGGTGGGAGTCAATTCCAAATGCGTGTCAGGACACAAGATAGTGGCGCCGGGCGACGCAGCCAACAGCGTCCTCCACATGGTTCTCAACGACGAGTCGGTGGAAGGCATCACGATGAACCATTTCGGCCTCGTGTCGGAATCCAATGCCAAGACGATGATAGACAGTTGGATTAACAACGGTGCTGAATAAGCACACAACACACATTATTATGAATACATTGAAAACTATACAATTCGAGAAGGCACACGCCGACATCTTCATGTTTAACAACGGGACAGAGGTTGTGGAATACCATGTAATGGTCCATGCGGACGACTGCATGTCCACCTATCCCGAACAGTTGGAAGCCGTCCTCAACGCCTACGACAACCTGATGGAAGGACAGTTGAAAGAGGCGCGCTGTGTCTTCAAGCGTTATTTTCTCAGCGACTCAGCCAACCAGGAGGATGACGTGGTGGCGGCGGACATAACCGACTGCGCCAAGAGCGTCATACAGCAGGCTCCGCTCGACGTCACCAAGGTTGCTCTGTGGGCATACCTGATGACCAATGTGCAGACCCGTGTCAACAAGAGCGGACTCTACGAGGTAGCACACGGAGGATACCGTCATCTGTGGACCGGCAGCGCACATAATCTTGCGGCCAACTCCGAGTACCAGACACGGTTGCTCTTCAATGAGTACAACATGCAACTCATAGAAGAGGGTTGCACACTCAAGGACAACTGCATACGCACTTGGTTCTTCATCAACGACACAGACCTCAACTACGGAGGTATGGTGCGCGCCCGCAACCAGTTCTTCTTCATTCAGGGACTGACATCCAAGACCCATTTCATCTCCTCCACAGGCATCGGCGGCAGACAGGCGGACCCTAACGTGCTGTCGCAGATGGACTGCTATGCGGTGGACGGAATCGACAAAGACCAGGTGGCGTTTCTCTATGCGCCTACCCACCTCAACCGCACCAGTGACTACGGAGTCAGTTTCGAGCGCGGGACGATGGTGGACTACCAAGACCGCCGTCAGGTGTTCATCTCGGGTACTGCCAGCATCAACAACAAAGGCGAGGTGGTCTATCCCAAAGACATACGCAAACAGACTGCCCGCATGTGGGAGAATGTGGAAGTGCTGCTGAAAGAGGCGGACTGCACCTTTGAGGATGTGGGCATGATGGTGGTGTACCTTCGTGACACAGCTGACTACGCGATAGTGAGCAGCCTCTTTGAGGAACGCTTCAAGGGCCGTCCTTATGTCATTGTCCATGCGCCGGTATGCCGTCCGGGCTGGCTCATCGAGATGGAGTGCATTGCAGTGCGCAAGATACACAACCCACAGTACAAGGCTTTTTAGTGTAGGACATGAGACTTTTGGACAGACTGCTCACAGTCATCTTCATTGCGGTCATTGCGGTCTTGGGCATCGCCACCTTTGTGGAGCAGGCCCAAGGATCCGCTTTCGCGTCCAGCCACATCTACGGCACATGGTGGTTCATCTCGCTGTGGGCGTTGCTGGCTGTGTTGTCGTGCATGGTGATAGGAAGACACCGGCTCTGGAAAAGAGTCCCTGTCTTCCTTTTGCATTTCTCGTTTGTGGTTATCCTCGCAGGGGCGGCGATAACCCACTTCACCTCACACGAGGGCATGCTTCACCTGCGGGAGGGAGAACCGACGGGTAGTTTTGTGTTGAAAGACTCAGGAAAGGAGTCCGCGTTGCCTGTCAACGACATGACACTCCGGCAGTTCACCGTAATCTATTATCCGGGAACACACGCGCCTCAGGATTTCGAGAGCCATGTCACCTATCATGATGCTGACGGCAAGATGACCGGGAGAGTCATCTCCATGAACAACATACTCACGGAACAGGGCTACCGGTTCTACCAGACATCGTTTGACCCCGACATGAAGGGAAGTATACTCACGGTCAACTACGACCCATGGGGTACCCCCGTCACCTATTTCGGTTATCTGATCCTTGCCGTGTCCGTAGTTGCCGTCCTTCTCAGTAAAACCGGGACGTACCGCAGGATGCTCCGTTCCCCTCTGCTTGGGAAAGGCGCGATGCTGGCACTCATCCTGTTTTCCGTACAACTGCCGTCAGCACAGGCGCGCAGCATCCCCACCATCAACAGGGAGAAAGCGGAACGGTTGGCGCGGATGCCTGTCATCTACAACGACCGTGTGGCTCCGTTGAGTACCCTCGCCCACGACTTCACCACCAAGATATACGGCAGCGGTTCGTACAAGGGGCTGTCAGCCGAGCAGGTGCTTTACGGATGGATGAAACGTCCGGATGCGTGGAAGGACGAGCCGATGCTGAAGATTAAGGACAAGCGGCTGCGGGAACGGTTGGGAGTGGAAGGCAAGTACGCGCGGTTCTCCGACCTGTTTGACTCCGGCGGACAGTACAAGTTGTACAGTATGGTGCGTACCGTACAGGAAGACAAGGCCGTGAGGGAACTGGACGAGAAGGTGGGCATAATACTCATGTTGACCAACGGATCGCTTGTGCAGCCGGCCACAGGTGAGGAGGTGTCGCAGACCCGGTTGGAAGCCGAGGTGTTCTACAATGAAGTGCCTCTGCCCAAGGCTCTTGCCATGGGCAACCTCTCTCTTGGTGTCCTCTCCTTCATACTTCTGTTGTTCCCGTCATTCCGCCGACGGAACACACTGATGGCAGGATGCAGATGGCTGCTCTGCCTGTCATGTCTGCTGTTGGCTGTCTCCTACGCTCTGCGCTGGTACATCAGTGGAAGAGTGCCGTTGGGCAACGGCTACGAGACCATGCTGTTCATGTCCCTCTGTATCATGATTGTGGCGTTGGTCATCAGCCGCAGGTTCACGATGTTCCTGCCGTTCGGTTTCCTGTTGTCCGGTTTCTGTCTGTTGGTGTCCTTCCTCAGCCAGATGAACCCCCAAATCACACCGTTGATGCCTGTCCTGCAGTCGCCCCTGCTGTCCATACACGTGAGTGTCATCATGATGGCGTACGCCCTGTTGGCCTTCATCACGATATGTGGCGTGACGGCACTGATACAAAACCGCAGAAAGGACACTGTACAGGTAGAGACACTCACACTTATATCCCGTCTGATGCTCTACCCCGCCGTATTCCTGTTGGCTATAGGCATCTTCATCGGCGCCGTGTGGGCCAACGTGTCGTGGGGCAGGTACTGGAGTTGGGACCCTAAGGAAGTGTGGGCTCTCATCACACTGATGATTTATGCGGTACCGCTGCACCAATCCACATTATGGAAAGGCGGCGACAACGCGCGTTACCACCTCTATGTGGTGCTTGCCTTCCTCTCAGTGCTTATGACCTATTTCGGTGTGAACTACTTCCTCGGAGGCATGCACTCGTACGCGTGACAACGAGTCAAGCCATTACAAGGCACAAAAAAAAGGATGCCCGTAAGGACATCCCAGCAAGAATATGAACAACAGTCTGTTCTTCGCAGACTTTACTCGCCCGGACTGATCGCACCTGCGGGACAAGCGTCAGCGCATGTGCCGCAATCGACACATGAGTTCGGGTCAATAACATATTTGCCGTCACCCTCAGAAATCGCCTCTGAAGGACATTCACCTGCGCAAGTTCCACACATAACGCAGTCGTCTGAAATTACATAAGCCATAGTTTGAACTATTTGATTAACATAAATATATCTACCGTGTTTGATAAACACCAGTGCAAAGGTAGAAAATAATCCATTATTTACCGCCCTACACAATAGTTTTTTTTGGAAATATTTCGTCTTTCGTCCGATTTGGCGTAACTTTGTGGCTCAAATAGGGAGCGTGACTCACGCGTTACAACGAAACAAACAAACTACGCATATGAACATAACGATTATCGGAGCCGGCAGTATCGGCGGTGCTTTGGCACGCGGATGGAGCAAAAACGAGACAGACCTGAAGATTACCGTATCGGGAGTACACTGGGACAAACTGAACAAGATTAAGGAGGACTGCCCCGCCATCGAGACCATGGTGGACGACACACTGGCAATCAAGGACGCCGACATCATAGTCATCGCCGTCAAGCCATGGCAGGTGGAGACCGTCATCAACGACATCAAGCCCAACCTCACATCATCACAGATTATGGTGTCGCTGGCGGCGGGAGTGACACTGGAGGACATCAAGGCCATACTCTACAAGCACCAGTGCCAGATTCCGTCGTTGTTCTACGTCATTCCGAACATCGCGGCAGAGTTCTGCGAGAGCATGACATTCATCTGTTCCGCAGACGAACAGGCACAGGAGCGTCTGGAAACCGTGGACAACCTCTTCAAGCTGGTAGGCGACACGTTCTGCTGCGATGAGAAGATGGTGGCTCCGGGTATGCTCATGGCTTCGTGCGGCATCGCCTACGTGATGCGCTTCCTGCGCGTGCAGACCGAGGCCGGTGTGGAAATGGGCTTCTACCCGAAGGACGCGCTGAAGATTGCCATCCAGACCATGAAGGGAGCGTCAGAACTCCTTCACAAGACAGGAGAGCATCCGGAACAGGCGATAGACCGTGTGACCACACCGGGAGGATACACCATTAAAGGACTCAACGAGATGGACCATGCCGGATTCAACTCCGCTGTCATCCGTGTGTTCAAGACAGGATTCCAGAAATAACTTTATAACAAACTACATACAACTATGAGTGTCATAGATTCAATCATCGCGCGCGCCAAGTCAAACAAGCAGCGCATAGTGCTTCCCGAAAGTTTGGAGGAAAGGACTATCACTGCCGCTGACCACGCTCTTGCCGACAATCTTGCCGACATAATTCTAATAGGAAACCCAGAGGAGATAAAAGCCAAAGCGGCACAGTTGGGACTGAAGCACATCGATAAGGCTACTGTCATCGACCCGAAGACATCTGACAAGACAGAGGAATATGCGCAACTGCTTTTCCAACTCCGCCAGAAAAAGGGCATGACCATAGAGAAAGCACGTGAACAGGTGCTTGACCCACTGTATTTCGGATGCCTGATCATCAAAAACGGTGACGCGGACGGACAGATTTCAGGCGCGTTGTCCACCACAGGTGACACACTGCGTCCGGCCCTGCAGATTATCAAGTGCGCACCGGGCATAAGCTGTGTCAGTGGGGCTATGCTCCTCATCACCAAGGCACAGGAATATGGGGAAGACGGAATGTTGGTCGTCGGTGACGTTGCCGTGACTCCAGTGCCGGACGCCAACCAGTTGGCTCAGATTGCCGTCTGCACAGCCCAGACCGCCAAGAGTGTGGCTGGATTTACCGACCCGAGAGTGGCAATGCTCAGTTTCTCCACCAAGGGCAGCGCCAAGCACGAGGTCGTTGACAAGGTGGTGGAGGCTACCCGATTGGCAAAAGAGTTGGATCCGGAACTCAAGATAGACGGTGAGCTGCAGGCTGACGCGGCGCTCGTACCGCATATAGCCGAAAAGAAAGCTCCGGGAAGTGACATTGCCGGACACGCCAACGTGCTGATTGTCCCCTGTCTGGAGGTGGGCAACATCGCCTATAAACTGGTGCAGCGTCTGGGCGGGGCCGATGCCATTGGCCCTATCCTGCAAGGTATCGCGCATCCGGTAAATGACCTGAGCCGAGGATGCAGCGTGGACGACATATATAAGATGGTAGCGATTACCGCATGTCAGGCTATGGACGCTAAGCAATGAATGTTGACGACAAACAATACCAAACGAACGAAATGAAAATACTTGTATTAAACTGTGGCAGCAGTTCCATTAAATATGCCCTCTATGACATGACGGACAAGTCGGTAATCACATCCGGCGGCATAGAGAAAATCGGTCTGCCCGACTCTTTCATCAAAATCAAGTACAACGGCAAGAAGACTCAGATCAGTCAGCCTATAGCTGAACACACCGCCGGAGTGGAGTTCATCTTCAAGTGCCTCACCACTGGAGAGACAGCCGTACTGAAGTCCTTGGACGAGATTGACGCTGTAGGTCACCGTATGGTTCACGGAGGGGAGAAGTTCAACAAGAGTGTGGTTCTGAACGATGAGGTGATGAAGGTGTTCGAGAGCTGCAACGACCTTGCCCCGCTCCATAACCCGGCCAACATCAAGGGTGTGAACGCAGTGAAGAAGTTCCTGCCCAACGTGCCTCAGGTGGGAGTGTTCGACACGGCGTTCCATCAGACCATGCCCGACTACGCATATATGTACGCCTTGCCGTACGAGTTGTACAAGGAATACGGAGTGCGCCGTTACGGTTTCCACGGCACCAGCCACAGATATGTGAGCCAACGTGTGTGCGAGTTCCTCGGAATCAAGCCGGAAGGCACGAAAATCATCACCTGCCATATCGGCAACGGAGCGTCAATTACCGCTGTGAAGGACGGCAAGAGTGTGGACACCTCCATGGGACTCACCCCACTGGAAGGCCTTATCATGGGTACACGCAGCGGCGACATCGACGCGGGTGCAGTCACCTTCCTCATGGAGAAGCTCGGACTTGACACTACCGGCATAAGCAACCTGCTCAACAAGCAGTCGGGTCTTGCCGGAATCAGTGGCGGTTCAAGTGACTTCCGTGACATACTCGCAGCCATTGAGAGCGGTAACGACCGCGCCCGTCTCGCCAAGGAGATGTACACCTACCGTATAAGGAAGTATATCGGAGAGTATGCGGCTGCAATGGGTGGAGTGGATGTCATCCTGTTCACCGGTGGTGCCGGCGAGAACCAGTGGGAGGTGCGCGAGGGCGCGACTAAAGGACTGGAGTTCCTCGGTGTCAGGATTGACAAGGAGAAGAACCACTCAGTGCGCGCCACGGAAGACATTATCAGCACACCCGACAGTAAGGTCACAGTCTGTGTCATCCCTACCGACGAGGAACTGATGATCGCATCCGACACACTCACTCTGGTCAAGGGTTGCTGAGGCGGTGTCCTGACCCACAAGACCAAGCGTGCCATCTTCGCTTTCACATCCATGGTGAAGCGGAAGATGGCACGCTTTCGTTTACCGGAAGACCGTCACCGGCCTACCCTGAGACCTGCTCGCCCAACCGTTCCCATTCGTCTACAGCGTCCGACAGTTGTTTCTGCAGTTGGGTGTATCTCTCCACCAGTTGCATGTCGTTCTTCTCCGCCAGAGTCTTCTCCACCTCCGCCAGTTCCGTCTCCAACCGTTCTACCCTGTCCTCGCACTCCTTCAATGCCTTCTCAGCCCTTGCCTTGGCCTTAGCCTCAGCCTTCTGCTGTTCGTACGACAGGATGCGCTTCTGTTTGGCTTCATCAGCGGAAGCCGTGTCAGCGGTCTTCTGCTTAGGCGCGGAGTCGGTCTCCCTCACCGTATGCACAGATATGCTGCTCTTCTCTATCGGTTCGAACACCTTCCTGTCCTTGAACATATACACACGGTCCACCAGTCCGTCGAGGAACGCGCGGTCGTGGCTCACGATGATGGCGGTGCCGTCGAAATCACGTATCGCGTTCTTCAGCACATCCTTCGACTGCATGTCAAGGTGGTTGGTAGGCTCATCGAGGATAAGGAGGTTCACAGGCTGCAACAACAGTTGAATCATCGCCAGACGGCTCCGTTCACCGCCCGACAGCACCTTCACATACTTGTCGCTTGCCTCCCCGCCGAACATGAAAGCGCCGAGCAGGTCACGCACCTTGGTGCGCATGTCCCCGGTGGCCACCCTGTCTATCGTGTCAAACACCGTTATGTCACCGTCCAACAACTGTGCCTGGTTCTGCGCGAAATAGCCTATCTGCACGTTATGTCCTATCTTCAGAAGTCCGTCATATGGAATCTGTCCCATGATACACTTCACGAGTGTGGACTTACCCTCTCCGTTGTTGCCCATGAAAGCGACTTTCTCGCCCCTCTTGATGGTAAGGTTCACATGGTCGAACACCACATGCTGTCCATACGCCTTCCTCACCTCGTCACATATCACAGGGTAGTCGCCACTGCGCTGGCACGGAGGGAACTTGAGGCGCAGCAGGGCTGTATCCACCTGGTCCACCTCAATGGGAACAATCTTCTCCAACTGTTTGATGCGGCTCTGCACCTGGTTGGACTTGGTGGGCTTGTACCTGAACTTCTCTATAAAGTCCTTTATGTCCGCTATCTCCTTCTGCTGGTTCTCATACGCCCGCAGTTGCTGTTCCCTACGCTCGTCACGCAGTTTCACGTACTCGTCGTACTTCACCTTATAGTCATTGATGTGTCCGCAGGTAATCTCGATAGTACGTGTTGTCGTGTTGTTGACGAAAGCCCGGTCGTGGCTCACAAGCACCACTGCCTTGGCGCCGCTTTGGATGAAACGCTCAAGCCACTGTATGGATCCGATATCCAGATGGTTGGTAGGCTCGTCGAGCAGCAGCAGGTCGGGTTTGCGCAACAGTATCTTCGCCAGTTCGATACGCATACGCCATCCGCCGGAAAACTCACTGGTGGGACGGTCGAAGTCCTCCCTCCTGAATCCCAGACCGGTGAGAGTCTTGTCGATGTCCGCTTTCATCGACCACTCCTCCACATGAGCCTCCCCGTCGAACGCCTTGGCCGTCTCCTGCTCCAGGGTACATGAGTCACTCAGCACCATAACCTGTGGCAGGTAGCCAATGGTCAGTTCCTTGGGACGCGACACCACACCACCGGTAGGCTGTTGCAGTCCGGCTATAATCTTCAACAGGGTTGACTTCCCCGCGCCGTTCTTGCCTACCAGCGCGATACGGTCATTGGGATTGACCACAAACCCCACATTCTCAAACAGGGGACGCGCCCCGAACTCCACACAAAGGTTCTCGATTGAAACCATTCCTATATCATTTCAGATTAAGAAGGATGACCTCCACCGTCACAATACCTTCTTGAAACGTTCGATGAAGTCATCCGCCTCAGCCTTCGACAGACACAGAGGGGGCAACAGACGAATCACATTCGTGCCGCTACAGCCGGTGAAACAATGCTGTTCATGCACCAGTCTGCTCCGTATCTCCTTGTAAGGCACATCCAGTTCGATTCCTATCATCAGACCTTCGCCTCTCACATCAACCACATGCGGAAGTCTCTCCGCCTTCAGTCGACCGATGAGGTATTCGCCTACCGTGGCGGCGTTCTCCACCAGATGTTCGTCCTCCAGCACATCGAGTACAGCCAACGCCGCGGCACATGCCAGATGGTTGCCGCCGAAGGTAGTACCCAACTGACCGTACACAGCCTTGAACTTTGGTGAGATGAGGAGTCCGCTCATCGGGAAGCCGTTACCGATACCCTTCGCCACAGTAATGAGGTCGGGCTTTATGCCGAGATGCTGGTGGGCGAAGAACTTGCCCGAACGGCCGTAGCCGCACTGAATCTCGTCGCATACCAGAACCGTGTCGTGCGCCTCGCACAATGCGCTCAGTCCCTGCATGAAGTCCTTGTCCGCCATACGTATGCCGCCCACACCCTGGATGCACTCTACGATACAGGCACACACGTCGTCCTTCTCAATCTCCTTCTTCCATGCCTCCAGGTCGTTCAACGGAAGGAACGACACGTGTCCGTTGTCGTTTATCGGGGCCACAATCTTAGGATTGTCCGTAGACTCCACTGCCAGTGACGTACGTCCGTGGAACGCCTTGCCGGCAGCCAGGACACGTTTCCGTCCGTTGTGGAACGAAGCCAGCTTCAGGGCGTTCTCGTTCGCCTCCGCACCCGAGTTGATGAGGAAGAGGCTGTAGTCGTCATAGCCGCACGCCCTGCCCAGTCGCCGCGCCAACTCACGCTGCAACGGATTTATCACTGAATTGCTGTAGAAACCGATCTTGTTCAGTTGTTCTGTCATCTTCTCCACATAATGCGGATGACAGTGGCCTATACTTATAACGGCATGGCCGCCATACAGGTCCAGATACTCCTGACCCTTGTCGTCCCACACCTTGCATCCCTTTCCTTTTTCTATCGCAATGTCAAAAAGTGGATAAACATCAAATAACTGCATAACCCTATTTTGTATCAAATCATTTTACCTTATTGATTAAAACGCGCTCGCCTTCAGCCTGAGTCCTTCCGTCTCGTCGAGTCCGAACATCAGGTTCATGTTCTGCACCGCCTGTCCCACTGCTCCCTTGAGCAGGTTGTCGATGACAGAAGTGACGACCAGTTTCTTGCCGAACCGGTCCACATGCACAAGAGCCTTGTTGGTGTTGACCACCTGCTTCAGGTCCACCTGCCTGTCCGAATAATGGGTGAACGCGGCCTCCTTATAGAAGTCCTTGTACAGTTCCGCCACATCCACGTCCGCAGAGTCAAGCCGCACGACCTCCGTGCAGAAGATGCCGCGTGGGAAGTCGCCACGGAACGGCACGAAGTCCACTGTCACGCCCTCCGTGTCAAACCCCTCGTCCAAAGTGTCGATGACCTTAGGTGTGTCCGCGGGACGGAGCTCGTTAAGTGACTGTGTTATCTCATGGAGATGCTGGTGGGTGAACACCTTATAGACACTCATGTTGTCCGTCCTCCAGGAGAAGTGGGTGGTAGCCCCCGGCTTTTGTCCCGCACCGGTAGAACCGGTTATGGCACTCACATTCACGTCTTGGGTCAACAGTCCCGCCTTTGCCAACGGGAGCAGTCCCAGTTGCACCGCAGTGGCGAAGCAACCCGGATTGGCGAGGTGTGCGCACTCACGAATCTCCCCACGGTGTATCTCCGGCAAGCCATACACGAAGTCATGACCGCCCTTGATACGGAAGTCCTGCGCCATATCTATAATCTTCACGTTCTCCGGGACAGCGTTCTCCTTCAGGAACGCCTCACTCTTTCCGTGACCGAAGCAGAAGAACAGCACGTCAACCTTGTCAAAAGGCTTGGCGTCGGTAAACTCCAGATCCGTCTCCCCTATCAGTCCCTCATGGACATCATATACCTTGTTGCCGGCGTTCGACTCGCTGTTGGCAAACACGATTTCCACTGACGGATGGTTGACCAACAGACGGATAAGCTCACCGCCCGTGTATCCGGCGGCTCCAAGGATTCCTACTCTCACCATCCCTTATCTCCTTTCGTCAGGGTGTGCGAGATAGTAGGCGCGGAGAGCGGTGGAAGTGACCTTGATGAATCCCTTCGCGTCCTCACTGCTCCAAGCCTTGGCAGTCTCACCATATTCACCGAGTTTATTCTTCACGAGGTCATTCGGAGAGTCCACACCCACAGTCTGGAACATGAGCGGACGCAGTTCGAGCGTCACCTCACCTGTCACGTTACGCTGTGAGCTGGAGAGCATCGCCTCCATGTCGGGCATGACCGGTTCGAGATACTGGCTCTCATGCAGGAACATGCCGTACCATGTACCTATCTGGTCTTTCCAGTACTGCTGCCACTTCGACAGGGTGAACTTCTCAAGGAAGCGGTGCGCACCGATGATAAGCATCGGTGCGGCAGCCTCAAAGCCCACACGTCCCTTTATACCTATTATAGTGTCGCCCACATGACAGTCGCGGCCAATGCCGTAAGCCGCGCCTATCTCCTCGACTGCCTGGATGGCTTTTATCTTGTCATCATAGCGGGTGCCGTTGACCGACACAATCTCACCCTTCTCGAAACCAATCTTGAGTGTTTCCGGTCCTTCCTTGGTAGGATGTTTCAGGTAAGCCGACTCAGGCAAGCCCTGTGTCGAGTCGAGAATCTCACCGCCACAGATACTGGTACCCCACAGTCCCACGTTATAGCTGTACTTCAACTTGGCGAAGTCAGCGGAGAAGCCGTTCTTGTTGAGATAGTCAATCTCCTCCTGACGGCTCAAGTTCCCGTCACGTGTGAGTGTGATGATCTCCGTGCCTGGGGCCATGACGAGGAACGTCATGTCGAAACGTATCTGGTCGTTGCCCGCGCCGGTACTTCCGTGGGCGATGGCGTCCGCGCCAATCTCCTTGGCATAACGCGCGATGGCGAGAGCCTGGAATATGCGTTCCGAGCTGACAGATATAGGGTAACAGTTGTTGCGCAACACATTGCCGTATATCATATACTTCAGGCTCTTCTCATAGTACTCGTGTGTCACGTCGAGGGTGACATACTTCGTCGCGCCCAACTTATAGGCGTTCTCCTCATTGGTCTTCAACTGTTCCGCGCTGAATCCGCCTGTGTTGGCACACGCAGCATGAACCTCATATCCCTTTTCCTTTGCAAGATACATCACAGTGTAGGATGTATCCAAGCCACCGCTGAAAGCGACTACAACCTTTTTCTTCTTATCCATCTTATTGTTCTTTTTATTGTATACAATCCGTCAGAGACAGCAGCAAGCCCACGCTCACAGCAGTCCCCTCCCCGACATCTCCTTCATGATTTCCTGGAAAATCTCAATGGGAGTCGGCTCGCCCTTGTGCTTCTCCGGGTCATAAAGCATTCCGGTACAGATACAGAACTTACGGTTCTTCATCTGCAGTATCGGGTAGTTCACGCACCCTTGGCAACTGCGCCAGAAAGCGTCGTCGTCGGTCAGTTTGTTGAACGACACAGGCACATAGCCCAGCGCCGTGTTCATCTTCATCACAGCGTCACCGCTGGTCAGGGAGAAAATCTTGGCGTGAGGCCACCGCACGCGCGCCAAAGTGAACGTATGGTCCTTTATTCGCTTGGATATGTCACGTCCCTGATAGTCAGGATGGACAATCAGGCCCGAGGTGGTCACGTACGACTTGTTGCCCCACGTCTCTATATAACTGAAACCGGCGAAGCCGTCGCCCAGTTCCGTCTGCCGTCCAGGGTCAAGCGCAAGGATGGCCTTCCCCTCCTTCATCTTAGTCGCGACATACTCATGTGTACGTTCCGCGATACCTGTACCTCTCTTTCTTGCAGCCTCACGTATCGTGTCGTTGATAAGGTCCACGTACTTCTCATGTGAGGCGTCAGCCACAATGACTTTTATTCCGTCTGGATATTCCATCTCTTTCTGTCTTGGCAAGTCTTGAATCCTGCCCTACCGTATCTTTTTATTTGTTTAAAGTTGTCTCCAATTTCATTCTCATCGTTTCACGCGAGTAGTTCTCCTCAAGAACAATCATAATCGTGTCGTCGCCGGCCACGGTGCCTATCACCTCCGGGATGTCGGCATTGTCGATGTCGTAGGCGACACTGCTGGCATAACCGGGACGAGTCTTTATCACACAGAGGTTTCCGCTGAAATGGATGGACTGCACACCGTTGTTCAACAGCATCTCCTGTATGGGACGGTGTTCCCTCACCCTGCGGTACATCGTGTTGTTAGGCAGGATATAGACCGACCGGCCGCTCATCGACGAGGCCTTGGCCACCTTCAGTTGCTTCAGGTCCCTCGACAGGGTGGCCTGAGAGAGGTTGAATCCCTCCTGCCGCAATTTCTTGAGCAGGTCATCCTGGGAATACACCTCCTGACTCGACAAAATCAGCCTTATCACTTCCAATCTTGACTCCTTGGTCTCCATTACCGTATAATTATTCATTAAAGGACTGCAAAATTAGGAAAAACCACACAAACGGCAATGGGTTTTATGCATTTTATTCAACCATCTGATGAATAAGATGCATAAAACCCATTGTTTGAGTACTTCAGAGTTCAGTCTCCCCCTCGACATAATTGCCTGTCACGAACGTGGTGCCGTCGAAGGACGCATAGGTGAACAGACTGTACCACTCGCCCAGAATCACCACACGGCAGTCGTGGTCAATCATCAGGTCGAGCTCGATATGCCTGTGTCCGAATATGAAATAGTTGACTCCTGGGTGCGACGCGAGATACCGCTTCGCGAACACCACAAGGTTCTCCCCGTTTTCTCCCTTATACGGATCATCGCCGGCCTTGTGTTTTTCCCTGCTGCTCTTCGCCCAGTTGAGTCCGAAATCCATGAACAGATTGGGATGGACGGCGCGCGCCAGACGCTGCAACGCCTTGTTGCGGAAGCACCAGAACATGAAACGCCCCATGTAGTCGCGCCTGTCCACGTCCATGGTGTGTCCGTGGGCAAGGTAGAACTCCTTGCCGTAAATCTCCAGCAGACACGGTTCCCTGTGTATGGTCACACCGCACTCCGTCTCCAGATAGCCGGTCATCCACATGTCGTGGTTGCCGGTGAAGTAATGCACCTCCACCCCCAAGTCGGTCAGTTCACTCAGTTTCCCGAGGAAACGGGTGTAGCCCTTCGGTACCACCTCCTTATACTCGAACCAGAAGTCGAACATGTCGCCGAGCAGGTACACCGCCTCCGCCTTGTGCTTTATCGAGTCGAGAAACCTGACGAGCCTGCGTTCCTGCGTCCTCCTGTGTTCGAGGGCGCGGCTTCCCAGATGCGCGTCTGACAAAAAATAAACCATAGTCTGTTGATTTTATTAGCGAAACCACATAAACACTACATGAACCCCAAGTCGAGCTTTGCCTCGTCACTCATCATGTCCTTGTTCCATTCCGGCTCGTACACGATGTCCACATTCACACTCTTGACCCCGTCGATGGAACCCACCTTCTGGTTGATGTCCTCCACGATGAAGTCCGCGGCGGGACAGGAGGGGGCGGTAAGGGTCATCTCAATGCTGACCGCACAGTCGTCCGACACGTCAATCCTGTATATCAGACCGAGGTCATACACGTTCACCGGAATCTCCGGGTCGAAGACGGTCTTGAGCATCTTGACCGTCTCCACTTCTATGTCATATTTTTCCATTGTCTGCAAAACTATAATATTGTCCGTCGGTCACTATCACATGGTCTATCAGCCGTATGTTCATCGTTTCCGCGGCGGACATGATTCTCCTCGTTATGTTCTCGTCATCCCTGCTCGGAAAGAGGGCGCCGGAAGGGTGGTTGTGGCAAACCACCATGTTCGTGGCCTCCACTATCAGAGCCTCCTTCAGTATCATCCGCACGTCGACAGCGGTCTGCGTCAGTCCTCCGGCACTCAGACGCACCTTCTTGATGACCCTCGCGCTGTTGTTGAGCAGCAGAACCCAGAACTCCTCGTGCGACAGGTCCTGCATCATCGGGCGCATCATGTTGTAGACATCGCCGGCGGACTCTATCCTGCAAGTGTCACTCGCCTTCTCCAAGGCGCGCCTCCGTCCTATCTCGGTCGCCGCCTTTATGGTCAGGGCCTTCGCCGTCCCTATCCCGTTGAACGCGGTCAACTCCTCCAACGACAGCCTGCTCAGAGACGACAGCCGGTTGCCGCATGCGTCCAGCACTTCCTTCATCAACTGCACAGCCGACTTCTTCGGTGTTCCCGACCCTATCAGTATCGCCAGGAGTTCAGCATTGGTCAACGACTGCTCTCCCTTCTCCATCATCTTCTCCCTCGGGCGGTCTTCCGCCGCCCAGTTCCTTATCGAACTATTGTCCATCACTTTAATAATAACCGTTGTTTCCCTTTCGTCCTCCGGACATCTCCGGCATCAGTCGTAGAACTTCTTCTCGAAAGCGCAGAACTCACCTCTGCGCAGCACGCACCTCAGCCACCAGGCCTTTATGAACCCGAGTCCGTAGCCGGTCAACTGCACAAACGCCGCCTCCACCGCCAGTATCCCGATTGACATGCTCCCATTCTGCCGGGACGCGTCTATGAATATCAGGAGACAGTACAGCACCACAGGCAGGATGGTGTACATCCACAGGTACGATCCTGTCAGACGGAGCGCGAGGGACACTGCCACCAGTAGAGCCACACCCACGGTGAAGACCGCCGGCAACAGATGGACCAGCTTCATCGTGCCAGGATGCCTCTTCTCCAGATTGATGCGCGCGATGCCCGAGTTGAACACCTGCTTGAAGAACTTCCCCATGTCCGTACGCCTCTTGTGCCATACCCACGCGCCTGGGAACAAGCGGCAACTGTACCCTGCCTCAAACACCCGTATGCTGAAGTCGATGTCCTCACCGAACCGCATCTTGGAAAAGCCGCCCAACTTACCATAGACCTCCCTACGGACACCCATATTGAACGACCGCGGGAAGAACTTGTCCATCTTCTTCTTGCCGCCCCTTATGCCGCCTGTAGTGAAGAAGCTTGTCATGCTGTAGCTTATCGCCTTCTGCACAGGTGTGAAGGAGTCCGCCGCACGGTCGGGCCCGCCGAAAGCGTCACACGGACACTCACGCAGCTCCCTGTCCACCTCCTCCAGATAATGCGGAGGGAGGACACAGTCGCTGTCGAGGATGATTACATAGTCGCCCTTCGCCCTGGCGACACCGTAGTTCCGGGAATCGCCCGGTCCACTGTTTTCCTTATAATAATATATAAGGTGTAGGCGGCCGGTATATTTCTCCACGACAGTCCTGCAAGGAGTCTTGGATCCGTCCTCCACGACAATCACCTCAAAGTCCGTCACTGTCTGAACAGTCAGACTCTGAAGCAGCTCGTCCACTTCCTCGGGACGGTTGAACACAGGTATTATGACTGAGTATCTCATTCCTTTTCTCTTTTCTCGATTATACTCGCTGCAAATGTAGGCAAAATATAGTACTTAATCAAGAATCGCACCGGAAAAAGTGTCACTCAATATAGAAAGAGACCACTATCATCTTGTTGCGGCCCCTGTCCACGGAGTTGGTGTATATCATAGGTGTCGCCTCCGTTATGTCGGTACGTTTCTTGTTCACGACATTGGCAAGGCCGTAACAGAACTTTATCTCCGGTATGAACTTGAAGAAAGGAAGATAGAAGTCGCACCCCAGTCCCACTTCCAGGAAACAGTCGAAATGGTTCAGGAGCAGGTTGCGCTGTTTCTTCACCGTAAGGTCATACACAGGGTTCAGACCGCACATCACATAAGGACGGAAGTTGTTGAACCGCTCCCCCGACACCTTCACGTCGATCGGGACGGACACGTATGTGGACTTCATGTTCTGCACGTTGGTCTCGCCCGTGCGGTAGTTGATGAAGCGGGTGTTCTTCTCGCCGAAGTGCATTGTCGGCACTGCCCTCAGGGCTATATGGTCGTTTATCCTTATCTCCCCGAGGATGCCCACGCTGAACCCCGGCTCATAGTTCGCCACGTCGGTGAACCACTGGTTGCCCTCCTCGTCGGTAAACCCGTTGTTCACGTACTCGATGTCCTGGAGGTTGATTCCGGCAAGAAACCCGTAATGATACGGACGCTGGTCGATATAAGGGCGGTTCATCACCTTACGTGTCTGCGCATGAGCCGGTCCGTCTGCCTGGAAGACAGACCCCGCCACACAGGCGACAGCCACAAGCAGCAGCCTCATCATCACGTTCGTTCTTACTGTACACATACTCATATAAACGTCCGACACTTCCTTTTATTGCATAGTCCGCACGTCCAAAGACAAAGAAAGCTGAGATTTACTCCCAGCCTTATACTCAATGTCCGTCTGTCCTATGATTATTTTCCGTGGAACTCTGTAGATACAGTAAGTGACTTGCGTCCTTTCCTGCGGCGTGCGGACAATACGCGGCGGCCATTCTTTGTCGCCATGCGCTGACGGAAACCGTGCTTATTGATTCTTTTACGGTTGTGCGGTTGAAATGTTCTTTTCATCTTCTATCTGTTTTTAATTTATCACTATTTACAATCACCAAATCGCTGTGCTGCAACAGGCGAATCCTCTGTTTATTGCACAAACAGCGTGCAAATTTAGTGATTTTACGCAACTCGGCAAAAAGAAACATCGTTTTTTCATCTACTTTTTTTGTTCTCTTCCAAAAAACGTCTAATTTTGCACCCGATTTCAAGACGTGAATAACAATATCAACATAGATTATTTCAAATACAACTAAAGCAGTATGGCTATTTTAGCAGGTGACATTAAGAAAGGCGTTTGCCTCCGCCTCGATGACGGCAAGATTTGGGTAGTAATAGATTTCCTCCACAAGAAACCGGGCAAGGGAAACACAGTCATGATTACAAAGCTCCGCAACGTGGAAGACGGACGTGTGCTTGAGCGCACATGGATTGTCTCAGCCAAGTTGGACGACGTGACCGTATCACACCAGCAGTTCCAGTACCTCTACAAGGAGGGCGAGGACATGGTGTTCATGAATACCGAGACTTTCGAGCAGGTCAATATAAATAAGGAGTTGATTACAGGCGGCGACTTCCTCAAGGAAGGCGAGACCATGGTGATGGCTTCCATCGACGACCAGACAGGCGCAATCCTGACAGCCGAGGCTCCTGTGAAGATTATCCTCAAGGTCACTTACACCGAACCGGGACTCAAGGGCGACACCGCCACCAACGCCACCAAGCCAGCCACTCTGGAGACAGGCGTTGAGATCCGTGTGCCTCTGTTCATCAACGAGGGTGACATGATTGAGGTTGACACACGTGACGGCAGCTACGTGTCACGCAAGTCATAAGGAAGGACACTTCTCATACGCAAATTGGGTTTAGCAAAATGCCATCCTCACCGTTACGGTGCGGATGGCATTTGCTTTTCGGCACACGGAAGGTCCGTGGACTTGCCGCATCTGCCATAGGGACTGTCCTTCATAACGAGTCCACCGCGTCCCGCAGTTGTCCGAGAGCCTTCTGTACCAGACTTCGCGGACACCCCACGTTCATGCGCATGAATCCGTGGCCTTCCTTCTTGCCGAACATCTCTCCGTCGTTCAGGGCGAGACGGGCCTTGTTGATGAAGAGGTCGGTCAGTTGTCCGTGGTCAAGACCCAGACCGCGGCAGTCGAGCCACACGAGGAAACTTGCCTGTGGGCGTACCGGAACTATCCCGGGTATGTGTTGACGGAAGTAGTCCGTCACGAAGTCCACATTACCCTCCAGATATTCAATCATCCGTCTGCGCCACGGATCTCCCTGCCGCAGTGCGGCGGCGGTGGCAATCGGGGCGAACAGGTGGGGCGAGTTCAACTCGCATGCCTCCAGCCAGCCGAAGAAGCGTTTCCGCAACTCTCCGTCAGGGACTACAGCCCACGAGCTGACGATTCCCGACATGTTGAAGGTCTTCGACGGGGCGGAGAACGTTATCGAACACCGGGCAGCCTCATCGCTTACCGAAGCGAAGGGATGGTGCTTGTTGCCGAACAGAGCCATGTCACAGTGTATCTCGTCGCTTATCACAATCAGGTTGTGGGTCACGGCGAAGTGCGCCAGCCGCCTCAGTGTCTCCACCGGCCACGTGATGCCTGCCGGGTTGTGCGGATTGGCGAGGACAAGCATACGGCACTGTCCGTCGCACACCTGTTCAAGGTTGTCGAAGTCCATGTCGTACCCGGTCAGCGCGCCACGGCCGTCACGCACCTCCTTCAACGGGTTCCACACGACCTCGTGTCCGATGGCTTGCGGCACCAGGTAGAAGGGATGGTAGATGGGAGGCTGCACTATCACCTTGTCGCCCTTCTCCAGCAAGGCGCGTATGGCCAGCCCTATGCCCTTCACGATTCCGGGGATGTAGCACAGCCATTCCTCCTCCACGTCCCACTGATGGCGGTCATGTATCCACCCGGCAACCACGCTCCAATAGCCACGCGGAATCTCCGTGTAGCCGAACAGCGAGTGGTCCAACCGAGTCCGCAGCGCGTCGGTGATGAACTGCGGAGTCTCCCACTCCATGTCCGCTATCCACATGGGGATAAGGTCATCCCGTCCGAAGGTCTCTTTGAGTCCGGCGTGCTTGATGTCGCCGGTGCCGGTACGGTCCACTATCTTGTCAAAGTCATATTCCATAGTATGCTCCAGTTTACAAATTCGTTGCAAAGATAATATAATAGTTGCACCTACTGGTCACGGTATTGTTATTTTTTCCCTATCTTTGCAATCTGAACTTTTCTAATTAATGTAAATTCTATGTCAGAACAAAAGGTAAGAGTACGTTTCGCGCCGAGTCCCACGGGACCGCTTCACATAGGCGGAGTACGTACCGCTCTGTATAATTATCTGTTTGCGAAACAGCACGGAGGCGACTTCATCTTCCGTATTGAGGACACCGACTCCACACGGTTCGTGCCTGGAGCCGAGGACTACATCATCGAGGCTTTCAAGTGGCTCGGCATACAGTTCGACGAGGGTGTCTCCTTCGGGGGCGACCACGGTCCCTACCGCCAGTCGGAGAGGAAGGAAATCTACAAGAAACATGTCGGGCAGTTGATCGACGCGGGCAAGGCGTACATCGCCTTCGACACCCCGGAGGAACTGGACAGCAAGCGCAAGACCATAGAGAACTTCCAGTACGACGCCTCCACCAGGGGCATGATGCGCAACTCCCTCACCCTTTCCAAGGAGGAGGTGGACAAGCTCATCAGTGAGGGAAACCAGTATGTCGTCAGGTTCAGGATAGATCCCGGCGTCGACGTGCATGTGAACGACATCATCCGCGGTGACGTGAGCGTCAACTCGTCGGTACTCGACGACAAGGTACTCTACAAGAGTGCGGACGGACTGCCCACATACCACCTTGCCAATATCGTCGACGACCATCTGATGGAAGTGACCCACGTTATCCGTGGCGAGGAGTGGCTTCCCAGCGCGCCGCTCCACGTGCTTCTCTACCGCGCTTTCGGATGGGGGGACACCATGCCGCGGTTCGCCCACCTGCCACTGCTGCTCAAGCCTGTGGGCAACGGCAAACTGTCGAAGAGGGACGGAGACAAACTCGGTTTCCCAGTGTTCCCGCTTGAATGGCACGACCCCAAGACCGGCGAGGTGTCTTCGGGTTACAGGGAGCAGGGCTACCTGCCGGAGGCGGTGGTCAACTTCCTTGCCCTGCTCGGGTGGAACCCGGGAACGGACAATGAGGTTATGTCGCTGGAGGATATGATTGGGGTGTTCGACCTCTCCAAGTGCAGCAAGTCGGGCGCGCGCTTCGACTATGTTAAGGCTGCGTGGTTCAACCACCAGTACCTCATGCGGCTTGACCCGATGGACTGGACTCCGGCGTTCGACCGCATCCTCAAAGCCCACGGCATCGAGTCCACCCCGGAGAAGGAGGCGCAGGTAGTGGAGATGATGAGGACAAAGGTCATCGAGTATACCGACAAGGAAGGCAACAAGAAGAAGCGCAACGTCAGTTTCGCGAGTGACCTGTGGCCTCTCTGCAGGTTCTTCTTCGTGGCTCCCGAGACCTACGACAGGGAGGACAAGTTCGTGAAGAAGAACTGGAAGGAAGGGACTGCCGGCGAGATGCGCCAGTTGACGGAACTGATTCAGGGCATGGACGATTTCTCGAAGGAGGCGCAGAAGCAGACGGTAGAGGCATGGACAGAGACCAGCGGCATCCGTCCGTGGAACGCATGGAGAGTGGCGCTGGTAGGTGCGGGACAGGGACCCGACATGTATGAGTTGTCCGCCTTCCTCGGCAAGGACGAGACTCTGGCGCGACTCAACAAAGCCATAGAGACACTTGGGTAAAAGCCCGGACATTGTAAATCCTTTGACATGGGAACTCTCATATATACTCTCGGAATGTACATCTTCTCCATCGGGGCTATCTTCTCCGCACTGTTCGTTAAGAAGATACGCCACCAGGTGAAAGGACAGGCGCAGACATTCATCAAACTGTTCAAGTCGATAAAGAAGACCGACAAGGTGGTGTGGTTCCACTGCGCCTCACTGGGCGAGTTCGAGCAGGGCCGCCTGCTGATGGAGATGGTGAGGCAGAACCTGCCGGAGTACAAGATACTGCTCACTTTCTTCTCGCCCTCGGGCTACGAGGTGAGGAAGGACTATGAGGGGGCGGACATCGTGTGTTACCTTCCGTTCGACACCCCCGGCAACGCCGCCAGTTTCATCCGTCTGGCCCACCCCGAGATAGGCATTTTCATCAAGTACGAGTTCTGGACCAACTATCTGAAGAGGGCCCACAAGCGTGGGGTCAGGCTCTACAGCGTGAGCAGCATCTTCCGCGAGGACCAGCATTTCTTCAAGTGGTACGGCACACTCGAACCGCTCAGGCAGTTCGACCATTTCTTCGTGCAGACTGAGAAGTCGAGGGAACTGCTCGAACGGCACGGCATCAAGGAGGTGACGGTGGTCGGTGACACCCGGTTCGACCAGGTGATAAAGATAAAGCACAAGTCAGCCGACCTGCCTGTGGTGAAGACCTTCGTGGGCGACAGCCACACGTTCATCGCCGGCAGCAGCTGGTTGCCCGACGAGGAGATCTACATCCCCTACTTCCGTGACCACCGTGACTGGAAACTGATTATCGCGCCCCACAAGATTACGGGTCACCGTCTGCAGGAACTGCGGACGATGCTGGACGACCGTAAGGTAATCTTCTACTCCGCCGTGACTACCGAGGACGGTACACAGAGCGTACCCGACGAGGTGCTGCGTGAGGCGGAGGTGCTGATAGTGGACTGCTTCGGCAAGTTGTCGTCCATCTACCGTTACGGCGACTTCGCCCTCGTGGGAGGCGGCTTCGGTGTGGGAATCCACAATGTGCCGGAGGCTGCCGTCTACGGCATCCCTGTACTCATCGGGCCGAACAACAAGAAGTTCCAGGAGGCACAGGCTCTGCTCCAGTGCAGGGGTTCGTTCGAGTTCACCGACGAGGCCTCGTTCAAGACCGTCGCCGACGGCTTCCTGCAACACCCCGGGACCATCAAGGCAGCCGGCGACGCCGCCAGCCGTTACATCTACGGCAACGCGGGGGCTACGGAGAAATGCTACAGCCGGATATTCGGTGACGGACCGAAGAACCCACAGAAATAGACAAGGACAAAACAAAGACACACAGATACAATCAATTACTCAATGGCACTGATTAAAACGGTTTGCGGACTGACACCCCGGTGGGGCAAGGACTGCTACTTCTCTGAGAACGCCACCATCGTGGGCGACGTCACCATGGGCGACCAATGCACGGTGTGGTTCAACGCCGTGGTGCGCGGTGACGTGAACTACATACGTATCGGCAACAGGGTGAACATACAGGACGGCAGTTGTCTGCACACACTCTACAAGAAGGCGGCAATAGAGATAGGCGACGACGTGACTATAGGCCACAACGTGACCCTGCACGGCTGTAAGGTGAAGAACTGCGCCCTCATAGGCATGGGATCCACGGTACTCGACGACGCGGTCATCGGCGAGGGAGCCATAGTGGCGGCCGGCGCGCTGGTTCTGAAGAACACTCAGATAGGCGACGGGGAACTGTGGGGAGGAGTCCCCGCCAAGTTCATAAAGAAGGTGGATGCGGATCAGGCGAAGGAACTCAACCAGAGCATCGCCCACCATTACATAATGTATAAGGACTGGTACAGCGACACACCGCAACCGGAACAGTCCGCAAAAGAAAACGATTAGCAACTTATTACAGCAAGACACAATGGATATACTGAAAAAGTGGTGGGCTGACATCGCCTGCATCATACTGTTCACAGTGATTTCACTGGTATACTTCTACCCCGCCGACCTCGACGGCAGACGGCTGAACCAGCACGACAATGGAGCTGACGTGGGACTCGGAGTGGAAATCAACGAATATAGGCAGACACACGACGGGGAGACTCCCCGGTGGACCAACAGTGTGTTCGGGGGAATGCCGACCTACCAGATAGCGCCGTCATACGACTCCGTGAAGAAGATGTCGTTCATCGAGAAGGCGTACCACCTGTGGTTGCCCGACTATGTGTTCTACATCTTCATCTCCATGCTCGGGTTCTACATCCTGCTGCGGGCGTTCGACTTCCGTCAGTGGATGGCGGCGTTGGGAGCCATCGTGTGGGCGTTCTCCAGCTACTTCTTCATCATCATAGCCGCAGGACACATCTGGAAGGTGCTTACCCTCGCCTACATACCGCCCACCATCGCAGGTATGATACTGTGCTACCGTAGGCGTTACCTGCCGGGATGTGGGGTGACAGCCCTCTTCGCCTCCCTGCAGATCATGAGCAACCACGTGCAGATGACCTATTACTTCCTCATCCCGGAACTGCTCATCGTCATCGCCCTGCTCATTGAGAGTCTCGTGACTAAGGACAAGCGGTCCGGTTTCAGATCTTGGATCAAAGGCACGGCCTCCATCGCCGTGGCTGCGGTCATCGCCATCGGACTGAACGCGTCCAGTCTCTACCACACCTACGAATACTCGAAGGACACTATGAGAGCCAAGAGCGATCTGGTGAAGGCGGACAAGGTGGGCGACCAGACAGACGGCGGTCTGGAGCGTTCGTACATCACAGCCTGGAGCTACGGCATAGGCGAGACATGGACACTGCTCATACCCAACGTAAGGGGCGGGGCCAGTGTGCCTCTGTCCCAGAACGGGACCGCCATGAAAAAGGCGGATCCACTGCTCGCCAACAACGGCATCTACGGGGCGTTCACCCAGTACTGGGGAGAGCAGCCGGGAACGAGCGGACCGGTGTATGTAGGCGCGCTGGTGTGCATGCTGTTCGTGCTGTCACTGTTGGTACTTCCCAACCGGAGTCCGCTGAAGTGGGCGTTGGTAGCTGCCACCGTCCTCTCCATCCTCCTGTCGTGGGGACATAACTTCATGCCGTTCACCAATTTCTTCATCGACCATGTGCCTATGTACGCCAAGTTCCGCACCGTCAGTTCCATACTGGTGGTGGCGGAGTTCACCATACCGCTGCTCGCCATGCTCGGACTGAAACGGTTCGTGGATCTGTGCGCTGACAAGCGGAAACGTCCTTGGATGCTTGGCGCGCTGGCCATCAGCGCCGCGGTAACCGTCTTCATCTGCATCCTCTTCGCCGTCATCCCCCAGTTTGGGGAATGTCTGAGTTCGAACGACCGCACTGCCGTGGCGCAGTACATCGCCAAGGGCTATTTCGACGAGACCACAGGACAGAACATCCTCAGCAGTATCAGCAAGATGCGCGCGGCGATGCTCACATCCGACGCATGGCGGTCGGCCGTCATCATCCTGCTCGGCGGTTTCTTCCTCTTCCGTATGGCCATGGGCAAGGCCAAGACCCTCTTCGTGCCGAACTACGTGTTCATCATCGCCATCTGCCTGTTCGACATGTGGGCGGTGAACAAGCGTTACCTCAACGACAGTATGTTCGAGGCTCCGCGCACCGCTGCGTCCATCCAGAAAGGGGACGCGGACAACTATATACAGTCGGTATCCGGCACAGGGCGCGACTACCGTGTGCTGAACTACACCGTCAGCACGTTCAACGACAACACCACATCATACTTCTACAGCAGTGTGGGTGGCTACCACCCTGCCAAACTGCGCCGCTACCAGGAGCTGATTGAGGCACATATCTCACCCGAGATGCAGAAAGTGTTCGACGCTCTGCGCACCGCTCCTCTGGACACCGCCGCCATGGCCCGGGGAGTCGGCTACCCAGTCTACGACCTCGCCAAGGCTGGCGCCGACAGTCTCTTCCCGGTAATCAACATGATGAACACACGGTGGTTCATCCTTCCTGGACAGAACAACATACACATCCCCGTGGAGAACAACGCAGCCTACGGCAACGCATGGTTCGTGGAGGATGTCCGGTGGGTCGGCAACGCCAATGAGGAGTTGAGCGGCCTGCGCAGTGTCAGTCCACGCCACACGGCCGTCATCGACCGCCAGTTCAGTGGTCTGTTCGCCGACAAGAACCTCAGCGGATCGAAGGGCGACACCACAGCCACCATACGGCAGACAGCCCTCACCGCCGACGAAGTGACCTATGAGGCAGACTCCAAGAAGGGCGGTCTCGTGGTCTTCTCCGAAATCTACTACCCCGGATGGACAGCCACCATCGACGGCAAGCCGGCCGACATCGGCAGGGCGGACTATGTACTCCGCGCCATGTACGTACCCGAAGGTAAGCACACCATCCACATGGAGTTCCACCCCGAGTCAGTCAGCCGCACCGAACTGGTTGCCAACATCAGCTTCGCCGTCCTCATCCTCATCATCGCCGCCGCCATCGTCATGGGAGTGCGCGACAGGAGGAAAGCGCGGAAGCGATAGTCCGCCAAGTATGGTCACATTAGCCAAATCGACGAAAAACAAGCCGATTTGGCTATAATATACTGGGATTGTTTAGCCAAATCGAGCCAAATTTCATCGATTTGGCTAAGCAATCAATTCAGTTCACTACGTGTGGTACTCTGAGTGAAACCTCGGGCTGAAAGCCCAGTAAGCTCCTAGCCCAGGGCAAGCGAAGCGACACCCTGGGTAACGGACACAAATGGACGTGCGCTCTGTAAGAGCAAAAGCTTTAATACACATTTCTGAATGAATTATGCTTTTGCTCTTACAGAGCGACATTACACCTTACATACATACCCAGGGTGCCGCTTCGCTTGCCCTCATCCTCATCCTCATCATCGCCGCCGCCATCGTCATGAAAGTGCGCGACAGGAGGAAAGCGCGGAAGCGATAGTTCGCCAAGTATGGTTACATTAGCCAAATCGAGCCAAAGTAATCATCACAATGTTTTTGTTCGATTTATTGCGCACAATATCGAACATTTTCCATATCTTTGCAAAAGTTTTTAGAAGCATTCTATTATGGTTGCTGCACATGAGATAAAAGAGACTGTTTTGGCGATGGAGAACGACAAGGTGTTTTCCGTAGCCGACCTCGGCTTTCCATACGACTGGTACGACAATGTGAGGATTAAATTAAGCCGTATGGAAAAACAAGGACTTATCGTGAAAGTCAGTCAAGGTAAGTATTACAAACCCAGGCAAAGTGTCTTCGGCACACTACAGCCCAGTCGGGAAGAGATTGTGAAAGACTTGCTCGTCAAGAACGGCAAGGCTATCGGCTATCTTACAGGCTATTCCGTGTGGAACAAAATGGGGCTGACATCACAGATTTCAAATATCATAGAGATAGGAGTCAACTATCACAGGAACAGGACACGCAGGGGAAACTATGATATCCGTTTCGTGTTGCAGCCAAACCAGATAACACGCGCAAACATACCGCTATTGCAGATTCTTGATGCGGTTAAAGCGATTAAAACGATTCCCGACACCACTGCCAATGACACCGTCACACGACTAACAGCAATCATTGCCAACTTATCGGACACTGATATTCATCTGCTTGCCGCATTGGTTGAAAAATACCAGCCTCAGACCCGTTCGCTCACAGGTGCGATTCTGGAAATGAACGGCCACAATGAACTGTCAGCCAAAATCAGATCGGCACTTCATCCCGCGACTGTATACAAAATAGGCGTATCTGAAAAAAACTTACCGAACCGCAAAAACTGGAACATCACATGAAACTGCATGAGAACAAACAACTATTCGCAGATGCCGTCAGAATGACCTCTGAAGTATTGGGCATTGCGCCCGAGTTTGTGGAAAAGGATTACTGGATATGTCAGATTCTGCAAAACCTATCACGGCACCCTGGATCTAACCGTATCATCTGGAAAGGAGGCACGTCACTATCCAAGGCCTTCGGTTTGATTAAACGGTTCTCTTCCGATGTAGACTTTGCAGTTCTCACTGAGGGATTAAGCCAAAACCAGCAAAAGAGACTGGTAACCCGTATCGGAAAAGACACGACCAAAGACTTGACAGAGAAAGATACGCACGACACCGTCAAGAGCAACCGCTACAGAAAGACCTACCATCTGTACGACACCATCATCCCACAAGGGAACAGTCGGTACCGGTTTCTGGGCAACCACGTCATTGTGGAAATCAACACCTACGGCAATCCGTATCCTTACGTCCAAAAGTCCGCATGTACTTTCATCACCGACATGATGAGACGGCAGGGAACTCAAGAGATGATAGCCGAACTGGATATGGAGCCGTTCACACTACACGTACTGGACAAACGCCGTACCCTCTGCGAGAAAGTGGTGTCATTGATCCGGTTCTCGTTCGAAGACGATGCTGTCCAAGGGCTATCCTCAAAGATTCGGCATTTTTACGACCTGCACTGCCTTACCCATGATGACGAATGTATGGAGTATCTGCAAACAGAGTTTGCGCATAACCTGCTTGAGCTTATAGACCACGACAAGCATGAGTTCGACCGTCCGCCTCTGTGGCGCAATGCCGACCTGCGCACCTCTACTCTCTTCACGGACTTTGACGGACTCTGGCAGAAGATTGCACCTTTATATCAGACCGAGGTCGGTGCGCTCTCATATGGGAACATACCAGACAAGGACGAAATCGGTGATTCCACTAAACACTTATTAAACCACGTCCTCACCATTCTAAAAGCAAACGAATAGAGCGAGAAACTTCCTGTTGGTCTATTGGATTCTATTTGGACTGTCAACTGCCCATACCAAGTTTGCGCCATTTCAAATGCTTCTAAGGTTGAACTGGGAGGACAAGGCGCAGACCGAGGTAGTAGTGGGAATTGCCCGGAGTGAAGTTGAACCGGAGAGACACACGGCAGAACCCGGCGTCGTTGTACCAACCGCCACCACGGCGGACGCGGTAAGAGCCTGAAGTAGCACCTGTAGGATTCGTCTGAGCCGAAGAACTGTAATCCCCATACCAGTCACCGCACCATTCCCACACGTTACCGCTCATGTCATACAGACCAAGTTCATTGGACTGCTTTGTACCGACTGCATGAGTCATGTCTCCGTTGTTGTCATAGTACCATGCCACGTCATCTACATTATCACTGCCAGAGTACTTGTATCCCTTGCTTTTGTTTCCGCCACGGGCGGCATACTCCCACTCTGCCTCAGTTGGAAGACGGAAAT
>CAVBFD010000011.1:0-56013 GCA_963594655.1 Candidatus Methanomethylophilaceae archaeon
TCGAGGCAACTCCAGACGCAAGCGCAGGTAAGTTCTATGCGTTCACTGGTGTTACTGGGACGGACGGTGAGTACACAGTTACTATGAGTGAGACTGCTACAACTCTTGCTGCCAACACTCCGTATCTCTTCGTTCCTGCCGCTACAGGCAAGGTTGAATTCACAGGTACTGTTGCCGAGGCTGCCACTACGTACACACCGACAGACGTGACAAAAGACGAGTGGACCTTCGCAGGTACTTACTCACAGGTTACTTACGATGAGGACTCTAAGTGGGGCGACTACGCTGCCATCTACGGCTTCGTTGCCAAGGACCTCAGTGAGACACCGAGTCTCAATCCGGGTGAGTTCGTCAAGATGAGGAAACCTGGTTCATCATACACTCCTGCTTTCCGTGCGGTCATGAAGTACAAGGCAGCAAGCAGTGAAGGTGGTGCTGAGGCAAACGTTCGTGGTTCAATCGCCCTTCCTTCAAGTCTGCAGGTTGTTCTCGTGGACGCTGACGGCACAATCACTGAAATCGGCGCTGTGGACGTTGACACAGACTCTGCTGACTGCTCATGGTACACCATCGACGGACACAAGCTCCAGGGCAAGCCATCCGTTAAGGGTATCTACATCAACAGCGGAAAGAAGATTCTTATTAAATAAGGTATAACACTTAAACAACTTGATGAAATGAACAAAAAGAATTATGTGAAACCTCAGATGCAGGTGTTTGACATGAAGGCGGAAGGCATGTTGTGCGTTTCTGGCGACTATGAGTCAGGCGCCAACGACCGATCCGACTTCGGTTGGGACGAGGAGGATTATTAGTAGTGATGCTACATCCAGGGTGGCATGACCCAAGCTGGTAGCCATGCCACCCAAAACCAAAACAATCTGCGGCAGCCGCAAGGCTACCGCAGATTTCTTTTGGCTGGTGGTGGATTCATGCCATGGCCTGAACCGTAATTACAATCCGCCAACGGGTATGACTCTAATGGACTGGTTCCAATTCCGGCAATATCACCGACTCGTCATTGCGGTCATGCCTTAGGAACATACAGTAATATATGGGGAGGTAGGTCGCTCCCTGTTTTTGGAATACCTCGCGTTCATTGGAGAAAACAATCGCTCGCTTGATGCCGTATTCAGGGGTCTCGATGAAGTTCGTGAGCGCACTGTGTTGGGTATAGTCCTTGCCCGACTTTATCTCCATGGGAAGCACCGTGAGGTTGTCATAATCGTCAACGAGGAAATCCACCTCGCCCTTTTTCTTGTTGTCGTAATAATGTAGTTTGAAGCCGTGTGCGGCAAGCTCCTGGGCGATGACCGACTCGTATACCGTACCGAGATTGATGCTCTTTATGTCCTGCAATACCGCATTTACATTATGGTCATAGAGTAGGTTGGTCAACAGACCTACATCGTTGAGGTACAGTTTCACCAGTTTCTTCTGGTCGGACTCCGCGAGAGGAAACCGAGGGTTGCTGATGGCGGACACCTCCAAGGCGACTCCCGAGTTTGTCAGGTACTCAAATTCATCGGCATAGTCCGAGAAGGTCTTTCCCTTCTTCCCCTCAATGTCCTTATAGACGATGCGCTTCTTCTTGTTTTCCAGATTGCTGGGGATGAAATCGTAAATCTTGCGGATTTTCAACTTGTGTTCCTCGTCATATTGCGACGCGTCAATCCTGTAGAGGTTGTATATGTCCCTGTGTGTCTGTCTGACACGTACCATGTTCCTGTCGGCAAGATAATTGTTTACCGCCTCAGGCAGTCCGCCTACCAGCAGGTAGTACAGGAAACGCTTCAGTAGGATGCCGTGCGTGTTCTCGTTCAGTGACTGTAGGGACAGGAAGCGTGTCCGTATGTCCTCTATCCATTCCTTCCCGACCCCTGTGGCCCAGAGGAATTCCTCAAAGTCGAGTGGGTACATCTGCTCGATGGCCACACTGCCAATAGGTACGGATGGTGTTTCCGACAGGGCGACACCCAGTTGAGAACCGCTTGCGATAAAACGGTAGCGCGCCTCCTGATTGAGGAATTTCAGCATCGTCATGAGGTGAGGGTAACTCTGAATCTCATCAAGGAACACCAACGTGTCGGTTCTGTCGCCTAAGGGACTTGAATGGAAGTTGCTCAACCTCATGTAGAGGTCGTCAGTCGTGTGGACACCGGCAAACACCTTGTCGCCTTCCATGTCCTCCTTGAGATTGATTTCCACAAAATGCGGAAAGAGTTTTTGGCCCACATAACGGATAAGGTATGACTTGCCTATCTGCCTCGCTCCGTTGACGAGCAGAATCTTGTCGGGTTCTTCCTTGAGGAAACGTGTCAGGAATGATTCGAATTTGCGTTCAAGCATGGCGGACTTATTGATATTACACCGCAAATTTACAACAATGCCTTCAGTCAACCAAGGAAAAATCCACTTATTCCATAATTTTGAACTGATTTTTGTCCACTTATTCCGTTTTTATGAGGGTAAAAACGCCCACTTATTCCGTTTTGTCAGTTGAAGTCGTTGAGTTTGTAGCTGAAGGTGATGACGAACATGGAGGTGTCTCCGTAGGTGCGGCTCTCGTTCCAACTGGTGCTTGACATGGATGCCTGGAAGCCGTTGTAGGAGTTGAGGATGTCGCGCCAGTCGAGGCGCAGGGTCGCCGTCTTGTTCTTCAGGAAACGGTATTCGGCTGTCAGTCCCCAGATGCACTCTGCCTTGTTGGACGCCTTCATCTCGTAACCGAAGGGCTTGCGCAGACGGCACGTTGTGCCTACCTCCAGTCCGAAGGACGACTGGTAGGTGATGTTGGCGGTGGCGTTGACTTCATGACCGACGGTGGCGTCGGACAGGTAGTCGCTCTTGCTGTGGTTGAGCGAGTAGTTGGCTTCCGTTGACATCAGCCAACTCTTGTTGCCGTAGCCAACACTCAGTCCGGTGCTGACGTTGTGGCACTTGGTCACGCTTTTCTGCGCTGACTCGTCGGTGGTACTCTGCACGTACGACACGTTGTGGTTGTACGTGTGGTTGGCAGTCATGCTGATCGTGACATCGCGCAGGGTGGTGGTGAGGAACAGGTAGCTGTTGGTGTTCCAGTTGCCGTCGATATTGGCGGGGGAGGTGCGGCGTATGCCTGTCTCCTTGTCGAGCAGGGTGAGGGAGGTAATCTGGTCGGTGGTCAACCCATAGTCGAGTGTGAGGCGCATGAAGGACTTCCACTGGAACTCTACCCCGATATTGTGGTTGAACGCGCTCTTGAGTCCGGGATTGCCGGAGCTGATGTTCATGGGGTCACTGTAGTCCACCACACTGGAGAGGGACGCCACGTCGGGGAGTTGGTTGGATCCGCTGTAGTGGACTCCGTACTGGTTCTTTCCCCACTTGAACCGCAGTTCTGCCCCCACGTTGTAGCGGAGACCGTTGGAGGTGATGTCTTCCTTCTTGCCGTACTGGTCGTTGTCGATGGACCTGTGGGTCGGCTCTATGTTGACGTAGGTGTTGGCGCGCAGGGTATCGTTGTTGTAGAAGTAGGACAGTCCAATGGTGTTGCTTACCTCCTTGTCGCACTTGTTGTAGTGCAGGCTGTCCACCTGACTGTACGATCCGTCACCGTGCATGTCCTCGTAGTTCTGAAGGCTCTTGTTGCCTGAGTAGCGGAACTGGTAGTCCAACGAGAGGAACGTGTGTTTGCCCATGCTTTTGTTGTAGTTGACGTTGATCGAACCGCTGTTGCCTCTGGAGGGGGCTGTGATGCGGTGGTTGACATCGCGCACACTGTCGTTCAGTTGCACGAAACGGCTGTACGAGTGGTTGAACTGTGTGCTTTCCCCTTCATTCCTTCCGAGGTTGAGGCTGGCGCTGATGTTGTCCCCACCGTCCTCATCGAGCGCATAGTTGAAACTGAACGAACCATTGGCGTTCTTCGAGCTGGTGTGGGAGGTGTTGGACTGGCGGGTCGCGCTCACAAGTCCCTCTCCCTCGTTGGATATGGAGTCGGTGGACAGGCTGTGGCTGTCGTCGTCGGACTTGTTGAGTGACAGGTCGGCGTTCCACCTGAACCGCTGACTGAACGAACCGTTCGCGCTGACGCTGCCCGAGTAGTTCCTCCCCTTGTTGCCGCTGGTTTGTTCTCCCGAGGTGCTTTGCGTGTAGTCGGGCATGAACAGACGGTTGTAGCTGTCCGACTTGTTCTCGTTGTGGGTGTAGTTGTAACCGACGTTGGCGGTCAGGTGGGTATTGCCGACCGGCTGGTCGTAGAAGAGGTTGCCGTAGGTGTTGACTGTCTTGAGTTGGTATGTCCCCTCGCTCGGGATGTCCTGGGTGGAGAGTGCCAAGCTCGACTGCGATCCCCCTTTCTTCCATGAGGAGAGATTGCCGGTGAAGAGGTAGTGGTTCACCTTCTCCGTCGTTCCGGCTGTAGCCTCACCGAACAGCACCGTGTTCATCTTCTCCTTCGTCTCCATGTCCATCACCAGGTGGTTGTCGCTCCGCACGTCGAGGGTGTCGTCGGGTACTTCGTACACCTTCAGGCTCTTGAGCTTGTCGTGCGGCATGTTGTTGAGCGCGATGCTCATGTCGCGCTTGAAGAAGGAGTCGCCGTTCAGTTTTATCTCCTTGATGTCCTTGCCGAGGTAGGTCAACTTACCCTCCTTGTACGCCAGTCCCGGCAGTCTGCGCACGAGGTCGAGCAGCACGCTCCCCGACGGCATCTCGTAGGCTCCGGCATTGAAGATTACGGTGTCGCCCCTCTGGTACATGCGCTTGAGTTCCGCCACTACCTCAGCTTCCGCCAGGGTGAGTGGGTCCGACTGCAGGACGAGCGAGTCGAGGGACACTGTGTATTTGTCCAGTCCGTGTTCTTTGGACTTGACAGGGGTGAGAACCTTGTCGTATGTCTGCATCCCAACGTAGGAGATGACGACCCTCACACGTGTGTCCTTCAGTCTGTCGCGTGACGGAAGATAAACGGTGAAGTCACCGTCCTTCTGTGCAGCCATACCGCTTGTCTCGGTAGTGTCCCCGACACAGGTGACCTTTATGTTGGCTCCCTGCAAAGGATAGGGATTCGGCTCGAAGTCGTCCACTCCATACACCTTGCCTTTCACCTCATAGAACTGTTTGTATAAGGAACGTATCATCGCCCCGAACTCGGGGGAGTCCCATCCCTGCGCGCCGGCGTTCATGGATACAAAAGTGGAAAGAACCAGTAGGAAAAGAGTCTGTCTCATCGTATGTGACGTTGTTTGATGTGGCTTTTACAGTTTCTTTAGTGTACTATCTTACTAAGACACGGCAAAAGTAGTGTGGTTTCCGATACGTTCTTACGGACTACAGTGGGTTTAACTCTTATTTAACACACCAGACAGACTGAGGGAGTACGCCCTGGATCGTCAGAACGGGAACACGACAAAGGCTGCCGCGTCCCAAAGGGCGTGGGACACGATTAGGGACGGAAGCATCTGTGGACGTAGGCAGTAGAGCAGTCCCCAACAGAAACCACAGGCGGCTGCCGCCACCAACAGCATGGGGTTGAACGACCATACATGAACCAAGGTGTAACAGGCGGTGGCGATGACGAAGCCGGTAATCCTTCCGTGTCTGACGGATAACCGCCTCTGCACAAACCCGCGCCAGAAGATTTCCTCTGCCGGTCCGATGACGAACAGCAGGAGTAGGGCGATGACCGGTTCTGACATGGAACCCTTCATGCTGTAGATGCTGTCTACCTGTGGACGGGCGGAGTCGAAAATCAGTTGCGACAGCTTGTCGCCAGTCCAGAACACACCCCACAGCACTGCGGCGATGCAGACACCCCACAGCAACTGCCATCGCCATGACGGACGGAACGGATTGTGCCTCTCGCCCCACAATAGGGAAAGTACGGTGAGGATGATGCCGGAGGCAGTCATCATGTACCAGAAGTTCACGCACGGAGCGGTCCATGGGGAGAACATGACAAACCACAGGACGGCGGCTACAAGTATGGCGATTGCGGTCTTTTTCATCGTTGCGGACAGGAGGTCGTGTCGCCGCCCTACAGGAAGGCGGCGATGATGAACGATATGGAGAACAACAGGCCGAACGCCATCTGCAACTGCGCTGTCTGTTGGTCGAGGTTTCCGATTGGTTCCTCCGCCAGTGGCTCTGCCTTCATCATGGTCTTTATGCGGCTTACCGCCAGAGGAAGGGTGAGGTAGATTGCCACGGCCGGATATGGGAGCAGTCCCGCAGCCATAAAGGCAGGCACGAGGATGTAGGGCGTTGCCAGTTCTGCGGCGTAGACCCACTGTGAGATGCGGCCTCCGATACAGATGCAGAGGGTGTGTATGCCGGCGCGGGTGTCATTGAGGATGTCCCGTGTGTTGTTGGCCTGCAGGATGGATACGGTGAGCAGTCCGAACGGCAGGGACAGCGGCAGCACCTCAAGGTGGTACTCGCCTGTCACTACGAAACTGACACCTAAGGCTGGCAGCAGGGCGTAGCCGAACAGTACGTCGAGGTCGCCCAGCGCATTGAATTTCAGCCATGGGTAGAAACATGCCATCAACAGTCCGCATGCGCCCAACCAGATGGCGCTGAAGGAACTGCGCAGGAGGATGACGAGTCCCAGTACGGCTGCCAGACAGAGCATGAGGTAGCCGTAGTGCAGAATCTCCTTAGGTTGGAACTTGCCGCTCTGGATGTGGCGCACCTGGTTGAGACTGCCCGGCAGGTCAACTCCCCTTATGTGGTCGTAATAGTCTCCTATAAGGTTGCCGGCGGCTTGAAGCAGCATCAGCATCGGTAGGGCAAGCAGGGCGTTGAACCAGTCGCACTGCCACCCCTGAAGCCTACTCTGGTAGAACAGGTAGGAGGAGATGGCGATGACAGGGATAATCGAGGCTGTGAACGACCATGGTCTACTTGCCATGATCCAGTCTTTGAGAGTCCTTTCCTTCATTCCTTACCGGGTTTTATGTTGGCGCGTATCTTGGTGAGATAGGCGAGCATGTGGTCCTCGTCCTTCCTGTCGATGATGTCGATGAGTTCCTTCATCTCGGTGCGTATCTTCTCCACCTGGTCTTTGGTGTAGGGGTTGAAGAGTATCTCGCGCAACAGGGTGTCGTCCTCGTTCAGCACTCCCTGCGCTATCTGCATGTGACGCTTGAAGGTGGTTCCCGGAGCGTCCTGGTGCTTCATCACGGCGGCGAAGGCGAAGGTGGAGATGAACGGTATGGAGAGCGAGTAGGCTACAGTGCGGTCATGCTCGTCGAAGGAGTACTCGCAGATGTGCAGGTGGAGGGAGTTGTACACCTCCTTGAAGAAGCAGCGTCCCATGAAGTCGCCCTCGTTGATGATGATGGCGTTCTCGTTGGACAACTGTCCGAGGTTGGCGAAGGTGGGTCCGAACATAGGGTGGGTACTGACGTACCTCATGCCGGTCTTCTCGTAGTACTCCTTGAACCCTGTCTTCACGGAACTGATGTCGGAGAGGATGCAGGTGTCGGGGATGTGGGGGATGACCTGGTCGAACACGTCGAGGGTATATTTCAGTGTGACGGCGTTGATGACCAGCTCAGGCTGGAACGCGTCGATTTCGTCCATGGACGTGAAGCGGAGACAGTTGTAGGTGAAGCGCATCCGCCGGGTGTCAACGTCGTACACCCCCACCTCATGGTCGAAACTGAGGAGGTCGGTGAAGAACGCCCCCATCTTGCCGGCTCCAAGTATAAGTATCTTCATGGCAGGTGGCGTTTATTTGTTGATTACTTCCACCTGCTGGCGTACGGACTCCTCGTGGATGGACTCGAAGATTTGCTTGATGCAGTCGGGACCGATGCCGAGCAGTGAACCCTGAGCCCCGCGCTTGTCGAGAATCTCACTGTATCTGCTGGTCTGCACCACTGTCATTCCGTGTTCTTTCTTGTACTGCCCTATCTCACGGCTCACACGCATGCGCTTGGCGATGCAGTTGATGATGGAGTCGTCTATCTCGTCAATCTGCTTGCGCAGCGCGACGATGTTCTCGGTGGTCACCACCTCGTCGCGCACTACCAGTATGCTCAGTATGTAGTCGAGGATGTCGGGTGTCACCTGCTGCTTGGCATCGCTCCATGCCTCGTCGGGGTTGCAGTGGCTCTCGATGATGAGTCCGTCCATACCCATGTCCATCGCCTGTTGGCACAGTGGCGCGATGAGGTCACGCCTGCCGCCTATGTGGCTCGGGTCGCAACAGATGGGGATGTTGGGGTAGCGGCGGTGAAGCTCGATGGGTATCTGCCACATCGGCATGTTGCGGTAGATTTTCTTGTCGTAGCTGGAGAAACCGCGGTGTATGGCTCCCAACCGCTTCACTCCGGCTCCGTAGATGCGCTCGAACGCGCCTATCCAGAGTTCGAGGTCGGGGTTTACCGGGTTCTTGATGAGTACAGGCACGTCCACTCCCTTGAGAGAGTCCGCCAACGCCTGTACGGCGAACGGATTGGCGGTGGTGCGCGCGCCTACCCACAGTATGTCGATGCCGTACTTCAGCGACAGTTCCACATGCTCGGGTGTGGCTACCTCGGTGGCGGTGAGCATTCCTGTCTCCTCCTTCACCTCTTTCATCCACGGCAGGGCCTTCTCTCCGTTTCCCTCGAAGCCTCCCGGTTTGGTGCGCGGTTTCCATATTCCGGCGCGGAACATGTGGCAACCTTTCTTCGCGAGGTCTTTGGCTGTTGTCATTACTTGCTCTTCAGTCTCCGCCGAACAGGGACCGGCGATGACGAACGGGCGTGGATTATCACTTGGGAAATTCAGTGGTTGAAGTTCAAATTCCATATTGTATGTTTTCTTTAGTTCTTGTGATTGGGTTGTCTAACTGGTGGGTGTCACAGTTGCAGTGACCGGATGCGACTGAGGGCTTCCTTCATCTTGTCATCCTTGGCGCAGAGGGAGACGCGCACGTAACGTTCTCCGTTCGACCCGAAGATGAAACCGGGGGTGATGAACACACGGGCTTCGTGCAGCACTTTCTCGGTCAGTTCCTCCACGTCGCGGTACTTCTCGGGTATCCTGCCCCAGAGGAACATGCCTTGCTGCATGGGGTCGAAGGCGCAGCCGAGTGCTGTCATTATCTCCTCCGCAATCTTTCGGCGGTTCTCGTATGTCTTGACGTTGGCCTCAGTGTGCCACTCGTCGGTGTTGTCGTAGGCGCGCGCCGCAGCCAACTGTATGGGACGGAAGGTGCCTGAGTCGATGTTGGACTTTATCTTGAGAATCCACTGTATGAATGTGGCGTTGGTGGCAATCATTCCCACTCGCCAACCGGGCATGTTGTGGCTCTTCGACATGGAGTTGAACTCGATGCAGCACTCCTTCGCTCCCGGCACTTGCAGTATACTCAGATGCTCGTCACGGTTGAGGATGAATGAGTAGGGGTTGTCGTTAACCACGATGATGTGGTGTCTGCGGGCGAAGTCCACAATCTTCGTGTATAACTCCCGAGTGGCGCGTCCGCCGGTAGGCATGTTGGGGTAGTTGGTCCACATGAGTTTCACCCCACTGAGGTCCATGGACTCCAGCTCGTCGAAGTCGGGCTGCCAACCGTTGGAGGGCGACAGGTTGTAGTTTACTATCTCCTGTCCCAGTATCTTGCTCAGTGACGTATAGGTGGGGTAGCCGGGGTTAGGCACAAGCACCTTGTCGCCGGGGTTGCAGAACGCCAGTGTCACGTGCAGTATGCCTTCCTTACTGCCTATGAGCGGCTGTATCTCTGTGGCAGGGTCAAGTTCCACTCCGTACCAGCGGTTGTAGAACCCCGCCATCGCCTTGCGCAGTTCTGGTATGCCGACAGTCGGTTGGTAGCCGTGCGCATCCGCCTTGCGGGCGTTCTCGCACAGTGTGTCCACGGTCTCCTTGGATGGCGGCATGTCGGGACTGCCTATGGCCAGACTGATGATGTCCTTGCCTTCGGCGTTCATCCTCGCCACTTCCTTGAGTTTCCTGCTGAAGTAGTACTCGCTGATTGAGCTGACACGGTCGGCCGGCTTGTATTCAAATTGTAGATTTCCCATCTTTGTATTCTCCTAAAATTGTAAGATTGGTGGTTAACGGTTTCATGGCGTCGATGGACTGGCGGTAGCGCACGTAGTCGTCGAAGGTGAGGTCCACGTAGAACATGTACTCCCATTCCTTGCCGATGATGGGCAGTGACTGTATCTTCGTGAGGTTTATCTTGTAGAAAGAGAAGATGGAGAGGACCTGTGACAACTGTCCTTCCTGGTCCGCCAGGGTGAACACGATGCTCGACTTGTTGACCGTACTCTTGTCCTCGTACTCGTCCACCATCTCCGGTGCGCATATCACGAGGAAACGTGTGAAGTTGTGCTTGTTGGTCTCGATTCCCTCTTCAAGGACTTTCATGCCGTAGGTCTGGGCGGCGGACTTGGAGCAGATGGCGGCGTGTCCCCTGAGCTGGTTCTCACTTATCCTCTTGGCGGAACCTGCGGTGTCGTCGGTCTCCACCACCTTGAACTCGGGATGGCGTTTAAGGAACTTGCGGCATTGCATCAGCGCCACCGGGTGGGAGTTGACTTCCGTGATGTCGTCCCAGTCCTCGTCGGGGAGGCACATGATGGAGTGCGATATGCGGAGCTTATGCTCGCCTATTATCTTCATCCCACTGTCGCGCAACAGCTCGTAGTTGTGCAGGATACTGCCCGCGATGGTGTTCTCGATGGCGAGCAGGGCAATCGTGCGTTTGTCGTCTTCAAGTGTCTTGAACACGTCCTCGAAGGTGTTGCAGCACACCAATTGTATGTCCTCGTCCTCAAAGTACTTGTGGCTTGCCACGTCATGGAATGACCCTATCTCTCCTTGAATTGCTATTTTCTTCATTTCTTCTTCTTTCTTTGTCTCAACAAAAAATCCCGCTCGTTACTGAGCGGGATTGTATTCATTGTATGTATGCTTTCTTTTCATTTCCTTTTGTACACATGATTACCCGCTCTTACCTGTTGCTAAAGTAAAAGTAAAAGTAAAAATATGTAGCGAATGTAGAGTTCATCTGTCTGTTCCTTGTTTTGCGCTGCAAAGGTATGGCTAATTGTTGATGTGACCAAACAAATTACATTAAAATGTGGTGTCGGTACTCAATTTCATGCCGAATGCCGCGCTTTTGACTTGGATGCGCCCCATTTCAACGGATGCTTCGCACTGTTGCCTTTATGAGTCGCACCGTGTCAGTTCCCATCCGGTTTCAGAGCTTCAAAGAAAGGTGAGTCAGTCCAGTGGAACGTCTCTATGGCATCGGGCTTGGCAGGGTCGTAGCCATGGAAGTCGGGTGAGATATGTGACTCTATGGGCAGGTTGAGTTCCTTGATTCCCCTCACCACCATCTGCGCTATCTCGTACGCCCCGTAGGGATTGAAGTGGGTGTTGTCCGCCAGTTCCTTCGTTTGACCGGGGAACGTGTTGGCGGCATAGTGTACGAACGCCGCCTTACTGCCTTCCACGCCCAGCGTCTCGTAGAAGACGCGTGTCATGTCGTGCAGTTCGATTACAGGCACCCGCTCCCTCTGGGCGACCCACCGCATGGCGTCGGGGTAGTCGCCGTGGGTCTCCCTTATCTTTCCGTCACTGTCGAACGAACGGCGTTGGGTGGGGGTTACGAACACCGGTGTCACTCCGCGCTGCCTTGCTTCGTCCACGAACACTTTCAGATTGGTGGCGAAGTTGTAGTAGGCTCCCGACCCTGGTGTCTTCTGCTTCTGGTCGTTATGCCCGAACTCCACGAAGAGGTAGTCCCCCTCCTTTGCCTGTGTCATGATTTTCTTCAGTCGGTTGGCACTGATGAAGGAGGCCGCGGTCTCACCGCTTTCAGCATAGTTGGCTACCGCCACCTTGTCGTCGAACCACAACGGTATCATCTGTCCCCAGCTCGCCCACGGCTCATAGTCCTGGTCGACAACGGTGGAGTTGCCGCAGAGCCACAGGGTGGTGACATCCTCCGCCGGTTCGATGCGGATGGACGAGCAGGCGGGCGCGTCTCCGTTTATCTCTATTGTCAGCTTGTCGTCCCAGTTGAGTTTGCTCTTCTCCCTTTCCTTGATGCGTACCCTGTCGTTGTCGCCTATGAGGGTGTTGCGTTTGTTGACTATGAACGAACAGGTCTTGAACTCGTTCTTCCTTGTCGCGCTGCCATTGAGGAAGAGGCGGCGCGACTCAGCCCTTACGGTGGTGCTGCCGGCATGTCTCTTTGACCCGAGGGTGACGGTCACACGGTAGTTGCCGTCAGGCACTGCCACTGAGAAGAAGAACGGACGCTTGTCTCCTACCGGGGCTATGCGGGTCATGTCGTAGCCGTAGCTCTTGCCGCTGTCGAAGGTGTCCGTGGCTTTTACCTGCACGGCACTCTTGTCCCTGCCGTCGAAGGAGTAGGTCTGGGCGCACAACTGTGTAAGCAGCCCGGAGAGGAATAGGGTCAATATGTATTTCATATAAGTGGATTTAGACGGTTGTTGTTGATGATGACAGTCAGTCCCTGTCGTCAAGTACCGGGAATTTCTTGCGGAAGGCGTTGAGTGCGTCCATGTCGATGAGTCCGGTCACTGTCATCTCCTTGCCGTCATCACACCTGGCTACGGTCTGTCCGTAGGGGTCGATGAGTTGGGTCGATCCCGAGTACTGGCAGTAGGGGTCGGTGCCCACGCGGTTGACTCCAGCCACGTAACACTGGTTCTCGATGGCGCGGGCGGTGAGCAGACTGTTCCATGCGGACACCCGGGGACTGGGCCATGAGGCCACGTAAAGGATGCAGTCGTAGTCGCCCTCGCTCCTGCTCCACTTGGGGAAACGCAGGTCGTAGCATACGAGAAGAAGAAACCGTACTCCCCTCCATTCCACTACAGCGCGCCTGTTGCCCGGCGTGTAGCGGAGGTTTTCTCCGCCGTAGGTGAACAGGTGGTGCTTGTCGTAGTAGACATAGTTCAGACTGCCGGAACAACAGTCGCGCGGCATGACGAAGTAGAAGCGGTTGTAGTACTTGCCGTCCTCCTCCACCGCTATGCTGCCGGCGATAGCCGCGTCAAAGATGTCTGCCATCGTCTGCATCCAGTGCAGGCTCTTGCCCTCACGGCTCTCCGCTATGGAACCGGGGGTCGTGTCGAAACCAGTACTCCACATCTCTGGAAGTACGTAGAGGTCGCTTGTAGGAGCTTCAAGCAATGCATGTCCTATATGTTCGGCGTTCCATTGGGGTTCTCCCCATCTTATGTCTGTCTGTACAAGTGTTATCTTCATATTACATCAATTTACATCAACGTGTCGTAGTTGAATTCTTTCTTGAGCCTGTAGGCGAGTCCGGTCATGACCGCCACCAGTTCGCCTCTCTGGTTGCGTATCTGTATGTCGCAGTAGGGCAACTTGTGGTGATCCAGCACCTCCCTGCACTCGGCGGTGAGACGGTCGCCCACCTGTGCCGACTTCATGAAGGTGATGGTGTTGGATATTCCCAGTGAGAGGATACCGTGGCTGTTAGCCACAGCGGCGAACGCCAGGTCGGCAAGGGTGTACATGACCCCTCCCTGACATACTCCCGCTCCGTTGATGTGTTCGGGGCCTACGGTGAGTTCCGCCTTGGAGAGGCCCTCTCTTATCTCGGTTATCCGCGCCCCGATGCCCTTGGCGAACCTGTCGCCTTCGTTGAGGTTGTCCTTCAGTGTCATGGCTGGTCGGCAAGTGACTGTAACTGTTTGTCTGTCACGAAAGCGAGTTTGTGGAGACTGATGACCTCACGTGTCTTCTCCGTGTCGTCCGTGCGGAAGATAAGTATGCCCTTGCCCTTCACGAGGAACGAATAGAGGTAACTGATGCTTATCTTCGCCTCTGCGAACACGTGCATCACCGACGCCGCCTGTCCAGGGGTGTTGTCCAGCTCGATGGCGAACACGTCACTCAGAGTCACACTCATGCCCTTCTCCTTCAGTAGCTTGTATGCCTTGCTGGGGTCACTGCATATGATACGGTAGATACCGTAGTCTACCGTGTCGCTTACCGTTGAGGCTATAATCTGTATGTCCGCTTGTTTCAGGAGTTCGAGAACGGTGAGCATGGTTCCCCTCTTGTTCTCGATGAATACTGATAGTTGGTTGATTGTCATAGTTGCTTGCTGTTATTGGTATACCTTACGTTTGTCCACCACTCTCTGCGCCTTGCCCTCGCTCACAGGCAGACTGCCCTTAGGCACGAGCCGCACGTGTGGCGTGAGCAGTATCTCGTCCTTCAACGCTCGTGTGATGGCCTTGGTCAGTTGCTGCAGACGCGCGTAGTCGTCGGTGAACATCTCCGCAATCTCCACCTCAACCGTCATGTTGTCGTTGTCGTCATCTGTGGTGAGTGTGATGAGGTAGTTGTTTCCCAGTTCCCTGAACTGCATGAGAATCTTCTCAATCTGTATCGGGAAGATGTTGACTCCACGCAGCACAATCATGTCGTCGGAACGTCCCTTCATGCGGTCGAGCCTTATATGGTTGCGTCCACAGGGACAGGTGCGTCCAAGTACCCGGGTCAGGTCTCTTGTGCGGTAGCGCAGCAGTGGCATCGCCTCACGGTTGAGGGTGGTGAGTACCAGTTCGCCTATCTCTCCGTCAGGCACAGGCTTCAGTGTCTTAGGGTCTACAATCTCCACTATGTAATAGTCCTCCCAGAAGTGCATCCCGTTCTGCTCCTTACACTCGAAGCCCACTCCCGGACCGCACATCTCACTCATGCCGAACGAGTTGTACGCCTTGACACCCAACAGGTTCTCGATTCGCTTGCGCTGCTCCTCACTGTGTGGCTCCGCACCGATGGCAAGGATTCTCAGTTTGGTGTCCCTGCGTGGGTCTACCCCTGTCTCCTGCATCACCTCATAGAGTCGGGTGACGTACGAGGGAACGGCATGTACGGCAGTAGTGCCGAAGTCGGTGAAGAACTTTATCTGCCGCAGTGAGTTGCCGGCGGCCGCGGGTACGGTCAGCGCGCCCAACCGCTCCGCTCCGTACTGGAAACCCAGACCGCCTGTGAACATACCGTAGCCGGAGGAGTTCTGGAACACGTCGTCGGGACGGAGTCCCACCATCCACAGGCAGCGCGCCACTGCGTCTGCCCACTCGTCGAGGTCTTTCTGCGTGTGCAGTATGACAGTTGGGTTACCCGTGGTGCCTGACGAGGAGTGGAGGCGCACACACTGGCGGAGCGGCACACTTGCCATCCCGAACGGATAGGTGTCGCGGAGGTCTTGCTTGGTGGTGAACGGTATCTTGCGGATGTCGTCAAGAGTCCTGATGTCCTCCGGTTTCAGTCCCGCCTCGTCAAACCGTTTTTTGTAGAACTCACTGTTCATGCAGTGCCTTACGGTCGCCTGAAGCCGTTCGAGCTGCAACTGCTCTATCCCGTCACGGGACATGGTCTCGTAATGCGGATGCAGGTATTCTGATCTGTCGTCCATCATACGTTTGTTTTATGGTCGTTGTCAAATTGTTCCATACGGTCGTCGAGTACACTGTACAGCTCGTCACGCATCCTGCTGGTGCATGCGCGGACTCCAGGTTCGAGTGACCCTGTAGTGTCCAGGTTGATGCTCGACACTCCATAGTATATCAGTTCCTTTGCCAGTTCCCCTCCACTGAGTCCGGGATAGGAGAGGGAGAAGAAGAACCCGTCGCCGATGTCCTCCGTCACGTCCTTCGGGTAGGTGATGGTGAAGCCGTGTCTCAGGAATATCTCCTTCATCCTCTTGGCCCTGACGGCATAGGCCTTGGTGTCTTCCACGAAGTTGATTTTGCCTTCACAGGAGAGACGCAGCATCTCGGCGTAGCCGTACTGTGTGGTGGCCGTGCATCCGCTGGTTATCATGTACTGTATGCTCGCGATGAAGGTGGGGCCGAACAGTCCGGTGTCGTGGTAACGCTCCGCCAACGCGGGGAACTGCCGTTCGTACAACTTGTCGGAGATACAGGCGAGGGCCATGCGCTGTCCTGCGTAGGAGAATATCTTGCTGCTGCTGAGCATGAGGTAGTAGTTGTCAGTGTAGCGCGCCACGGTTCTCACGTAAGGCGGCTCGTAGGGGTGTGAGAGGTCACGGCGGTTGTCCATGGCGAAGTAGGCGAGGTCTTCCATCACGATCACGTCGTACTTGGTGGCCAGTTCGCCTATCACCTGCAGCTCCTCCTCTTCCAGACTTATCCATGCCGGGTTGTTGGGGTTGGAGTAGATCATCGCCGCCACGTCTCCGTCCTTCAGTTCCTCTTCCAACTTAGCCCTCAGCTTGTCGCCGCGGTAGCCGTAGATGTCGAACTCCTTCCATTCGATGCCCAGCACCCTCAACTGTGATTTCTGGATGGGGAAACCGGGGTCGATGAAAAGAACCTTGTCCTTGGTCTTGTCCCTCTGGCAACAGGCGATGAAACCGCCGAACGACCCGGCGACACTGCCTACGGTAGGCACGCAGGACCGGGGACTGATGTCGATGTTGATGAACGCCTTGATAAACTCGCTGGCCGCCGCTTTCAGCTCCGGCACTCCGGCGGCGGCGGGGTACTGCGACCCTATGCCACTGTCCAGAGCCTTCTTCTCGGCTTCCACGCCATACCTGTTGGCCGGCAGTCCGGGCGACCCTTGGTCCATCCTTATGAAAGGGATGCCGGTCTTCTGCTCCAGGAACTGTGCCACCAGCAGGGTCTCCCCGATGGTGGCGCGGCTTAGGTCAGCCACGTTGCCGGCCTTGGCGGCCTCGTCAACCAGCTCTTCACTGAATATCTTCATTAGTTACGGAATTTACGTTTGTCGTTTACGTGCTTTGCCTTGCCGGTGGAACGCTGTATGGTTCCCGGAGGCAGGATATGTATGTTCGGCTTGATGCCAACCAGACTGACGATACGGTCGTAGAGCGGTTTGATGAACGGCATCTGCTTTGCCGGGTTGGGTGAGAAGAACTCCTCGCGCAGCTCCACGTCGAGGTCGAACATGTCCTCGTTGTCCTTGCGGTCGATGGTGATGAAGTACTGTGGCGAGTAGACCGGGAATTCCGTGAGTACGGTCTCTATCTGTGACGGGAACACGTTGACTCCGCGCACGATGAGCATGTCGTCCGACCGTCCCAGTATGCGGTCCATGCGCACCGCCGTACGTCCGCACTTGCACGGCTCGTAGATGAGGCGCGTGAGGTCTCGTGTGCGGTAGCGCAGGATTGGCATGGCTTCCTTGCAGAGGGTGGTGAACACGAGCTCTCCGAACTCTCCGGGCTTGCACGGCTCCAGTGTGTCGGGGTTGATGATTTCGGGGAACCACATGTCCTCCCACAGGTGGGTTCCGTTCTGGTACTCGCACTCACCGCCCACACCCGGACCCGACATCTCCGTGAGTCCGTAGATGTCGATGGCCTTGATGCCCAGTTTAGTCTCCAGTTCCTTGCGCATGCCTTCCGTCCACGGCTCGGCCCCGAAGAAGCCGACCCTCAGCTTGAGGTTCTGCAGGTGTACCTTGTCGCTCTTCTCTATGCACTCAGCCAGATGCAGCGCGTACGAGGGGGTGCAGCAGAGGGCTGCCGTCCCGAAGTCCTGCATCAGCATAATCTGCTTCTCTGAGTTGCCGGCGGACGTGGGCAACTGCACTGCCCCGAGTTTCCTTGCGGCGTCGTGCGCTCCGAGTCCACCTGTGAACAGACCGTAGCCGTACGACACCTGTACGATGTCACCCTTCTCCACACCACCGGCGGCGAGTACCCTGGCCGCGCCTTCCGCCCAGTGTTCGAGGTCTTCCTCGGTGTAGGTGGCCACCACCGGTTTACCTGTGGTTCCCGATGACGCGTGTATCCTGCGCACGTCGGTCATCGGCACCGCCTGGAGCCCGAACGGATATTCGTCCCTCAGGTCGTGCTTGGTGGTGAAGGGCAGTTTACATATGTCGGTGATGCTCTTGATGTCTTCCGGTTTCACTCCGCGCGCATCCATGCGCTTCCTGTAGAACGGCACTTTCTCGTAACAGGTCTTCACTGTCTTCTGTAGGCGTTCTGTCTGGAGTTTTACCATGTCCTCCCTGGACATGCACTCCATCTGTGGATTTAATATCATTGGATTGTATTGTCTTTAGTGTATTGGTGCATTGGTTGTTCAGCGCTGTTGTCTGGCCGCTTCCACCCCCGCGTCGAACGCCTTCAGGTTGGCGCTGACGATGGCCTCTCCCTTACGGGCGAAAATCACGGCGATGGCGGATCGCAGTTGCTCCACTGTGAGTATCTCTATGTAGGGCGCGGCCATGCCGAGCAGTACCATATTGGCGCCGCGCAGGTTGCCTGTGTCCTTGGCCACACTGTCGATGTCGAGTGTCACCACCTTGGGCATACTCTCCAGTTCGGCTTTCAGAGCCTCGTGGTCGGGGTAGTTGGGGATGTTGACGAACGGCTTGTTGCCAGTCACTATCATACCGTCCTTGGCAAGGTAAGGCAGGTAGCGCAGGGACTCCATCGGTTCCATACTGATAATCACGTCAGCCTTTCCCTGTGGGATGAGGTCGGAATAGATGGGGGCGGTGGACAACCGCAGGTTGCTCTGCACGTCACCGCCGCGCTGGCTCATTCCGTGTACTTCCGCTTGTTTCAAATACAGGTTGGCCTCAGTGGCTGCCTCACCTATCACTGTCGCGATGGAGAGGATGCCTTGTCCGCCAACACCGCATAATATAATGTCTTTCTTCATTTTTCAGTCTCCTTCGCTTTCTTGGCGGCCTCGCGGGCGTGGCGTGCCAGTGTCTGTATACATTCACGGCGTGGGATGATGACCGACACTCCGTTGTATTCAATCTCTTCCTTGATGACCGCTGTTATTTCCGGCATGTTCTTTGGCAGTGGCACCACCACGCGCACGTGTTCAGGTTCCACTCCGATAGCCTTGCATATCGCCTCGTACTTGTATGTACCGGCACTGTCCTGGCCTCCTGTCATTCCTGTGGTCAGGTTGTCGCTGATGACAACCACGATGTTGCTCTTGTCGTTCACCGCGTCGAGCAGTCCTGTCATTCCACTGTGGGTGAAGGTGGAGTCGCCGATGACGGCTATGGCTGGGAACGCGCCGGCGTCGGCCGCTCCTTTCGCCATCGTGATGCTTGCGCCCATGTCCACACAACTGGAGAGAGACTTGTAGGGTGGCAACGCTCCGAGGGTGTAGCAACCGATGTCTCCGAATACCCTGTGCTGTGGATAGTCCTCCAACACTTTGTTCAGGGCGGTGTATACATCCCGGTGTCCACATCCCTGGCACAACTGCGGTGGTCTTCCTACCATGTTCTTGGCAGGATCGAACACCGGTCCCGCAGGTCTGCCGAGGGCTACAGCCACACAGTCGGGTGTCAGTTCTCCAGTACGTGGCAGGTTGCCTGTCAACCGTCCCTTGACGGGGTAGCCCGCGCCGAGGACTCCGGCTACGAGTTCCTCCACCACCGGCTGTCCGTCCTCGACGACCAGGAGTGAGTCGCTCCTCTCCGCCAGTTCACGGACCTTGTCTACCGGCAACGGGTACAGGGACAGTTTCAGTATCTCGTGTTCTGAATCGTCGCCTCCGAGGGCTTCCATCACGTAGTTGTACGCTATGCCACAGGCGATGATTCCCATCTTCTCCCCTTTGTTTGTGCCTTGCAGACGGTTGTATGCTGACTCCTCGGAAGCCTTGACCATGACCGGTTGCTTGCCGATGAGTTCGAGGTATTTCCTCCGCGCGATTCCCGGCAGCAGCACCCACTGGTCGGTGGACAGGTTCAGGCGGTTCTCCTCACTTGCCTCGCCCACTTCCACTGCGGCGCGCGAGTGCGCCAGTCGGGTCACGAGCCTCATCATCACCGGCACTTTCAGGTCCTCGGACATCTGGAACGCGGTGCGCATCATGTCGTATGCCTCCTGCTGGTTGCTCGGCTCGAATACCGGCACCATGGCGAACTTGGCGTAGAAACGGCTGTCCTGCTCGTTCTGGCTGGAGTGCATCGAAGGGTCGTCGGCAGCCAGCACCACCAGTCCACCGTTGGCTCCTGTCAGCGCGCTGTTGACAAAGGCGTCGGCACACACGTTCATGCCCACATGCTTCATGCATACCAGGGCGCGCTTGCCGGCATAGCTCATGCCCAACGCCGCTTCCATGGCTGTCTTCTCGTTCGTACACCATCTGCTGTGAACGCCTCTGGATCTTGCCACAGGCGAATTCTGAATGAACTCGGTGATTTCCGTGCTTGGAGTGCCGGGGTAGGCGTACACTCCGCTCAGTCCGGCGTTGATCGCTCCAAGCGCTATGGCTTCATCACCCAGTAAAAGTTTCTTTTCCATTATATTAGTCAATGTGTTGATTGTTGCGTCAAAAACGCCCTGTTTGAGCGTAATTGCCGACAAAGATATGGAAAAGGTCACACTTGTGCAACAATACAGCGGTCTTAACAGTAAAATAGATGCGAGAAAGCCCTGTAACGCCCTCTTTTTGTAGATGGAGAGAACAACGCACGGCGTTAAATGCGTGTCTGTATCCATAACTGGAGAGGCACACTCCTTTCGGAAGAACCTCTTTTTAATAAGCCTTGAACAAAGGCTCGTTTGTTTGCAGAATATTATTGAATCGCTTCTTGGCATCCTCCTCGAACTGCTACATCTTTGCGGTGGATTTGTAACTTAGGAGTGTTTCTTTCCTTGTTTACATGTTAGAAATGGGTTGGAATGCAAATGATTCCCATTAAATGTTACGCAATTCGGGAAAAACACTATACCTTTGTATGCGTAATTAAGAAATAATCAGAATAGGAAAAATGAAAGAAGAGAAGATTGATTTGACCTCGCCGGTAGGTGGGGGGGTAAACCTTGCTTAGACAACCGCATTGGATATATTGATGCAATGCGTGGGTTTACCATCTTGTTGGTGGTCATGTGGCATGTGAGTCTTAACGTGCTGATTCCAGCCCAGGACTGTTACAGTTTGAACGGTACGTTCGCATTGTTCCGTATGCCGTTGTTTTTCTTTGTGAGTGGGTTTGTACTGTACAAAGCCGGACGGAAATGGGATATAAGCGAGTCCTGCCAGTTCCTTAGGAAGAAGGTGACAGTGCAGATTTTGTCTCCGTTGATATTCATGTCGGTGATAGCCATAGTATTCAAGTTTGATTTTGTGGAGATGCTTTTCGATCCCTCTAAAGGCGGTTATTGGTTCACATTCATCTTGTTCGAATATTTCGTGGCTTATATCCTTGTCCAACAGATGCTGAAGTTGATAAGTGGCTATGATTGGCTTAAAGACGCTTTTCTGTTGTCTGTTGGACTGGTTGTGTCTCCTGCGGCTATATTGCTTTACCAACTCTTCAGTTCTGGAGGGGGTATGGATGTCGTTGGACTCTTGAGTGTGGTGCGTGGAGTGTATTTCATGTTCTTTATCATAGGCACACTGGTGAGGAAGCACTATAAGACGGTGGAGTCGTTGCTTGACAAGAAATATACAGTGGCGGTATTGTTGGTTTCTTTCGTCGTCCTTTGCCTTCTTCTGGAATGTTATGATGTATGTAGATATGATGTATGTGGATTTGATGTATGTAGATATGGGCTCTCCAAGTCAGCAGGTCTTATAGGCGTGTTTCTTGTTTTGTCCATATTCCGCAAGTACAGGAATGAGTTGGACAAGACCAACAAGGTGGGCTATGTCTTGCAATATGTGGGACGCAGGACATTGGATATCTACCTCATACATTATTTCATCATCCGTAGTAACTTGAAAACGGTGTTGCCCGACTTCAGCGCATTGCAAGCCCCCTTTGCCGAGTTCATTCTTTCGTTCTTGGTCGCTGTAGTAATCATCGCATGCTGTCTGTTGGTGTCTGCGGTTATAAGGACATCTCCCTTTATGGCTCATTTCCTTTTTGGACAGAAGTTCCCCAGGTAGAGAGTTGCCATTGGACTGTCTTGCCAACCCGAAAAGCGGAAGAACCATTTATTTCATGAATAGTTGCCTGAAGATTCCCTAATCCAAAAAATCAGTACTAATTTTCGGATTACAATCCAAAAAATCAGGTGGAATTTTTGGATTAAGGGCTATTTTCATTACCTTTGCGCCGAGATTCATACAATGCACAGACTTATGATAAAACGGTTATTGCAAGATACTATCGCAGACAGGATGTTTGGCGGAAAGGCCATCATTGTCATTGGAGCAAGACAAGTGGGCAAGAGCACGCTCTTCAAGATGATACTTGAAGCGCGCGACGAACAGACTCTGACACTCAACTGCGATGAGCCGGAGGTTAAGGAAATGCTGGCACACATGAATACGCAGGAGCTGAAACTGCTCATCGGCAGTAACCGGATTGTGATGATAGACGAGGCGCAAAGGGTCGAGAACATCGGAATGACACTTAAACGGATCATCGATAATTTCCCTGACGTACAGCTCTTGGTTACGGGTTCTTCGTCTTTTGAGTTGCAAGACAAACTGAACGAGCCTCTTACCGGCAGGAAATTCGAGTATCACCTGTATCCGCTCTCTACAGGTGAGCTACTGCAAGACAAGGGTTTGCTTACGGTAAAGCAAACCCTTGAAAACCGTCTTGTCTATGGTTCCTACCCCGACATCATCAACCATACTGACGATGCCAAGGAATTGTTGTACAATCTCTCCAACAGTTACCTCTACAAAGACTTGTTGTCGCTGGAGAGTATACGTCGCCCTGCCTTGCTTGGCAAGTTGCTCACAGCTCTCGCCTTGCAGGTAACAAGTGAGGTTTCGTACAACGAACTGGCACAAACCGTCGGTACTGACAGCAAGACCATAGAGAAGTATGTTGACCTGTTGGAGAAGTGTTTCATCATCTTCAAGCTAAATGGATTTGCACGCAACCTGCGCACGGAGTTGAAGAAAGCGAAGAAATTCTACTTCTACGACAATGGTATCAGAAATGCCATCCTGCAGAACTTCGCTCCACTGACTCTACGCCAAGACGCAGGCTCCCTGTGGGAAAACTTCTTTATCAGCGAACGAATCAAAGCAAACCAATATGCGGGACGATATGTGAACAGCTATTTCTGGCGCACGAGCCAACAGCAGGAAATAGACTACATAGAGGAAAGCGACGGCAGTTTCTCCGTCTTTGAGTTGAAGTGGAACCCGAAGAAAGCTAACACCAAGATCCCGGCTCCATTCACTAACACTTATGATGTGAAAGAGCGGGCCATAGTCACTCCCGACAATTGGTTGCAATGGCTATAAAGTCTACTTAACCACTCCTGTCTCAATTTCATTCTCCAAGTAAGAAAACACATAAACCGCTCCCTCATAATATAATCCACAAGCAGGATTGCAAAGACGCTTGTAGGTCTCTGACGAATATAGTTCGTCAAGAGCTTTCTTCATATCCCATCCATATTTATGCATCAACATTTCCACCAACTCGGTAGACAGACATTCTATCTGAAACTGTATATCTTCACTCATAGTCGATTAAATCTTCTTTAAATGGCTTATTGCTTTCTCCGTTCCAAAGAAATACTGAATAGCAGGTTGATTGAAACGTAGCTCTTCTATCATTTTTTCAATGCTTATATAGCCTTGGATAAAACGGTGCATTTGAAGACCGACAGTATCATCTGCTATAGGACCAATAACAATATCATATGGATGGACTGACGTTTCACTCAAATTCTTTCTGTTCATCAAGACAAACTCCGCCCAATCTACAGAATAGTCCTGAAACACTTTCACCGACAAGGACGAACATTCTTCCAAAAGCGTTTCATCAAAAAGATAGGTGTTGAGTACTGGCTCCCCCTCCATCATACGCTGTGATGTACGGACAGCCATCGCCATTGCCTGTGACTTATCCGGATTCAAATAAAAACCGCAGCCAAAGTCTTTACCACGCTTGGAACGTGACAAGTCTATCTCGTCTATAATGACATTACTGCCGTGATACAACTTCAGCATACCAACCGCCCTCCATGCTTCTGACATAACTGGGTGATGTCATCCACGGCATCCTCTATAGAGAGGGTATGTTCAGCTGAATAGCAATCTATCAGGAAATCGATGCCCTTGAATCGGCGAAGGTAGGCATATGCCGCCGGCATGGGCAACTTAAAGCGGTTGGCAAAAGCGCCCACGCAGCAATTGACGTATTCTATGATGTTATGTGTCAAGTCCATATGTCTCGTATTGGAATGAATCTTTGAATTCTACTTTGGCCATACGTAAGATGTGACCTTGATGGCTTTTTAATTAACCACTTGCAAAGATATGCTTTTCCTGTGAAACCTCAAAATGTTTTGGAGATTTTGCTTACGAAGAACACAAACGCATAGTGGTAGTTGCTGTTGCCTGGGATGGTGTACTTCGGCAGTGTCTGTGCGCCCCACGTGTCACAGCCTCCCACACCATGGACATTGAGGTCGATGTTGATGTATGTGGCGTCTTCATGTCTCACGTCGTGGGGATGGCGGTAGCCACGCTCCAGTTCACTGTCTGGATAGTCGTGGACTGAGAAGCACAGGGGTTGCATACCTTCCATGCGGAAGACGTGTCCTCTGGAGGAGACGGACAACCAGCGGGTGTCGCAACGGTAACCGTTGTCTTGCGGACGCACGTAGTCGGTTTGGAAATCCTTCAGTGGCAGTGAATAATGTCCTATGTGCTGGGACAACTTGCGGTCAGGATAGTTCTCCGCAGGTCCCCTGCCGTACCATTCCACTGTGTCGGTACGTCCTTTTAGTGACATACTCATGCCGAATCTCGGAATGAGGGGGATGTCGTCGCTCAGCGGTTTGTAGTCCGCCTCCACAAGTACCGATCCCTTGGAGTTGACCGTGTAGGAAAGGGTGTAGTCCGCCCCTACAGACAGGGACATCCTGAATGTCACCCTCACCACTCCATCGGCAGAGACAACATCCATTCCGTTTACTTTGCGGCCGCACTCCTTCCACGATCCGAGTCGGGTGGCATAGCCATTGGCGACTTGGTTGTCGTTCGCGGGTTTCCAAAACGAAGGACGCAAGGGCGAGTGGATGAGGGAATCGCCGTCCACGACATACCCGGTGATTGAACCGTCCGCCGCATTGATGTGGACAGTTATGCCAGAGGCGGTGACGCGCACAGTGTCACCGTCACGCATGACAGTCGGGATACTTCCTGTGGTGTCGAACTCCGGCAGGGGATACTGGCTCTCGACAAACTGTTCATGAGCCACTACCGTGCCTTTCTTTGCCCAAGGCTTGTCTTCCTTGAGTGTGGCGGATACGTTGATGAGGATCTCACCGCATATCTCTTTCCTCTCTTCCACATAATCAAAATCGTCTACGCTGACGAACGGATCCACGCTCCGTTTTATCACAGCGCCGTTCCCGTATGAGAAATGAATGGGCTGGTAGACGTACTGCACCTCATAGAAATGGGGATGTGGCTTGCGGTCAGCTCCCACGATACCGTTGCAACTGAAATTGCCGTTGTTGGGTACATCTCCGAAGTCTCCTCCGTATGCCCAGTATTCATCGTCTGTCTTGTCGGTCTGGTCTGATTGTGAGATGCGGCCTGTATTGCGGTTAACAGCGAAACTCTGGTCCACGAAATCCCACAACGCGGCTCCACAGATACTGGAGTCCGCATAGATGACATCCCAGTAGTCCTTGAGGTTGCCCACCGAATTGCCCATGGCATGGGCGTACTCGCGCATCATGAAAGGGCGGTCGTCCACTTTCTGTGCCATCTCTTTCAACCGGTCCGGCGTGAGGTAGCCGTCATCATAGATGTCGGACACACTCCTGTCACTGTCGTAGTACACCACACGTGACGAGTCGATGTCAACCGCCGCCTTGCGCATGGCGCGGATGTTCAGTCCGCTGCCGGCCTCGTTGCCGAGTGACCAGAAGATGACCGACGGATGGTTCTTGTCGCGTTCCACCAGACTTACCGCCCTGTCCACATGAGCATGGGTCCACAGTGGGTTGTCGCCGAGCTGTCTGTTGCCTATGCCATATCCGTGGCTCTCCTGATTGGCCTCGTCCATCACGAATATACCGTATCTGTCGCACAACTCATAGATGTAGGGGTCGTCGGGGTAGTGGCTGGTGCGCAGGAAGTTGATGTTACACTGCTTCATCAGCGCCAAATCCATCTCGTATGTCTCCCGACTGACGAACCGTCCTGTGCGCGGATGATGGTCGTGCCTGTTGGTTCCGCGCAGTTTCACGTTCTTCCCGTTTATCTTCAGCACCTCCCCTTTCACCTCGACACTTCTGAATCCCACGTGATTGTCGAAATGCTCGTCCCGGGTGTCGATGGCTACAGGGTAGAGATGAGGGTCATGCGCCGACCACAGTCTGGGGCGGTTGACTTGCGTCGCCAGAGTCACCGTGACCGTGTCCCCTGCTTCAATCTTTCTTATTGTGGCATTCAGTTTCCGTCCTCCTACAGTGACACTTACGGGAACGCTTTTGGCTGTCTTCTTGCCGTTGTTGCACACCTTCACCTTTGCGCGGAACGAACCGTCAGCGTCCCCACGGAGGAAATAATCCGCGATGTGGACCTTGGGGCGTACCCACAGTTGTACAGGGCGGAATATGCCACTTAACCGCCACATGTCCTGGTCTTCAAGATAACTGCCGTCGCACCATCTGTAAACCTCCACCGCAAGTCTGTTATCCCCACTGTGGAGCAGATCCGTGACATCGAACTCGGCGGGTGACATGGAGTTCTGGCTATAGCCTACTTTCTGTCCGTTGACCCATACGTACATGGCAGAGTGGACACCGCCGAAATGCAGGATGAGGCTCTTGTCCCTCATGTCTTTTGTGACGTTGACGGTAGTGACATACGATCCTACAGGGTTGCGGTTGCCGGAGGCGAACCAGTTTTCAGGCGGTTCTGCCGTCACGCGCGGCGCGTCCTTTTGGAAAGGATAACTGATATTGGTGTAGATGGGTTTGCCGTACCCCTGTGTCTGCCAGTTGCCCGGTACCCGTATGCTGTCCCATGAACTCACATCATAGTCTGTGCGGTAGAAATCCTTGGGGCGTTCCATGGGATTGGCTGACCAACAGAAGGCCCACAGACCGTCCAAAGACACAATCTCCCTACAGCTGTCCTCCATGGAGGGCAACTGTAGGGAACTGTGGTACGGCAACTTGTTGATGCCAATGACACCCGGGTCTTCCCACTCCACATCCTGGGCGTGGAGACCCAGGCATGTGGACAACAGGAGGACCGTAGTCCTAACGTACATGGAAGAAGTCGAAGTCCGCATGTCCGCCCAGTGACTTTGTAGGGAAATAGAACAGTCCGAAACGCTGGCCGCAGAAGTCGGGCCAGTCGAACTTCATGTGGAGGGCATCGCCTATCGGTGTCCATTTCTTGCCGTCGAGACTGTAGGCGAAGTCGCCCAGGTCTTTCCTGTCCGTGAAGTCACCGTGGGCGCGGAGGTACACCTTGTTGCCCTTGAGTGGGGTCTTCTCGATGATGATGCCTTCCGGGTCATCTTTCTTTGCGGCGCGGCGCATCACGATGTACTTGGTTCCGTCGATGAACTCCACTCCCACGTAGCCGTACTGGTTCTGGAAAAGGGTGATCCCGGCACAGTCGCCGTCTTTCATCCCACGTGTGTCAAGCAGTGTCTCTGCCGTACATTCAGGTCCGAACGTGCGCTGTGTGAGGGTGTTGCGGGCATCACGTATGTTATGCGCCATGTTGCCGCCTTTCAGCCGGAGCCATCCCTTACGGTCGGTGAGCGACCAGTAACGGTTGTCCGGGTTGTGGTTCCACTGCCACTCCTTCTTCAGTATGGATGTGGTGAGGTCGTACTCGCCACCCTTACCGAGTGAGTTGGCGTACTTGTCGGAGATGATGTAACGGTCGGCTTCCTTGCCGTTGTTGAACTCGTCGCTGACCACGATGGACGGTTTCTTGCCGTTTGCCTTGTCCTTCACCGGCATGTCCATGACGACTGCCGCGGTGTGTCCGTCGCCACCGATGACAGGCCATCCGTCCTTGCCCCATTCCATGGCGATCAGCACAGGCATTCTACCCAGTGCGCCCTGGTCCTGGAAGAGCATGGTGTACCACTTGCCGTCGGGGGTGTCCACGATGTTGCCCTGTGCCACACCGTTGTTGCGCTGGAAGAACGAACCGTCGCTGTTCTTCATGTGGCCTGTGAACACTTTACGACATTCCCATTTGTCACCGAAAAGACTCTTGCTGCGCCAGCATATCTGCTGTCTCCACGCCTCTCCGTGTCCGCCCTGAATCATGAAGATGTAATAGTAGTCACCTATCTTGTAGCCGTGGTAACCCTCCGCGCGCAGTCCCTGCGACGGATTGTCCGCCTGGGTGTAGTCGAGGAACTTCTTGCGCTCGCCCAGAGTCACGCCTCCTTTGCCGTCGGAGATGATCTCACACAGGTAGGCCTGATGTTCGTCGAGACTGGCGTTGGGATGCACCACATACTTCTTGCACTCCGTGCCTGTGTCCTCGAAAAGGAAACCGGGGTCGTAGCACATGCTCACCTCGTTCCTGTGCCACGGCCCATGCTCTATGTCGCGTGTGGTGAATATATATGACTTCTGTGTGGTGTTGCAGGTCACGATGAGGTAAAACATCTTTTCGTACTTGTCGTACCTGATGTTGGCTGCCCATGAACCCTTGGCATAGTCGTTCTTGCCGTTCTTCAGCGCGAAGGCGTCGGTCTCTTCCAGTTGGTCGTGGGCGTAGCCGGCGACCGACCAGTTTACGAGGTCTTTGGACTTCATGATGGTACACCCGGGAGACATGTGCATGGTGGTGCTGACCATATAAAAGGTGTCGTCTACACGGATGACACACACGTCCGGCACATCTGCCCAGATGACCGGGTTCTGGAATGTTCCGTTTCCGAGGTCACGTGATGTCTGCGCCGCAGCGCCCAGAGTCATGACTCCTAAGAACAGTGATAGGAATAATTTTTTCATTGTTTCGTTGTTTGGTTTGTTGAAGTATGGTGCAAATGTACATACAAAATACGAGTCAGCCAAATCCTTGGTGGGATTTGGCTGACTTTGTTTCATAAATGAAAGTGGTTGGAACACCGTCGCCTACCTATGCAAGCAACTCGTTCGCCTTCTTCAGTGCCAGACTGATGTGGGGCTGGATGCAGTCAGGCTCGATAAGGTGGTCTATCCCGTACTTTACCAGGGTGTGCCGCACCTTGTCGTTCACGCCCGACAGAACCACATGCACGCCACGTTTCTGTGTCCTCTCACAGAGGTTCTTCAGGTTGTTCACTCCAGTGGAGTCCATGAACGGCACCCTGCGCATACGGATGATACGAACCTTTACGTCTTGGTTGTTCACGTTGCCCAGTTCCTCAAACTTGCTGGCAAGACCGAAGAAATAAGGACCGTTGATTTCGTACACCTCAACCCCCTTGGGGATGTCGAGGTACTCGATGTCATCGGGGTTGGCGCTCTCGCTGGCGTCTGTGGCAGCCAGCCTGTCCTCTTCCACCACGTTGATTGACGAGGTTTCCATGACACGGCGCACAAAGAGGGCGATGGCAAGCACTATACCCACCTCGATGGCTACGGTGAGGTCTACGATGACGGTGAGGAAGAAGGTGATGAGGAGTACCGCCACGTCGGACTTCTCGCCACGCATGAGGTACTTGAAGGTGCGCCACTCACTCATGTTGTACGCCACCATCACCAGTATGGCTGCAAGGCATGAGAGTGGGATATAGATGGCGTAGGGCATCAGGAACAGGTAGATGAGGAGCAGGACCACCGCGTGTACCACTCCAGCCAGCGGCGACTTGCCTCCGTTGTTGATGTTTGCCATGGTGCGCGCGATGGCTCCTGTGGCGGGTATGCCCCCGAAGAGGGGGGTGACGATATTGGCGAATCCCTCACCGATGAGTTCGGTGTTGGAGTCGTGGTGCTTGCCCGTCACTCCGTCCGTTACCATGGCGGCCAACAGCGACTCGATGGCACAGAGTACGGCTATGGTGAAGGCAGGGGAAACGAGTTTCATGATGGTCTCGTAATCCATCGCCGGAGCCACCGGTGACGGCATGGGCAGTCCTTCCGCCAGTTCGGGAAACTTACTGCCGATAGTGGCGAGATGGATGCCGGCGTACTTGTCGAGCAGTACTGAAGCGGCTGTGCCTACAATCAGGGCGATGAGTGATCCCGGAATCTTCTTGATGAACCGTCCCCAGACGATGATGACGAGCAGACAGACGGTACTCATACCTGCCTCGAACCAGTTGATGTGGGACAGGTTGCAGAAGTAGGCGTGCCACTCCGGGATGAATCCAGAGGGGATGTCGGCGCTGATGCCGAGGAAGTCCTTCACCTGGGTGGAGAAGATGGTGACGGCTATACCGCTGGTGAAACCGACCACGATGGGGTATGGTATGAACTTGAACACCACGCCCATGCGGCACAGTCCCATGACCACGAGGAACACACCTGCCATGATGGTGGCTATGGTAAGTCCCTGGATTCCATAGTCACCGATGATGCCCGCCACGATGACGATGAACGCTCCTGTAGGTCCGCCTATGAGGAAGCGTGTGCCGCCAAGGAAGGAAATCATGAAGCCTGCCACGATGGCGGTGATGAGTCCCTGTTGGGGCGACACCCCACTGGCAATACCGAAGGCGATGGCGAGCGGCAACGCGATTATTCCTACTATGATTCCGGCTATGATGTCAGAGACAAACTTTTGTTTGTTGTAGTACCCTTTGTTGAAGATGTGGAAAAACTTGGGCTGGTACACTTTCCCAATGTCAATTTTCATGATAATGTTATTTTCGTTTTTGTTACGGGGTGCAAAGGTAACTAAAAATAACGGACGGCGGTGGGCGCGGAATACAAAAACAGTTCCTTTGGGGTCTGTAACGCCCCAAAGGAACTGAATCTGACTGTATGCAGCGCTGTTATTTGGTGTCCACACGTGTGATGTAGTAGGTCTTGGTGAATCCCTTGTAGGTGCATACGACAGCCGCCGCATGGTCTTCCGCAGGTTGTTTTACCTCCACCTCCACGCTCGGGTCAGACGCAGATGCCTTCACCTGCAACGCCTCACTTGGCAGGAGTGGGCAGGTAATCTCATAGCGTGTGGGTTCACAGAATCCGTTCTTCTCCGTAGAGTGCATAGGAGTGGTAGGCACTGCCATGTCCTTGCCGTTCACCTGAATGTTGACTGTAGGAGACACGTAGCGTGAGATTTTCTTGGAAGTGCTGCTGAACCCGATGCCGTGCATGTTGAAAAGAGGACCGTTGCCCTGACCTTCGGCAATCAGATAGATGGCGTGCTTTCCCTTCAGACCCTCCACTGCCGCCGCCACGTCAGCGGTGAACTGTGTGGATGTCTTGCTGGAGTTGGCAGGGACACTGATAGTGGCAATCTGCTTGCCGTTCCATGTGTTGTTGGCATAAGGCCCGTCGAGCATCACCTTGATGGTGAACGCCTTGTCTGTACAGGGCGTGATGAAGAGGTTCAGGGTGGTGCGGTTGCCTTTCTTCGCACCCTCAAATGCCTTTATACCCTTGCTGTCCTTCTTCAGTCCTCCGAAACCGAAGTACTTGAAGCCGATGACACCACCGTTGGTCACACCTGCCAGATCCATGTTGTTGTCCCACACGTCCCATGAGTCCTGCATCCAACCAGGGTTGGACATGTAACATGCGTATCCTGCCGAATAGTAGCGGTAAGGGTCGAGACCGAAGATGTGGAAACCTTCAGAGGTCACTTCAGCTCCTGTGTATTCAGTGCCGTCGCTTGCCTTGGCGGTCCACTTGCCGTCCTTGGCGTAGGGGTCGTAGGCGGTGATCCGTACCGTTCCGCCGTCAGCCACCTTCTTCTTGTCCCACTCGATGGTTACCGGAGCCACCACTGCCTGGCGGGCGTTGCCGAACCCTCTCGGCGGACGGTGGTAGAACACGTACCACTGACCGTTGATCTCCTGTATGCTACCGTGGGTGTTGTGTGCGGAATTGGTGGTGATGAGTTTGCTTCCGTCCTCGTTCGGCACTACTCCACGTGAGTCTACAAGCACGCCTCCGCTGCGCCACGGTCCGAGAGGCGAGTCTCCGAAGGCATAACGCAGGGCTGAGTTGGTGCTGCCCAGTCCGTAGTCCGGACCTGAATAGCCCGAGAACACCATCACGTACTTGTTGCCCACCTTACGGATGGATGAGGCCTCGTAGAAATTGAACTCGCCCGGGTTCTGCCCTTCGTAGAGAGCCGGATAGGTAGTGCCTTCCGGGTCACGGATCACTCCATAGCGGGCGCTGGCCGGCAGGAAATAGTCGCGCAACGGAGTGCCGGGACGTATGGAGTACATGGTGTTCTGGTCAAGCTCCATGGCGGTGGAACGCTGGTAGCCCCAGAACGCGTAGGCGCGGAATCCGATATTGTAGTCGGGGTCTTTCTTGTCCGTTATCTCGTCCACGAACACCGAAGGGTCGAAGTCTATGATACTGCCTTCGAGCAGGGCGGTGCCGTCCTCATTGAGGTTGACCGGTGTGAACGGTCCGTCGGGACGGTCACTCTTGCAAACCATGCCGACACGTCTCCAGCCACGGCTGTGGGGATAGAGGTAGTATACTTTCTTGCCGTCCTTGCCTTTCACTGCCACCAGGTCGGGGGCGTACATCACGTCCCACTGTCCGGATATGTGGTACTTGAACAGGCTGCCCTCGTCGCGCCATTGACTCAGATCCTCCACCGGCGCCGACCATGCGTGGATGTCAGGTCCGCAGTAACTGTCGAGTCTCACGTCGTGGGAACCGATGATGTAAATGCGGTACTTGCCCGGGTTGTCCGGGTCTTCGAACACCCTCGGTTCTCCGTCGGGCAGGTGTTCCCATAATGGAAGATAAGGGTTTGCTGTACTCTCGAACACATACCTCTGCTGAGGCGGTGTCTGGGCTGCGGCCTTGTCAGCCGACACGCTGCCCATGGCGACAAGGGCAAACGCCAGACCGAACTGCCTGAATACCCTGCCGCTTCTACTCTCTGTCTTTCTCATATCTTGTACAAATGTTTGTTGTGTGTGATTTTTTTTACCTCGCAAAGGTATACTATAATCCGCACACACAGAAACAATTGAACATAAGTGTAAACTTTTGGTTCAAATGTGACAAGAGTAGGCGCGTGGGTGCGTGGTGGGTCACTCCACAGCCGCTGTCCGCCTGTTCACGATGTCCAGCAACCTTTCGTAAGTGAGTCCGTTGAAGTCGGGTATCACATAGTCGCACTTGTCCTTGATTGCCTCCGCCGGATTGCTGGTGGAAAGTCCTACCGTGAATATCCCGGCCGACATCCCGGCCTGCAGTCCTGTGAACGCGTCCTCGAACACGACGCACTCGCTGGTCGTTACTCCAAACACGGCAGCCCCCTTGAGGTAACAGTCGGGGTCGGGTTTGGATGCGGAGAAGTCCTCGGACGTGAGTACACGGTCGAACAGGTCGTTGAAGTGGGGCAGTTGCCGGGCCACACTGTCCATCTTCTTCTTGTTGGAGCTGGTGACCACGGCGCATCTCACTCCGTGGGCTTTCAGGTCGGTTATGAAGTCCAACGCTCCGGGGACAAACCGGTAGGTCATCTGTAGCTCCCACTTGTCCAGTTCCCTGGTGAGTTCCTCCCTCACCTGCTTGTCGGGAAAATAATTGTCGAAGATCTGTACGAGTGTCGTTCCCTTTATCTTGTATTCCAAGTCCTTGACGTCAGGTCTGTACTTGCGCGCCATCCTGCCCCAGAACTGGGTGTATTGTCCTTCGGTGTCGAACAGTGTGCCGTCGAGGTCGAACAGTGCCGCCTTAATCGTTTTTGTCATGTTTTTGTCTGTGTAATTTAATAAGGTGTAAATATAAAAAGGCGGTACTTATTGGAGTCCGCCCATTTCCTTTCCTATCGCCTGCAGCTCCTTGCTGACGAACTTGAGACGTTCGATAATCTCCAGTTTCTTGTTGGGCTGTCCCTTGTCGCGCTTGATCGCCTCGCGCGCCCCGTCCAGAGTCATCTTGCACTCCTTGACGTAGTGGTACACGGTGCGTACCGCCTCGATGTCCTCCTTGGTGTACTGGCGTATCCCTCTGCCGGCTTTCTTGGGGTGGATGCTCGGAAACTCCCTCTCCCAAAAGCGGAGCAGAGTTTCTGTGACTCCCAGAAGCTCTGCCACCTCACGTATTGAGAAATACAGTTTCAAGTCTTTGTTCGTGTTCAGCATATCATGCCTTGGCCGGGATGTTCTTAATCACCTCCACCACATAATCGTAGGACTTGCCCACGGACGGGATGTGACAACGCTCGTTCGGTGTGTGGGGCGAACGGAGCGTGGGGCCGATGGAAGCCATGTCCATCTCAGGGTATTTAGGCCCGATGATTCCGCACTCCAGTCCGGCGTGGACAACCAGAATCTTCGGTTTCTCGCCGTACATCTTCTCGTAGACTTCCGACATCTCCTTCACGAACGGACTCTTGGTGTTAGGCAACCATCCGTTGTAGCCGCCCTCAAACTCCACCTTCATGCCGGCCATCGCAAAGCAGGTGCGCAGACTGTTGCAGAGATACAGTTTCATGCTGTCCATGCTGCTCCGTGCCAGAATCTGTACGCTGGCGTGGCCGTCGGCTACGGATATGATGGCGAGGTTGCTTGATGTCTCCACAATCTCCGGTATGGTGGGTATGTTGCGGAGAACTCCGTCATGGGCTGCGAGAACAGCGTCGATGAGGTTCGACTGTATGTCCGCCGGAATCTTTGTGGCGGGCATGTCACACGGTGTGGCGGTGACAATAATCTCCTCCTTCTCTATGTCGCGGTACTCTTGGTTGAAGGTCTTGGCGCACTGTCCCACCATCGATTTGAAATCCTCCTCACAGGCTTTGGACACTGTGACCACAGCCTCGCCGTCGCGCGGGATGGCGTTGCGCATGTTGCCTCCGTGCCAGCTGCACAACTGAGCCAGTCCGGTGTTCACTGTGGCGAAGAGTACACGCGCCATCAACTTGTTGGCGTTGGCGCGGCCTTCGTTGATTTCCAGTCCAGAGTGTCCGCCCAGCAGACCCTTTACGTTTATGCGGTAGGCTACAGACTCGGGGGCTTCCACAGGCTGTTCCTTGTAGTCGAGCGTGCAGACGACATCCAGTCCGCCGGCACATCCTATGGTTATCTCCCCTTCAGTCTCACTGTCTATATTAAGAAGGTACTTGCCCTTGAGTGTCTCTGGAGCGAGGTCGAACGCGCCGTACATGCCAGTCTCCTCGTCCCTGGTTATGAGTACCTCTATGGCACCGTGTTCGAGGGAGTCGTCCTCGACTACAGCCATGGCGATAGCCACACCCATACCGTCGTCGGCTCCGAGGGTAGTGCCTTTGGCGCGAACCCAGTCACCGTCAATCCAAGTCTGTATCGGGTCGGTCTCGAAGTTGTGGTTACTGTCATTGGTCTTTTGCGGCACCATGTCCATGTGTGCCTGTAGGATGACCGTCTCACGGTTCTCATAGCCCGGAGTGGCCTTCTTGCGCATCACCACATTGCCGGCATTGTCGATGAACGCCTCGTCGCAGTGCTGCTTGCCGAACTCAAGCAGGTAGTTCGCCACTGCCTCCGTATGTCCTGACGGACGTGGAATCTGGGTAAGCGCATAGAAACAACGCCATACGTTCTGGGGTTTCAAGTCTGTTATTTCCATAGTCTGTGTTATTAATTAGTTATTGATTATTGTCTGTCTGTGTCTTTTCCCCTTGTGCAGGAGTGCGGTTACGGAATATATCCCGAGTACAGGCATCAGGGCTGTCTGGATGGCATGCACGATAAGCGCGAACGTCTCCGCGTCGGCGTCTGCCTTGACTCCCGAAAGCAACAGGACTGTCTTCACCGCAAAATGCCATGAACCCATACCGTTGGGTGTAGGCACGATGACAGCGAAACTGCCTACTGTGAACGCCACCATAGCCACGTTTATGCCAAGGTCTTTCGTGAAATCGAAGCAGTAGAAGGTGGTGTAGAAATGCAGGAAATAACTGCCCCAGATACCTATGGTGTATAAAGTGAACAGCCATTTGTCGCTCACGTCCTTCAGAGAGAACACTCCGTCCCTTATTCCCTTGGCGAACCGTACCAGTCGGGCGAATACCTCAAAGCGGCGTACCAGTACCCAGAACAGTCCGACGAGAACCGCGATGCAGACTGCCATGACGGCGTAGCCTACTGTGTTCATCTGGTTTACAGCGTCACTGCAACTTGTTCCGGTGACATCGAAGAACCGCATGAACATGTCAGCGTTTAGGGCAAACACGACCATTGCCATGAACAGCAGTAAAAGTGAGTCAACCACACGCTCGGCGACTACCGTACCCAGAGACTTGGGGAATGACGTGCCGTCGTACCTCGACAGGACACCGCACCTGACCATCTCCCCGGAACGAGGGATGATGAGGCTTGTGGTGTACGATATGAAGATGGCGTGGATGCAGTCGGACGTGGCGGGACGCTCGCCCAACGGAGCCAACGTCTGCTTCCAACGCAGTCCACGAAACACCTGTGCCGTGACACCGAACACGAGGGAGAACGCCATCCACCACCAGTTGGTGCCGTACTTCAGTGTGTCCGCCACCTGGTTGAAGTCGAACCCACGGTACATCCACCACAAAATGGCAGTGCCAAGCAGTATCGGCAACAAAATGTTCAGTGTATTTTTGATAATCTTTTGCGAGTTCAATGCGGTGTGATTTTTTTTACTTACCTTTGCCAATGCAAATTTATGAAATAAATGCGAATGCAAGGATAGGATGGGTGGAGAAATTTCAAAAGTAAGGCCCAAGAAGTTTTTGGGACAACACTTCCTGACAGATATGGGTGTCGCACAGAGGATAGCGGATACGGTGGATGCGTGTCCGGATATTCCAGTGCTTGAAGTCGGGCCGGGTACCGGGGTGCTTACCCAGTTCCTGCTCACCAAGGGACGTGAGTTGAAGGTGGTGGAGATTGACCGTGAGTCAGTGCCTTACCTGCACGACCGTTTTCCCCAACTGGGCGATAATGTCATCGAGGCTGATTTCCTGAAGATGGACTTGCGTACCGTGTTCGGTGGCGCGCCTTTCGTCCTTACAGGCAACTATCCGTACAACATATCGAGCCAGATATTCTTCAAGATGCTTGAACACAAAGACCTCATACCGTGCTGCACCGGTATGATTCAGAAGGAGGTGGCTGAACGCATGGCGGCTACTCCCGGCGGTAAGGCGTACGGGGTGCTGAGCGTACTCGTACAGGCGTGGTACGATGTGGAGTACCTGTTCACCGTCAACGAGAACGTGTTCAATCCTCCGCCAAAGGTGAAGAGTGCGGTCATCCGGCTCACACGCAACGGAAAGTCTTCCCTCGGTTGCGACGAGAGGATGTTCCGTAGGGTGGTGAAGACGGTGTTCACCATGCGCAGGAAGATGATGCGCAACGGACTGAAGCAGATAGTGGGCAAGGACTCGCCCCTGTTGGCGGACGAGGTTCTCAACAAACGGCCAGAGCAACTGTCCGTGGAGGAGTTCGTTGACCTCACCAACAAGGTCACTGCTTGTCTACAAGTCCCTGCCTGATGAGTTCGTCCTTGATGATGCCCAGTTGATGGATCATCCCCGAGTAGATGGGGTTGTCTATGTTTCCCTCGGTCTGCATGATGATGCGGTTGACCGTGTCCTTGGCGTTTTTGACGAACTGTCCGTGTCCTATGTCAACCGGACCCTCGTACTTGAAGTCCTTGAACCATCCGTACAGTTCGTGTACCTCTTCCTGACTGTAGATTCTCTTGTATTCCATTGTTCGATTATTTGTTTGTTCCTGTTTGGGCGTGGGCTTGCTTCTTCAATAACCCAATCATCTGGCGCGCGGCCCTGTCGGACGCTCCCTTACCGCCAAGAACGGCGATCAGCCTGTCGTAGTCGTCCAGCATCGTCTGTCTCCTGCTTCCGCCTTTGACAATCGAACCAAGTTCCCTGGTGAGGTTCTCTGTGTTCATCTGGTCGGCTACCAGTTCAGTGACGACCTCCCGTCCGGCTATGAGGTTGACAAGGGAGATGTACTTGACCTTTAGGAAATGTCTGCGCAGCCACGAGAATACTTTCCCACAGGCAATGTAGTAGCACACCACTTGCGGCACTCTCAGTATGGCTGTCTCAAGTGTGGCTGTGCCTGACGTGACCAACGCCGCCTCGGCTTGTCGCAGAAGTCTGTAGGTGTTGTCGAAGATGATTTTCACATCAGAATCCTCCGGAATGAACTTGCGGTAGTAGTCCGCGCCGACACTCCGCACTCCGGCAATGACGAACTGATAGTCCTTGTATTTCGCAGCCACATCAATCATAATGGTGAGATTGTCCTTTATTTCCTGTTTCCTGCTTCCTGCCAGAACCGCTATGATTGGTTTGGACGAGAGACCGAACGTGCGGACAAACTCTTCCGTTGTCTCGTTTCCGTAGGCTGAGGCCTCGAATTCCTCTACCGCATCTACGCAGGGGTTGCCCACATAATGGACAGGGTAGTCGTGTTTCCTGTAGAACTCCACCTCAAACGGCAGGATGGAGAACAGTTGGTCCACGTCCCTTTTTATGTTCTTTATCCTGTATTCCTTCCATGCCCATATTTTCGGGGAGATGTAGTAATAGACGGGAATGCCTGTGTGTTTCCTTACATACTTGGCGATGTCCAGATTGAACCCGGGATAGTCGATGAGGATAAGCGCGTCCGGACTCCACCTTACGATGTCCGCCTTACACTTGCTCATGTTCGACAGAATAGTCCCGAGATGGGCAATGACAGGTATGAACCCCATGTAGGCGAGTTCCCCGTAATGCTTCACAAGAGTGCCACCGACACTGCGCATCAAGTCGCCTCCATAGAACCGGAACTCGGCGTGTGGGTCATGGACTTTGATCGACTTCATCAGGTTGGAGGCATGCAAGTCGCCCGACGCCTCACCTGCAATCAGGTAGTACTTCATTCCTGTTCCAGTCTTTGTCGCAACGGACCGAAAGCCTCGTATGCCGTAATGTCGATTTTAGTGGGAGTCACGGTCACGTAACCCTTGCGCAGCAGCGCGCAGTCGGTCTCCGCGTCAAGCGGGTCTATGTTGTTGTAGCTGCCTACCAGCCAGTAGTATTCAAACCCTCGGGGACTGATTCTCTTCTCCCATTCGTTCTCCCAGATGCCGTTGCCCATGGCGCATACCTTCAGACCCTTGTATTCCTTCGTGTCCGGTGCGTTGACATTCAGACACACGCCCTTGGGCAGTCCCTCCTTCAGAACCGTGCCGATGACCTTCCTTATGTACGGCGCCATCGGACTGAAGTCGGCGTCGGCAAGATGGGTGCAGAGGGAGAACCCTATCGAGGGGATTCCCTTCATGCATCCTTCAATCACAATGCCCATGGTGCCGGAATAATGCACGTTGACCGACGAGTTGTCGCCGTGGTTGATGCCTCCGAGTACCAGGTCGGGTGTACGGTCACATATATTGGTTATCCCCATCTTTGTGCAGTCACACGGAGTGCCGCTGCACGAATAGACGGTCAGTCCCGGTTCCTCACTTATCTTGTTGGTGGTAATGATGCTGTTGAACGTGACGCATAGGGCTGAGCCCGAACGCGGTCCGTCGGGACCCACAACCACCACGTCGCCAAATTCCCTCGCAATGTCCGTCAGAGTCTTTATGCCTTTAGCCTGATAGCCGTCATCGTTGGAGATGAAGATGAGCGGCCGCCTTTTACCTTGTTCCATTCTTTATCCGTCTTCTAATTGGGTGCAAATGTAGCTATAATTTTTCTTTGGACAAGACATCAGCGCAATAAAAAAACGCCAGCCTGACGGTTGACGTTTCCTTTGTTGGGATATCGGGACTCGAACCCAAAATAACAGGACCAGAATCTGTTGTGTTGCCAATTACACCATATCCCAATTACACTGGTGCAAGGTTAGGGACACGTTCCCCTCCCTTTTGCGGCTGCAAAGTTAGACGTTTTTGTTGAACTGACAAAATTATATCCCGAAAAAGATTGTTTTTTTTGGTTTTTCGTCCGTCGGAGAGTCCCATTAGCACACGTCAACCCCGTTTTTCCGTGTCCGGATGCAATGTTCACCACCTTTGTCCGTCTCGCTCCATACGGTGCGGTTTCACGCAGCCGGACACGCCCCGGCGGGTGTGCGTTTCATGCAGTTGCACCGCCCTTATGTTGTCATTTTGAGGGTCTTGGTGTTTCAACGGCAATGATAGACAAAAATAAATCAGATTTTTTTTTGCGCTTCGCATTGTTTGTATTAACTTTGTCGAAAATTTATTTCATAAGAATGAAGAGACTTACAAAGGATTTGAAAACTATTGTCGATGGTATTCAAGACAAGAAAGGGACGAACATACGTGTCGTTGACTTGAAGAAAATTGACGACACGATTTGCAACTACCTTGTCATTTGTGAGGGCAACACGCCCACCCAAGTGTACGCCATAGCGGAGTCCGTGGGCGACAACCTGAGGGAGAAGAGGGGTCTCCGACCCTTGACTGTGGACGGACAGAACAACAGCCAGTGGATCGCCATGGACTATGCCGACATCGTGGTGCATGTGTTCGTTCCCGAATTCCGCCATTTCTACGATCTGGACCATCTGTGGGAAGACGCGGACTGTACTGACATACCAAACCTTGACTGATATTTATGAGCGACAATAACATCAACAAAGACAACTCCTACAGGAGGATGCGCAAGCCCAAGTTCAACTTGAACTGGATCTACATGCTGCTGTTGTTTGGCGTGGCGTTCGTGCTGCTGTCCAAATCGGGGGACACCTCCTCGAAGAAACTTTCCTACACCGATTTTGTGGAATGTCTGGACAGCGGTTACGTCAATGAGATTCTCGTCAACAAGGACGAGCTGTCACTGAGGTTCGCCGTCTCGAAGACGGGCGAGAAATTTCTCTATGGTGACGTAGTGAAAAATCCGTCGGCAAAAAGAGTTCCGGAGGTGGAATTCGGATCGTTCGACAATCTGGAGACAAAGGTGGACTCGGCGAGGGCGCACGGCAAGTTCGCCGGTAAGGTGAGCTACGAGCGCGAGAACGACACCCTGTGGAATATCCTGATACAGGTAGGCCCACTGCTCCTGTTGGTTGCCTTCTGGTTCTTCATCATGAAACGCATGGGTGGTGGAGGAGCCGGAGGCGGCATCTTCAGTTTCGGAAAGTCGAAGGCCAAACTGTTTGAACAGAGCAGTCCCGAGACCAGGATCACGTTCAAGGACGTGGCGGGACAGACCGAGGCGAAACGTGAGGTGCATGAGATTGTGGACTTCCTGAAGAACCCGAAGAAATACACTGAACTTGGAGGCAAGATTCCAAAGGGCGCGCTGCTCATCGGTCCTCCGGGAACAGGAAAGACCCTGTTGGCGAAGGCTGTGGCAGGTGAGGCGGACGTGCCGTTCTTCTCACTCTCCGGTTCCGACTTCGTGGAGATGTTCGTGGGTGTCGGCGCGAGTCGTGTGCGCGACTTGTTCCAACAGGCAAAGGAGAAGGCTCCGTGCATCGTGTTCATCGACGAGATTGACGCCATCGGACGCGCCCGCGGCAACAAGGCGAGCATGGGAGGCAACGACGAGCGTGAGAATACCCTCAACCAGTTGCTTACCGAGATGGACGGATTCGGCACCAACAGCGGAATCATCATACTTGCAGCCACCAACCGCGCGGACATCCTTGACAAGGCGTTGCTCCGCGCAGGACGCTTCGACCGACAGATACATGTGGAACTGCCCGACCTGAGTGAGCGGAAAGCCATCTTCAACGTGCATCTGCGTCCAATCAAGATTGACGAGACTGTGGATGTGGACACCCTGGCGAGACAGACTCCGGGCTTCTCCGGGGCGGACATAGCCAACGTATGTAACGAGGCGGCGCTTATCGCCGCGAGAAAGAACAGTCCGTGGGTCAACAAGCAGTGTTTCCTCGATGCGGTGGACAGGATAATCGGTGGACTGGAGAAGAAGACGAAGGTGATGACCGACTCTGAGAAACGGTCTATCGCCCTGCATGAGGCTGGCCACGCTACAGTCAGCTGGTTCTGCCAGTATGCCAACCCACTGGTGAAGGTGACCATCGTGCCTCGCGGACAGGCTCTTGGAGCGGCGTGGTACATGCCGGAGGAGCGGCAAATCACCACCAAGGAGGAGATGCTCGACGAGATTTGCGCCACTCTCGGAGGACGCGCTGCCGAGGAACTGTGCGTGGGACGCATTTCCACAGGAGCGATGAACGACTTGGAGAAAGTGACCAAACGGTCGTACGGAATGGTGGCCTACGCCGGTATGAGCGACTCCCTGCCCAACCTGTGCTATTATAATAATGAGGAGTACCAGTTCAGCCGGCCGTACAGCGAGCATACTGCGGAGCTGATAGACGTTGAGGTCAAGAAACTGATTGCCGATCAGTACGACAGGGCAAAGCGGATTCTCGAAGAACACAAGGAGGGACACGCCCAACTGGCACAACTGTTGATTGAGCGTGAGGTCATCTATGCGGAGGATGTGGAGAACATCTTCGGCAAGCGTCCGTGGATTTCACGCACGGAGGAACTCCTTGCGGCCAACGAGGAAGGGAAGAACCAAGAGGGAACAGACGAGTCCGGGGATGACCATGCCGCGGAGAATGAGGAAATCATACGCAAGAAGGTGGTCGAGGCTGTGATTGAAAAGGCCAAGGCAGGTCAGGCTGGGGTTGCCGAGGAGAAGAAGTCCGGAAAGGACTCCGCCGTGAAGGCTGCCCAGAAACCGTTCCGTGAACTGAAGGTGACTACCTTTGATCAGGCTCCGGAAGTGGAGGCGGCGCAGACCCCGGAGGTGGAGGCTGCACAGGAGACGGAAGCTGAGGTGAAACCGGACCTGGTACAGGAAACGGCTGTGAATCCGGAACCGGTTGAAAACGGTGCGGACAAGTCAGACGACGAGCTTGAGACAAAGCCCAAGGAAGTAAAGACAAAACCGATCGCCCCACATGAGAACACACTCTTCGGGTGGTGATTAGTATACTATTGATTATATGCATAAGTTGAATAAGGAATTGCTGATACGCTCGGTCACCGGCATCGCTTTTGTTTTCGTGATGGTGACCTGTATCTTATGGACACCCACGTCGTTTGCGGTGTTGTTCGCGGTAATATCAGGACTGACCACATGGGAGTTCTGCTCATTGGTCAACAAACACATGAACTGTCAAGTGAACCGTCTCATAGTCACGCTTGCGTCCGTTTATCTGTTTGGTGCGGTACTGTTGTTCAACGCCAACATCACCGGTTCGGAGGTGTTCATCCCTTATCTCATCACAATCGTTTACCTGCTTATATCCGAACTCTATTTCAAGGACAACAACGTGTTGATGAACTGGGCGTTCTCCCTGATGGCGCAGTTGTATGTCGCCCTGCCGTTCGCCCTGTTGAGTACGATGACCCTCGTTGCCGTAAACTACGGCATGGGAAGGGTCGGTGTCGCCTATGACCCTATGTTCGTGCTTGCGGTCTTTGTGTTCATCTGGTTCGGCGACTCCGCCGCCTACGCCTTTGGCAGTATGCTGGGCAAGCACAGGTTGTTCCCGAGGATTTCCCCTAAGAAGTCATGGGAGGGCTACGTAGCCGATTTGGTGGCGTGCCTGATCGTGTCACAGGTGATTGCGTGCTGGAGCAACGGTTTTTCCGGCGATGAACTCACCAACCGTCTGGCATGGGCGGGACTTGCGGCTGTCGTCTCCGCTTTCGGCACATGGGGCGACCTCGTAGAGTCGCTCATCAAACGCAAGTTGGGCATCAAGGACTCCGGTAATATCCTTCCGGGACACGGAGGGATGCTCGACCGCTTCGACAGTTCGTTGCTCGCCATTCCGATGGCGGTGGTCTACATCTATACGGTAAACGAGCTTTTGGCTTAGAATAAATACGGCTAACAAATTAAAAAGATATATTATGGAGGAAATTGTTAATAACGAACCTGTAAAGGAACCAGTCCCAGTGGCACAAGACAGTGAGGAGACTGTCGCGCCGGCACTTGACAATGCCAGTGCGGAACCTGATTCAGACCCTGCGGATACTGTTGAGGACAACGTCACGAAAGACAGTATAATAGATCGTCTGAAACAGATTGCGGCTACTGACGGGGAAATCAGCCGGCAGGAGGTGGACTCCCTGAAGAGCCGTTTCTACCGTATACAGAGGACGGAGAGCGAGGCGGCCCACAAGAAGTACCTCGACGAGGGTGGAGACCCGGAAGCCTATGAGCCGGAACTCGACCCACAGGAGCAGGTGTTCAAGGATCTCCTGGCGATAGTGCGCGAGAAGCGCGCCGCCCAGCACGAGGCGGAGGAACGCCTGAAGGAGGAGAACTACCTGAAGAAGATGCAGGTCATCGAGAAGATAAAGGCGATACTCGAAAATCCAGATGAGGTCAACAAGTCATACAACGAGTTCCGTCAGCTCCAGAACGACTGGAACGCCGCGAAGGAAGTCCCTGCGGAGAAGGCTACTGAACTGTGGAAGACTTACCAGGTGTATGTGGAGAAGTTCTACGACACACTCAAGTTGAACAACGAGTTGCGCGCCTACGACTTCAAGAAGAACCTCGACATGAAGACTGCCCTGTGCGAGGCTGCTGAGAAGTTGGCTGACGAGAAGGATGTAGTGTCAGCTTTCCGTCAGTTGCAGACCCTCCATCAGCAGTTCCGTGAGATAGGGCCTGTCAGCCGTGAACTGAGGGAACAGGTGTGGGACCGCTTCAAGGCGGCGTCCACGGTGATAAACAAACGTCATCAGGACTATTTCGAGGCCCGCAAGGAACAGGAAAACCAGAATCTGGACCAGAAGACAGCCATCTGTGAGATTATAGAGGGTCTGGACACGGAGTCGTTCAAGTCCATCGCCGACTGGAACAGCGCCAGTGAACAGATACTCACCTTGCAGGCGAAGTGGAAGACCATAGGGTTCGCTCCGCAGAAGATGAACCAGAAGATATACGACCGCTTCCGTGCGGCCTGTGACGCGTTCTTCGTAAAGAAGTCCGAGTTCTTCAAGGGTCTGCGTGAGAACATGAGCGAGAACCTGAAGAAGAAGCAGGAACTGGTGGAGAAGGCGGAAGCCATCAAGGACAGTCAAGACTGGAAGAAGACAGGAGACGAACTGATTGCGCTCCAGAAGGAGTGGAACGCTGTCGGCGCTGTCCCGAGGAAATACAGTGACGCTCTCTGGACCCGTTTCCGTGCCGCTTGCGACACGTTCTTCAACGCGAGGAAGGCTAACTCCTCAAGCCAGAACTCCGAACAGACGGAAAACTTGAGGAAGAAGAACGCCATCGTGGCGAGACTGGAGGCCATCGTGCCTGAGGAGACAGAAGGTCTCCGTCAGATACTGAAGGACGCACAGGCAGAGTGGAACGAGATAGGGCATGTGCCGTTCAAGGAGAAGGACAAGGTGTTCAAGGCGTTGAGAGTCCAGATGGACCGCTTGTACAACTACCTTGGCGAGTCCGCCTCACGGCGCAGGGTGGAGAACTTCAAGAACTCTCTCGGCGAAGGCGGCAACGACAAGGTGAGAGACCGTCTGGTGCGTCAGGCGGAGATTCTCCAACAGGAGATCAAGACCTACGAGAACAATCTCGGTTTCCTCAACCTGTCAAAGTCTAACAAGGGAAGCAACCTCATCGACGAGTTGAACCGCAAGGTCGATAAACTGCGTTCCGACCTGTTGGAAATCAAGGACAAGATAAAGATTCTTGACAGCAAGGGACAGTAGGGCTTACACACAGAATGCATTTACAGGCACTCTCCGCTTCGACCATGATTGCAGAGAGTGCTTTTGTTCACATACTTTCAAACAGGAATATCCCGCACATGCAACCATTGGCAGAAAGAATGCGTCCGCAGACACTGGACGACTACATCGGACAGAGACATCTGGTGGGTGAAGGGGCTGTGATACGGAAGATGATAGAGACGAAGCGCGTCTCCTCGTTCATCTTGTGGGGTTCGCCCGGTGTGGGCAAGACCACCCTCGCCAATATCATAGCCAAGACCCTCGATGTGCCGTTCTTCACGTTGAGCGCCGTGACCAGTGGGGTGAAGGACGTGAGGGAGGTGATAGAACGCGCCAAGTCGTCCCGCTTCTTCGGGACAGCCAACCCCATCCTTTTCATCGACGAGATCCACAGGTTCTCCAAGAGTCAGCAGGACTCACTGTTGGGCGCGGTGGAGCAGGGGGTGGTGACACTCATCGGAGCGACTACCGAGAACCCCTCGTTCGAGGTTATCAGACCGCTTCTGAGCCGTTGCCAGGTGTATGTGCTTAACCCGCTTGACAAGGACGACCTTCTGAGACTCGTGGACAGGGCGTTGACCACAGACATCTATCTGAAGCAACGTGAGATAACCGTGAAACAGACCGACGCTTTGTTGCGCTATTCGGGAGGCGACGCGAGGAAACTGCTCAACATCCTCGAACTGGCGACGAACGAGTCGGATGTGATTGACGACAAGACTGTGACCGGACTGGTGCAGCAGAGTCCGCTGGCGTACGACAAGGACGGTGAGATGCACTACGACCTCATCTCCGCCTTCATCAAGAGTATCCGTGGCAGTGACCCCGATGCGGCTGTGTATTACCTCGCGCGGATGATTGAAGGGGGCGAGGAACCCGAGTTCATCGCCCGACGGCTGATAATATCCGCAAGCGAGGACATCGGTCTCGCCAATCCCAACGCCTTGTTGATGGCGAACGCCGCGTTCGATGCGGTGCATAAGATAGGTTGGCCCGAGGGACGCATCCCACTGGCGGAGGCGACCGTGTATCTGGCTACCAGTCCCAAGAGCAATTCAGCGTACAAGGCGGTCAACAGTGCCTTGCAGTATGTCCGTGAGAGTGGCAACCTGCCTGTGCCGTTGCACCTGCGCAACGCCCCTACCAAACTGATGGAGCAGTTGGGCTACGGCAAGGATTACAAGTACGCGCACGACTACCCCGGACATTACGTGCGGCAGCAGTTCCTTCCCGACGGGGCGAAGGACATGCGCTTCTGGCAAGCGCAGGACAATCCGCAGGAGACGAAGATAAAGGCGAGGATGGACGCTCTGCGCGAAGGTCAAGACTAAAAAGGATTTTTACAGATGATATACCCAGACAACTACGAGGGAAAAATCGGATTTGACGTGATAAGGAGGATGCTGAAGGAGGCGTGCCTCTGCCCGTTGGGCGTGGAGCGTGTCGACTCGATGCAGTTTTCCTCAAGATACGACGAGATAAGCCGCAATACACGGCAGACGGCGGAGTTCGTCAGGATTCTGAGGGAGGAGGACTTCCCCGACCAGAATTACTATGACCTGCGCCCGGCACTGCGGAGGATAAAGATACAAAGCACCTACCTGTTGGTGGACGAGCTGTTCGACTTGCAACGGTCGCTCGACTCCATCGACCGTATCGTGGGTTTCTTCAACAAGGACTCCGAGGGCGAGGGTGAACGGATGTACCCCGAACTGTCCGCACTGACAGGCAACATAAAGACCTTCCCGAATGTGGTGAGACGCATCAGTCAGATTCTCGACCAGTTCGGCAACGTGAAGGACTCAGCCACGATGGAACTCATGCGCATACGTCAGGAGAAGGCAAACACGTCGAACAGCATATCAGGTACGCTCCACCGTATTCTCCGTCAGGCGAAGACCGACGGACTGGTAAGCAAGGACTCCACACCTGCCATGCGTGACGGACGGCTCGTGATACCGGTAGCCCCCTCGCTGAAGCGTAAGATAAGTGGAATTGTACATGACGAGTCCGATTCGGGCAAGACGGTGTACATAGAGCCGGCGGAGGTGGTCGAGGCGAACAACCGGGTGAGGGAACTGGAGAGTGAGGAGCGGCGTGAGATCATACGTCTGTTGACGGTCTTCACCGACTCCGTGCGTCCCTACGTACTCGACATGATACGGTCGTATGAGTTCCTCGGCGACATTGACTTCATCAGGGCGAAGGCTCGGTTCGCGGTTATCACCGACTCGGTGCTGCCTGTGGTGGAGGACTGCCAGCGGGTTGACCTCAGTATGGCTGTGCATCCGTTGCTGCGCATGTCGTTGGAGAAGCATGAGCGCACTGTCGTTCCGTTGGACATCCGTCTGACACCCGAACAGCGCATACTGCTCATTTCCGGCCCCAACGCTGGCGGCAAGTCCGTGTGTCTGAAGACAGTGGGACTGCTGCAGTACATGTTGCAGTGCGGAATGCTTGTGTCCGCCGCCGAGAGCAGCCGCATGGGCATATTCCAGAACATCTTCATCGACATAGGCGACGAGCAGAGTCTGGAGAACGACCTCTCTACCTACTCGTCCCACATAATGAACATGAAGGTGATGCTGAAGAACGCCAACTTCTCGTCACTCATCCTTATCGACGAGTTCGGTGGGGGTACGGAACCGCAGATTGGCGGAGCCATTGCCGAGGCTGTCCTCAAGAGGTTCAATTCCCGAAAGGCGTTCGGGGTCATCACTACCCACTACCAGAACCTGAAGCAGTACGCGCAGTACGCTCCGGGCATCGTCAACGGAGCCATGCTCTATGACAACCGGCTGATGCAGCCGCTGTTCCAACTTCGCATAGGCAATCCCGGCAGTTCGTTCGCCATAGAGATAGTGCGTAAGATAGGGATTCCCGAGGACGTTATCGCTGAGGCTTCACAGATGGTGGGCCACAGTTACATCTCCGCCGACAAGTACTTGCAGGAGATTGCGCGCGACAAGCGTTACTGGGAGAACAAACGTCAGGAGATTCATCAGAAGGAGAAGAAGCTGGAGGCTGCCATACTGCGGTATGAGGAGGAGTTCGAGAAGATACACGCGCAGAAGCGTGAGATAATAGAACGCGCCAAGGCCGACGCGCAGCAACTGCTCAAGAACTCCAACGCCAAGATTGAGCGCACCATCAAGGACATAAAGGAGGCTCAGGCGGAGAAGGAACGGACACGGCAGATACGTGACCGGTTGGACAAGTTCAAGGGCGAGGTGGACGCCACCCATGCAGCGCGCCAACAGAAGGTGACTGTCCGCAAGCCGGTTCCCGCGCGTCAGACTGAGGAACGGCAGGACAAGTCCGCCTCCACACAGCCTGACCGTCCGTTTGCCGCAGGGGACTACGTGAAGATGAAGGGACAGACGGCTGTAGGACAGATTATCAAGATGAACGGCAAGGAGGCACTGGTGGCGTTCGGTGACGTGCAGATGAATGTCAAGGTGAACAAACTCGAACGCAGTGCCGCCCCGAAAAGGGAGAAGCGGGCTGTCACGTTCATCTCGGAAGGTTCAAACGACGGCATCAGGGCCACTGTACTCAATTTCTCCGGTGAGATTGACGTGAGGGGGATGCGTTGCGACGAGTGCATGAAAGCCATAAGCCTGTTTGTGGACGAGGCGTTGGTGACCAACGCGTCAAGGGTGAGGATTCTGCACGGCACAGGCAACGGAGTCCTGCGTGAGCTGGTGCGCCGTTATGTCGCCACCATACCCGAGGTGACCGACTACCACGACGAGAACCCCCAGTTCGGCGGCAGTGGAATCACAGTAGTGGACTTCGGTTGACCGGCGCGGCCTGTACCGGTTTTCTTCAGCCTTACCTGTACTTGCTTTTCTTCAGGAAGTTGAGTCCCATGATGAACTTCACCGTTCCATAGTTGTTGGTGAGGCTGAATTTCTTTTCCCTGTAGGCGTATGTATGGATGTCCAGCACCAGTCCAGTGAAGTATTTGGTGTTGTTCCAGAACACGCTGGTGCGGAACACCACGTCCGTGCTTATGCTGCGCAGGATGTCCTTGTCCTCACCGCTTTTGGTGATGTCCGACTGGCGGTAGCCTATTGAGGGAAGCACGGACACTGCCCAGATGCAGTTCTTCCTGAACGCCCAGTTGTAACCGTAACCGAAACTGATGGAGTAGTCCCTGTAGCTCACCTTGTTGAACAGCAGGGTGGTGTCTATCTGTTGCGCTATGTAGTCCTGTAGCTCGTCCTTGTTGAATGTCACGTCCACCTGGTTGTACGATAATCCCAGTTTCCACGATCCGCAACTCTTGCGTTGCACCGCGTTCTCTCCGAATGCGGCCGGCCACGAGTACCGTTTGTGGTTGAAGATGTATTGCGCGTCGAAACCGAAACATTTGGAGTTCAGTCCCTTGAACTTCCGGTCGTGGCCTTTGAGGTCAATGTCCGTAATGTTGGTGAACTTGGCAGACTTGCCCGAACGGAAGGTGTAGATCTCGGCGAAGAGACGGGCGGTGTTGAGGGAGAGTGAGTTGCGGTGTCCCGTTCCGTTGGTCTCGCCCTCGGGCTTGCCGATGTCTCCGAGGTTGATGGAGTGGCCGTAACCGATGACGCTCCAGTAGACGTACCCACCAAGCACCAGCGGGTTTCCCGAGTGAAGCGACATGGAGTTGGTCTTCCCGGTCTTGCTTGAGGCAATCCTGTAGTAGTCGTGCCAGTAGGACAGTTCCATCTGTCCGGTAAACTCGTACTTCTGTGGGGTCACGTAATTGGTGTCGCAGCCCATGAAGAAGTTGGTTACCGCATCCATCGTTTTGACTACGGTGTTCAGCAGTCCCTTCTTGGGTTTCTTCACTTGCTGTACCTGTTGTGCGGAAGTCACGTCAGTCCGTAGGTCTACCGAGTCGGTCTCTTCTGCGGCGGCAAACAGGGCAACGGCCAGGAGGATGGTGGTCAGCGGCAGTCTCATGTGTCTACAGTTTGCCGAGTATGCGGTCCATGACCCAGTTGGTGGGAGTGGCGCTGACCGACGTGCAGTCGCAGGACTTGCCTCCGGTCAGACTGTCCACAATCAGACTGATAAGCGGTGTCTGTACGTACTGCGGATTGGGAATGACGAACTCCTCGCGTCCTGTCTCCGTGTGCAGCGCAATGGGAGTGTAGTCGAATACGGAGAAGCAAATCATCCCCTTCGTCCCCACTATCTCAATGCGGTCGGTACGCGCTGAGTCATGGGCGGCGAAGCACCACGACCCGCTTCCTATTATGCCGTTGTGGAATCTGAAACAGGCGTTGAACGTGTCTTCCACCTTATATAGTCCCGCCATGTTCGCCGCATAGCCTTCAGCGTCCAGAATCACTCCGAACATATGCTGGAGCATGTCGAGCTGATGGCTGGCGAGGTCGTAGAAGTAACCCCCTGCCCCGGCGATGTCCGGTTGAAGTCGCCACGGCAGGTCGGTCTTGTTGTAGTCGAGTTCCCTTGGCGGCACAGCGAACCGTATCTGCACGGACATGACCTTACCTATAATCTCCTGCTTCAGCAGTTCCTTCACCTTCTGGAAGTAGGGAAGGTACCGGCGGTAGTAGGCCACGAAGCAAGGCACTCCGGTCTGTTCCGATATGTTGTTGACACGCAGACACTCCTCATAGCTTGCCGCGAGCGGCTTCTCCACATACACCGGCTTGCCGGCCTTCATCGCCATGATGGCGAAGGTGGAGTGGGTGGACGGAGGGGTGGCGATGTACACGGCGTTCACGTTGCGGTCATTGATAAGTTCGATGGCGTCGGTGTAGAACCGCTGTATGCCGTGACGTTGGGCATACGACCGCGCCTTGTCCTTGTTGCGGCTCATCACTGCCACGATGGAGGACTTGTCGGCACACTGCAGTGCCGGTCCGCTCTTGTGTTCAGTGGCTTCGCCACATCCTATAACACCCCAATACACTTGATTCAAAGTCTTCATGTCTGTTACGAGTCTCTTTCCGTTATGCAAAAATACGAATAATTCTCCATTCGGGGATGGACTGCCGCCGCAAAATCCGTTTTTCGTGGACTTAGCGTGTCTCTTGCCTCCTGTTTCCGTTGTCTGTTGGCGATTATTTCGTACCTTTGCACAAATTATCAACAACAGCAGTCAATGAGTAGAAACAAGAAGAGTCTGCCCGTATTGGAGAATGTCGCCATCACCGCCGTAGCGGCTGAGGGCAAGGCGTTGGCGAGGGTGGACGACAAGGTGGTGTTTGTGCCTTACGTGGTTCCGGGCGATGTGGTGGACTTGCAGGTGAAGCGGAAGAAACACAGTTTCATGGAGGCTGTGGCAGTGCGCTTCCATCAGTACTCGAAGGACAGGGCGACTCCTTTCTGCGAACACTATGGGGTGTGCGGAGGATGCAAGTGGCAGTGTCTCCAGTACAGTGAGCAACTGCGCTGGAAGCAGCAACAGGTCGTTGACAACCTCACCCGTATCGGTAAGGTGGAACTGCCTGAGATTTCGCCCATCCTTGGTAGTGAGAAGACACAGTCGTACCGCAACAAACTGGAGTTCGGCTTCTCCAACCGCAGGTGGATGACGGAGGCGGAGATAAAGGACGGCGAGAAGGTCATCACCGATCGCAACGCGTTGGGATTCCATATCACCGGGGCGTTCGACAAGATTCTCGACATTGACCGGTGTTGGCTTATGCCCGACATAATCAACGACATCCGCAACGCCATCCGTGACTATGCCGTAAGTCACTCGCTGCCGTTCTACGACCTGCGCCTCAATCAGGGTTTGCTGCGCAGTCTCATGTTCCGTGACAGCAACACAGGGGAACTGATGCTGCTCATCCAGTTCCGTATAGAGAACGGGGACGAACGGAAGGCCGCCCTCGACCTGATGGGTTTCGTGGCAGACTCGTTCCCCCAGATAACGTCACTGCTTTACGTGGACAACCATAAGTGCAACGACACGTTCGGCGACCAGGAGGTCATCTGCTTCAAGGGTACGGACTTTATCTATGAGGAGATGGAGGGACTGCGGTTCAAGGTCGGGCCAAAGAGTTTCTACCAGACGAACACCGACCAGGCGTACAACCTGTATAAGGTGGCGCGCGACTTTGCCGGACTCAAGGGCGACGAGCTGGTCTACGACCTGTACACAGGCACTGGTACGATTGCCAATTTCGTAAGTCGCAAGGCGCGCCGGGTCATCGGCATCGAGTATGTACCCGAGGCTATTGAGGATGCCAAGGTCAATTCGGAAATCAACGGTATTGACAACACCCTCTTCTTTGCCGGAGACATGAAGGACATACTTAATGTGGAGTTTATAGGGAAGTACGGACGGCCGGATGTCATCATCACCGATCCACCCCGTGCCGGGATGCATCAGGACGTGATCGACACCATCCTCTTTGCCGAGCCGGCCAAGGTGGTGTATGTCAGTTGCAATCCTGCCACTCAGGCGCGCGACCTGCAACTGCTTGACGTAAAGTACAAGGTAACGAGGGTACAGCCTGTTGACATGTTCCCACACACCCAGCATGTCGAGAATGTGGTGCTGCTGGAGCGCAAAGTGTAGACGGAGTGAACCTCTCAAGCCGTTTTTCTGAAAAAAAACACGTAAGCAAGCCTCTAATTGGCAATTATTTTATACCTTTGCAGTCGCTTACGCTGGTCCGGTAGCTCAGCTGGATAGAGCAACAGCCTTCTAAGCTGTGGGTCTTGGGTTCGAATCCCAACCGGATCACCCTTTTGCGTCAGTCTCTTTACTTGTCGGTAAAGAGATTTTTTTTTTGTTCTGTTATCTGAGTGTCTCCGACCACTGTGCCGTAGTGTTCGCCATCGGCACTTTCGACTTGAACTCCTCATGGTGTTCGGGTTCGGACAGAATCAGTTGCGCCCTGTTGTTGGAATGTTCTTTCTTGATTACCTCGACACGCACTTTGGCTACGCCCGACTTTACCATGTCCAGTTCGGCGGCGGCTACCTTTGACAGGTCTATTATCCTGCCCTTGACGTACGGTCCCCGGTCTGTCACCTCCACGACTGTGGATCTGCCGTTCTTCAGGTTGGTCACCTTGAGTTTGGTGCCGAACGGAAGTGTCTTGTGCGCGCAGGTGTACTTATACATATTGTATACTGTTCCGCTCGCGCTCTTGCGTCCGTGGAACCCTGCCCCGTAATATGAGGCCTTGCCGGTATAAGTCTGTGCCTTCGCCACGGTGGCTACGGTACATAAAACTGTAATCGCTATTAGTTTGGCTGCGCGTACGGCGAACCAATTTCTCACACATGAATTTCTTTCCATAACACATTTCATTCTATGCGGTGTCCCACCGCCCAAGGCCCTAAGGCCACTCACATCTCAATTTCTTTGTCCACGCATGGACTTCCATTTCGGCGGCAAAGGTAGCTCTTTTTGCCGAAACAGCCAAATTTTTCCGTGTCCAACCGTGTTTTGTGGCTGTCCTCCATGCTCTGTGCCACTTTATTTGTTAACTTTGCAGTCAATAAAATCGTATTATGGGAAAAGGAAAACTGGCTAAGTTCGCCGACATGAAGGCTAATCCGAAAGTAAGGGAATACTCCTATGGGACGCTCCGTGAGAGTGGTTGCCCGCTCAGGGGCAAGTGGGGCGCGGAGTTCTTCGGGAACGACCGCCCGATTGTGCTTGAACTGGGATGCGGACGGGGTGAGTACACCGTAGGACTTGCCCGGCAGTATCCCGACCGCAACTTCATCGGGGTTGACATCAAGGGCGCGCGAATGTGGCACGGAGCGGGACAGGCGTTGGCGGACAACATGGACAATGTGGGATTCGTGCGTGCCGGCATCGAGTTCCTCCACGAGATATTCGGCAAGGACGAGGTGAGCGAGATATGGCTGACTTTCAGTGACCCGCAGATGAAGAAAGTGACCCGCAGGCTCACGTCCACCTTCTTCATGGAACGTTACAGGCGGTTCCTTGTGGACGGAGGACTCATACATCTGAAGACCGACTCCAATTTCATGGCTACGTACACCCGACTGATGGCAGATCATAACGGACTGCCAATGGAGGAGTGGACCGACGACCTCTACCATTCACATCTGGCAGCCGACGAGTCGCCGTTGGTGAGGATTCAGACCTATTACGAGCGCATGTGGCTCGACCGTGGACTAACCATCAAGTACCTTCGTTTCCGTCTTCCTCATGAGGGAACACTGTCAGAACCTGATGTCGAAATTCCCATTGACGAATACAGGTCGTACGACCACCAGGTCAACACCACTGTGAAGACAAGGAAATGAGATTCGTCACGTTGTTGTATGTGCCGATTTTAAAACAATTTAATGTTTAAGTATTAAATTGTGTGAACGAGAAAGGCCGATGATTCTAACTGAAAAAACACCTCAAAAAGGGGTCTCGAGTGGTGGTGTCATTTCACTCGAGTGATTTGATCGATTCACTCGAGTGTTTTGATCAATTCACTCGAGTGAATTTATACAGCCAATTTCGGGCGTTTTGCAGGGGGCATTAATACTCCTTCCCGAAAAGTCGGCCAATCCTTAAAATATGTCAATATTTAGCAGGTGCTTCGTGTGTTGTATTTGTCACGGCTGTTCGGCAACCATGTTCAACATGGCGGTTATATGAGGACTTGATGAAAACTAAATAATCCTGCACCTGTGCATTCTTTATGCACACATTATGTGTTTTTAGTGGAAATATCACGATAAACCCCCGAGTTTACCTTATTTGATTTTTCAATTACGAATAAATTGCTTATTTTTGCGTTCGAATTACCAATAGACTACAACATAATGGCAAACGACGTTGACATCAGCGAGAACGACCTTCTCCGTTCGCACCCCGAAGTGCTGAAGAAGCTGCTTTTCGACCACACCACCCGCAAGAACATCTTCTGGGCTACGGAGTCGTATGCGCACATGGGCGAGGGCTTCGGTTTCGACGACGAGATTACCGTGGATCATATCACAGGCGAGAACGGCCGTGTCATCCAGCCCCGAGCCGTGAAGGCAGCCGAGGTGCAGACGCAGCGCGCCAAGGACATGGCGGAGGTGTTCACGCCGGCATGGATATGCAACGCCCAGAACAACCTCGTGGACAACGAGTGGTTCGGACGCACTGATGTGTTCAACCATGCGCTGGCCATCGAGGGCAACAAACTGACCGAGGACGAAGTGCGCGACATCCTGCAACGCAAGGGCAGCAACAAAAACGGCAAATGGGTTGTGGAACAACAAGTACAAACGTTATA
>CAVBFD010000012.1:0-51892 GCA_963594655.1 Candidatus Methanomethylophilaceae archaeon
AGGATTCAAACCTGTAACCTTCTGATCCGTAGTCAGATGCTCTATTCAGTTGAGCTAGCGAACCTCGTTCCTTCGTGGGCGTTGACGGATTCGAACCGCCGACCCTCTGCTTGTAAGGCAGACGCTCTGAACCAGCTGAGCTAAGCGCCCTCAAAAGGATTGAGGTTTGATAAATGCTTGGTTTAAAATGTGGGCGCTGACGGATTCGAACCGCCGACCCTCTGCTTGTAAGGCAGACGCTCTGAACCAGCTGAGCTAAACGCCCTTTTCGAGGTGCCTCCGGAGTTCCTTTCCGAAAGCGAGTGCAAAGGTAGACATATTCTCCGATACCACAAAATGTTTTCGTGCTTTTTTTTCAAAAACATGCGATTTTCTTTGTTTGACCCCCTATTCTGAGCCTTTCAGAGGGGTTTTAAGGGCAGAAACGCGATAACCGCACATCACCTCACACCCAGCAAAAGAGAGAACACAAGTACCAGAATATAGTTGGCGAAAACCACCGAAAGGAACTGATACATGTCCTTTTTCTGATAGCCGGTGGGAGTGAACTGGTCGGACACCAGTCTGGAGGTGCGCAACCTCGACATCACCTTATTATATATATAGTAGAACAACCACCCTATCAGACAACCCACAGTAAGTCCCACAAGCACGTCACCGAGGAAATGCACACCGAGGTACAGGCGCGTGAATGTGGTCGTGGCAGCCCAGAAGAACAGGGTGACCGTCACAGGACGGTAATGAAAGAGCCGGGAGAGGAACATCGCCATGCAAAACGTATTGCATGCGTGACCCGAAAAGAAGCCGTAGCGTCCGCCCCTGTAGTTGTTCACCACATCAAATAGATACATTATCTCCGGGTTCTGCGTGGGACGCAGACGGGCCACAGTGGGCTTCACGAGTCCCGAACACAACCTGTCAGCCACCAGAATCATCAGTCCGATGGCGACAAGCACTATTATCCCGTCCCTTATATCGTTGTTGCGGAAGATCACCACCAGCAGCATCAGTATGACAAGCGACCACGAGAACGTGTTGGTGACACAAACCATAAGGTTGTCCATAAAGAGAGAGTCACTGCCATTGAGCGCCAACGTAGCCCACGTGTCCAATTCATTCAAATATTCCAGCATACACGTATTTATTTACCTTGTACGACACTATCATATCACTTCCAGGTCGCTGACCCGAACCCAACCGACCTTGCCTTCCTCCAGCTTTACCTCACGCCATTCCTTCATCGAGCTGTCGAGAACCTCCACCTTGGAACCCTCGTGGATGACGAACAGGTCGGTACTGCTTCCGCTCGGTGAACTCTTCACCGTCACCGCCGGAGTCATCACAATGGCATAGTCGCGGTGGATGACAGTCATGTACTGCGACAACGCGCCCAGATTAGCCACCAGAGATATGGCGAGGCACACCAATGCGCCGTACGCTCCAATCTTCCTGTACCGGACAACGGTCATGAAGGCGTAGACCAGTATGCCCACCAGCATAAGCACGAAGGCGGTGAACGCCACTACCATCCAATCACTGATCTTCATCATGTTGGTAAGACCCCTCCACCACAAGACGAAGAACATCTCTGAGTCCGGTGTCACCTTGTCCGCGGTCTTTGCCCTTGCCAGAGCGAGGTTCGCCTTTATGTCACTGTCACTCGGGTCAAGCAGTTGCGCCCGCTCATAATTCAGTATCGCCTTGGCTGTCTCGTCGAGCTTATAGTAGCAGTTGCCCAGATTATAGAACAGTTCCGGGGCGACACCGTACTTGTCTATCACCTTCTGGTAGACTGTCGCCGCAGCCGCATACTGTTCCTTCGCATAAAGGCTGTCAGCCTGTCCCTTTGTCTGCGCTGACACGGAAGTAGCCAGCGACATACCTATCAGCGCCAACACTACAGCCGTTCCCGTTTTCTTCGGCTTTGCCGTGTTCCTTATTGAATCCTCCATCTTCTCAATCACTTTTACAGCACCGTCATACACCGCCTCCATATTCTCGTTAGGGTTGCCCGGAGCATAACGGGCGAACTCACATTCATCAAGTGCCTTGATAAACTCGTCTATCAGTTCCTGACCGACACCCTTGTCGGTCAACTGCATGTTCACATTCTCCTTATTGAGTGTCGCGAGCGGTATGTTCAACTTATCGGCTATATATCCCCACAACGCGCGCATCACCTCATCGTAGAACTCGTTCTGGTTGCGTTCCCCCAGGAGTCTGCCAGCCACCTTCAGACGTTTCTTAGCCACCTTGTTGGCCTTGCGTCCACGGCTCTTGGCTATATTGGCGTTGTCACGGATACGCTTGTGTCCCACCACCAGCGCGACAGCGAAGAGAACCAGTGGTATGAGGTACGCGCCCCAGTACTTCCACGACCCGAACAGGTTGTCGTCGGGTCGGTGCGGCTTTGCCTCATCTGTCTTTATATACCGTATGTCACGGTTCAGTTCCTTCACATCCTGTTGGTTGTTCACGTAACTTGACATCGACCCACCGGACCCACTGCCCTTCTCCACGGTGACGGTGTACGGATCCGTCTTCAGAGTCTTGTAGGCGTGGGTACCTGTATCGAAGTACACGAACTCCGCCGCGGGGATGGTGTACTTGCCGGGATGGCGTGGCACTGCAAGGTACTCAAACTCCCTGTAACCGCTCAAACCCGAGTGGGTGAGCGAGAAGTTGTCGGTAGCCTTAGCGTCATACGTCTCAAAGTCCTTAGGGAACGCCACCTCTGGGGCAGATATCAGTTTCATGTTGCCCGTACCCTTCACACGCACCTTCAGGGTAATCGCGTCATTGGCCTTCACCTTGTCGGTGTTGATGGACGACGACAGGGTGAAGTTGCCCACAGCACCCGAGAAATTGGCCGGCTTGGCAGGAAGCGGACTCACATGTATCGTCAGTTTCGGTGTCGTAATCTTCTTCTTCACCTCAACCACCCCGGCATTGCCGTTGAAGAAAGCCTCGATAGGGTCAATGGCCGGGTTCTGTTGCACCACAACCCCCTCATAGGTTATAGGGGGTATCTCCAGTGTACCCGACTTCTGTGGGAAAAGCACATACTGCGTCCACACCACCGTATGGTAAATCTTTCCGTTATAGCTCTCCGTAGTGAACTCCTTGGTGCGGGGCAGGTTTATCTCCTGAATCTGGAAACCGTCCAACGTGGGCAACTTACCGTCAAGTTGGGTCAGGTTGACCAGCGTGTACAACTTGTAAGTCACAAGTATCGCCTCCTGCTCATACACCTTGGTGCGACTGGCATTGGCGGTCATGAAAAGGTCGGAAGAGGAGATGGCGGAACTCTGGGGCCGCGACACCGCCTGTCCGCCCTGCCGGGACTGCCGTTGTTGTGACTGCTGGTGACCGCCACCGGAGGCAGCCACCACCTGAATCTTCAGACTTTGTGACTTATATGCCTTGCCGTCCACCTTTATAGTGGCGGAAGGGACTGTGAATGTGCCTGTGTTCTGCGCCACCAGCGTGAAGGTGTAGGTGTACGAACTGCTTTGGGACATCTTTCCGTTGACAAACTGCACACTGGTCTGCGACGACGTACTCGGCCCGTATATCACGTCAAAACCGCTGAATGACGGATAGGAGAAGTCCGACACGTCCTGCGAGTTCACACTATATTGTATACGGAATCTCTCACCGACCTCAACCACGGACGGAGCCGACGCGTGGAACGTCACATTGTCTGCCACGGCACACGAAACGCCCGACACCACCAGCGAAGCCGCTACGATAAATCTCTTCATATCAAACACCCTTTCATTATACTATAGTTACAAGACCGTCACCAGTCCTTATCCAGTCCACGTCTGTGGGCCTTCTCAGCTTTCTGCACCTTACGCTGCACAGCCTTCTCGTCCTGTTGGGCAGAGTTAAGCAGTTGTTCCGCGGTCTTGTCATCCATCTGTCCCTCCTGCGGTTGTTGCTGCTGTTGCCGCTGTTGCTTGTCCTGTCCCTGGTTCTTATTCTCGTCCTGCTTGTCTTTATCCTGTTTATCCTTGTCTTGTTTATCCTTATCCTTCTCGTCCTTGTTCTTGTCTTGGTTCTTGTCGTCCTTGTTCTTGTCCTTGTTGTCCTTGTCCTTATTCTGCTTGTTTTGATCCTGCTGATTGTCGTTCTGATTCTGTTGGTTCTTCTTCAACATATACTGCGCCATGGCAAGGTTATAGCGGGTCTCATTGTCCCCGGGATTACACCTAAGGGCGCCCTTGTAGAGTTCCACCGCCTGGGCGAACGACTTGGCGGCGTCCGGACTGTTGGCCTTCATCATGGCACACCCTACGGCATACGACAGATTTCCCATGTTATGATAGACAAAGGCTTTCTTCTCGCTTGTCTCCGCAATCCGGTTCAACGCCTCCTTGTACTGCGCGAAAGCCACCGAGTCCTTGTTCTGGAACGCCAGTGAGTTGCCGAGGTTATAGAACGCCTCGAGCGACGGGTTCTTGTCCAGAGCCTTACGGTAGTAAGTCTCCGCCTTGTTGTAGTCCTTCTCTCTGAAACTCTTGTTGCCCATACGGATATAGTCACGGTCGCTGTTCTGAGCGAAAGCAGTGACGGAACAGAGCGACAGGCAAACTATTAACATATATCTAAAGCACGTCATAAGTATCCCCCTTGTATCTATTTAAACAAACGAATCTTGTCCAGCAGACGGTTTTTCTTCTCCATTATACATATCTCGACGCACAGCACGATAAACAGCAGGATGGCCACGGCGATGAACTGCTCGTCGTACTCGGAATACATGGATGTGGTGAAATCCTCCTTCTGCATCTTGGCAATCTCGCCTTCGAGCATGGTCTGCGCGTCGTCCGTGCGGTCCACATGTATGTACACCCCATTGCCGGCCTTGGCTATCTCCTTTCCGACCGCCTCATTCAGTTTGGTGGTCACCACATTACCCTCGGCATCCTTCTTGAACTGGTTGTTGCCCAACGGTATGGGTCCTCCCTGTGCCGTGCCTACCGACAGCACGAAGATGCGTATGCCCTTCTCCTTTGCCGCCCTTGCAGCCTCAACCGCCTTGTTCTCGTTATCCTCCGCGTCAGTGATGAGGATAAGTGCCTTTCCTGTAGACGACTTCTGGTTGAACCCCGCCACCGACCTGTTGATGGCGTCGCCCAAGTCCGTTCCCTGCAAGGTGATTGTCTTAGGGTCAAGTTGGTCGAGGAACATCTTTGCCGACACATAATCGGAGGTGATAGGCAACAGAGTGACCGAGCTGCCGGCGAACGCCACCAGTCCCAGTTTGTCCTCATCCAGTTGGTCAATCAGTTTGCTCACTATCATCTTCGACTTCTGAAGTCTGCTCGGCGATATGTCCTCACACAGCATGGAGTTGGACACGTCAACGGCAATCATCGCCTCTATGCCCGAACGCTTGTACTCCCTGTTGCGCATTCCGTACTGGGGCCGCGCCATGATGAACACGACCAGTGCGAGAGCCAGCATCATCAGGGAGAACTTGACAACCGGTCTCACGCCGGACACCTCCGGCATGAGACGCGCGAGCAACTGCGGGTCTCCGAATTTCTTCAGTCTTTGTTTCCTCTGATGCCTCAGGAACACGAACAGGGCCGTGAACAACGGCACGAGAACCAGAAGATACAGGTATATGGGGTATGCAAATCTAAACATTTCTGCTTCGTTTTATCAATTCCACTGTCAATCACTCTCACGGAAGCCGTTTAAGTACAACCAGACGCATCAGCAGTTCCAAAAGCAGTACCGCAAGGGCGGCAAGGGCGAACGGCTCGAACAACTCGCCCCGTTTGCTGTATTGGCGCACACTGAACTTCGTGCGTTCCAGTTTGTCTATGTCATTATATATGGCGTCCAGTTCAGCATTGCGCTGCGCCCGGAAATACTGTCCGCCAGTCTCCGAAGAGATTTTCCTCATCGTAGGCTCGTCAATCTCCACAGGCAGACTGATTGTACCGCCAGTGGGAAGCGGATACGGGGCCATGCCCGTAGTGCCGATACCTATGGTGTAGATACGCACCTTCTGTTTCTTCGCTATCTCAGCCGCAGTGACGGGCGATATGTTGCCGGCGTTGTTCACTCCGTCGGTCAGCAATATCACCACCTTCGACTTCGCCTTACTGTCACGCAGTCGCAGCAGCGCGTTCATGATACCGTCGCCTATCGCCGTTCCGTCGTCAAGTGTGCCGTTGGCGGCCATCCTCGTGTCCGCGCCGTTGTACAGGTTCATCAGAGCCGCATGGTCGGTAGTCAACGGACATTGGGTGTACGCCTCCCCGGCAAAGAACGTGAGACCGATATTGTCGTTCATACGTTTCTCCACGAACCGGCTCGCGATCTCGCGCAAAGCCTCCACGCGGTTGGGCCTGAAGTCCTGCGCCAGCATACTGGTGGACACGTCCACCGCGAGCATTATGTCGATGCCCTCCACGTCGGTGTCGCTCCACGAGTGCTTGCTCTGCGGACGGGCGAGTATGCACACCACCAGGACAAAGAGTATCACCCTCAGGCAAAAAGGCACATGGATGAGGTAACACCTGAACGACTTGGGCAGGCCCTTGTACCTACCGGCCTCGGGCATGCGCATTGTCGGTTCACTCTTCCTGCCCTTGAGTATATACCATATTATATAAGGTATCAGTACCGCCAGAAGGATGAAAAAATATGGATTAGCAAATACCATGATTCAACGTTTTTAGATCCAAAGATAATAAAGTCTGTACACCAGGAAGCAGAGTACCACCATGATGGCAATCACAAACAGGGCGATACATGCGATAAGAACCGTCTTCCGCATCTTGGACCGGTCCTCCTCCACAATCATCTCAGTCGGCTGGGCGGGCTTGTCCGACTCTTCCTGTTTTGTCTGGTTTATATATTCAATGGCGGCTACCAAGTTGCGGTCGTTCTCGTTTATGAGAGTGCTGTACTTGGCGAACTTCACCAAGTCCGCTGTCTGGAACAGGTCTTTCAGTTCACCCAGCGCCTCCTTGTCGTCCTCCGCCTCCAACCTGCCGATAATCTCGCCGGAGGTCAGTTCCATGGCGTTGAAGCCGAACCGCTGGGATATGTACTGGCGCAGAGTGTCGGTAAGCTGAGTGTAATACTCCTTGGAGTCACCGCTCTGCACGAGGTTATCCTCCTTTATCCGCTCAATCATCTGCATTGCCAGTTTATGGGGAGCTATGTGCTGGCGGAACCTCACACGGCGCATGATAGGTTTGTTGGTGACCAGACGCACGAACACATAGACAAGGGCGGCCAGCAACAGGAGGAACACCACCGACATCCATATCACCGGAGTCCAGTCGTCCCAACTGAACTGCGGCTTCATCTCCGGCTTGAACCCGAAGATGCTGTCCACCTTCGTCGTGTCCACATTGAACGTGACCACTTTCAGCGCAAGGTTCTTCGACTTGTACTCCTTACCGTCCACCTTCACTGTCATCGGTGGTATGTAATAAAGGGCGGAGTCGAACGACGTGACCACATACTTCTTTGTCAGCACCATCCGCTTGCCGTCGTTCAACAGTTGTGTGTCTGTTTTTTCCGACCTCACCACCTCCAGTCCAGGTATTATCTGCTGGAGCGAGTCAAAACGCGCGAACTCCACGTTCTTGCCGGCATCGGCGCTGACCTCAAGTGAAAGTCCCACCTGTTGTCCGATAAATATCCGTGTAGAGTCAATCTTCGCCTCCACCGTCACCTGCGCCCCCACCGGAACCACAGCAAGTGACAGTAGACACACCGCAATCGCAAACAGTTTATGTTTCATTAGCTTCTCCTTCTAAACAAGTTCATTAACGACCTCACATAGTTCTCGTCGGTACGCACAGATATGTTGTCCACGTTGGACTTCGTGAATGTCTCGCTGAGCGTCGACTGGTGGCGTATCCACCACTCGTGGTGCGCCCGCCTGACGACCGACGACGAGGTGTCCACATACACATCCTCCCCTGTCTCCGCATCCTCCAGTCTCATCAGTCCCACGTTGGGCAGTTCAGCCATACGCTGGTCGTACACCTGTATCGCCACGACATCATGCCGGCGGTTGGCTATCGTGAGCTGCTGCTGGAAATTGCGGCGGTTGTAGAAGTCGCTCAACAGGAACACGGTGCAGCGTTTCTTGATGGCATTGGTCATGAACTCCACAGCCTGTCCCACATCGGTCATCTGACTCTGCGGCTGGAAACTGAGCAGTTCACGTATGATCAGCAGGATATGTTTCCTTCCTTTCTTGGGAGGGATGAACTTCTCCACCCTGTCCGAGAAAAAGATGACACCTATCTTGTCGTTGTTCTCTATGGCGGAGAACGCCAACGTGGCGGCAATCTCAGTGACCACCTGTCGCTTGGTGGTGCCGATAGTACCGAAGTCGAGACTGCCCGACACGTCCACCATCAGTATCACCGTCAGTTCACGCTCCTCCTCAAACACCTTGACGAACGGTCTGCCAAAGCGGGCGGTCACGTTCCAGTCGATGTCACGGATGTCGTCGCCGTACTGATATTCACGAACCTCAGAGAAAGCCATTCCCCTGCCCTTGAACGCCGAGTGGTACTCTCCGGCAAAGATGTTGTTGGAGAGTCCACGGGTCTTGATTTCAATCTTTCTTACTTGGCGAAGCAGTTCTGAAGTCTCCATCTCACCTATCGTTTACTGCGTTACTGAATCAAGGCACCTCCACCTTGTTGAGAATCTTGCTCACAATCTCCTCGGAAGTGACATTGCTTGCCTCCGCCTCATAAGTCAGACCTATACGGTGGCGCAGCACGTCGTGCGCTATGGCGCGCACATCCTCCGGAATCACATAACCGCGGTGTTTGACAAACGCGAACGCGCGTGAAGCCAGGGCGAGGTTGATTGACGCGCGGGGAGACCCACCGAAAGCAATCAGTCCCTTCAGATCCTTCAGGTTGTATTTCTCCGGGTATCTTGTGGCGAACACTATATCCGCTATGTACTGTTCTATCTTCTCGTCCAGATAGACATCACGCACCACCTTGCGGGCCTCCTCAATGTCGGCCGTCCCCATGATTGGGGTGACCTTCACCTCAGCGCCACTGATGTTCTGGCGGATAATCTTCTTCTCCTCCTCCAGTTGCGGATAGTCGATGACCACCTTCAACATGAAACGGTCCACCTGCGCCTCAGGAAGCGGATAAGTGCCTTCCTGCTCTATCGGGTTCTGTGTCGCCAGCACCAGGAACGGCCTCGGCAGTTCAAATGTGCTGGTACTGATTGTGACCTGACGCTCCTGCATCGCCTCAAGCAACGCGCTCTGCACTTTGGCCGGGGCGCGGTTGATCTCGTCCGCAAGGACGAAGTTGGCGAACACAGGTCCTTTCTTCGAGATGAACTGTCCGTCCTTCTGGCTGTATATCATTGTACCTATGACATCGGCGGGAAGAAGGTCGGGGGTGAACTGAATCCTACTGAACTGGGCGTCGATCAGCGACGCGAGCGTGCGTATCGCCTTGGTCTTCGCCAAACCCGGAACACCCTCCAGCAACACATGTCCATCGGAAAGCAATCCAATCAAAAGGGATTCCACCAGGTGCTTCTGCCCCACAATCACCCTGTCCATTCCTGTCACGAGGTTTGTGACGAAAGAACTTTGTCTTTCTATTCTCTCATTTAGTTCACGAATATCTACAACATCTGCCATAAACGTTCTTATCTTTTTAGTTATTCATTCAAAAGCAAAAATACTACATTCCGGTGACAAGTTCCGGGTCGGTTAATGTATTTTATGTCAAAATCAACGCCTTTTAATAGTCTTTAATCCTATGAAAAGACTAAGGGAACAATAAAACAACCTTATTGACGTTTTATTGTTCCCTTATACCTGCTTTACCGCGATACCGTCAAGGCAGTTTGATGGCTGTCCCCAGCGGGATGTTGTTCGGGTCAGTAAACTTGTTCAGTCGCCATATAGCCGCCATAGAGTCGGGTGTGCCGTAGTACTGCACCGATATGGTGGTCAGTGACTCACCGTACTTCAGCACATGTACCTTATGCTTCTCCACCGGCTTATCCGCTTTTTTCTCAGGGCCGGACTTCTCCTCCACCTGTTCTTGGACCTCCGGGACTGTCGGTCCATCCGGGTTCCCGTCACCGCTTGCGCCCAAGATAATGAACAGGGCTATCAGGAACACGGCCGCCACCAGAGTGACATACCCCCACCAAGGAAGGTTTCTGAAGAACTTGGCTACGGTGCCTTCGGTGGAGTCGGTGGAGTCGGTGGAGTCGGGGGTTATGGGAGTTATGGGAATTTTGGGAGCTATGGGACGGACTTCCACGGGCTGCACCGTTACAGGTTCTTTCTGTTCTGGTTCTTTCTGTTCTGGTTTCTCCTCCACTGGTTTCTGTTCCACTGGTTTCTCCGGCACCTGTACCGGTTCAACAGCAGGTTCTGGAGTCTTTTCCACTGGAGCGGGTTCCGTCTTCTCCTCCGCCGCTACCGTCTTCGGTTTTTTAGCCGCAGGTGCGGCAGTGGTCTTCGCCTTGGGCTTTGGCTTTGGCTGGGCGGCCTGCGTTTCATTGAACTGTCCCACTATCGAGTCATCCACAGAGAACGTCAACTTGTCGTACCCCGGTATCACGATATGCGCGCCGGTATTCACGTCAACACTGCCCCTGTCGGCTACAGCCACCAAGTAGAACTTACCGAACTTGTCCAGTTCCACAAGCCTGTCCTGTGCCACACTCGCAAGCAAAGTCTCGGGGAAGGCCTTCAGGAACGCCTCCGCCACCTCCTTGTCCACTCCCGCTGACGTTGCCAGTTTCTCAGCGAGCATTTGTACCGTTATCTTATTAGCCATCGCAGTTCACTTATTTTGCAGGGTTGAGTTTGTCCTTTATGTTCGCGTTCGGACGGAAAGCCATCGTCTTGCTGGAAGGGATTATCTTATAGTCCTTGATAGCGGGATTGTACATCCGCCTCTCCGCCTTCACCTTGAGTTCAAAGTTGCCGAGTCCCTGCATTGCCACCGTGTCGCCTTCCTTCACGGTCTCCACTATGACCGTCTCCAACTTTTCCAACAGGTCGGCGGTAGTGGCTACAGGCAGTTTGGACTTCTTCGCCAACGCCGCGATAAAACTATTGTTCGTCATCTTGTATCTTATATCCTTATGTTTACTTTGTAGCTTTCACTCTGGTGCCGTAGAGGTCGAAGTCATCAGAGTCCGTTATCTTTATGTCATAGAAACAGCCCTTGCGCAGGAGTCCCTCTTCCACAGGTATCAGTACCTCGGGGTCAACCTCAGGGGAGTCGAACTCAGTGCGTCCCACATAATAGTCGCCCTCAACCCTGTCAATCACCACCTTGAAGGTCTTGCCGACCTTCTCCGCCTGTACCTCCGCCGATATTCTCTGTTGCAGGGCCATAAGTTCGTCCAGACGCTTCCGCTTCACTTCCTCGGGAACACTGTCCTTGAAACGCCTGGCGGCGGGAGTTCCTTCCTCCTCCGAGTAGGCGAACGCGCCCATCCGTTCAAAACGCGCCCACTTCACGAACTCCTTCAGTTCCCCGAACTCTTTCTCGTCCTCTCCGGGGAAGCCCACCATCAGTGTGGTCCGTAAATGAATACCGGGAACGGTCTTCCTTATGGCCTCAATCAGTTCATATGTCTGCCGGGAATCTACATGCCTCTGCATATTGTCAAGCACAGGTGTACTGATATGCTGCAGGGCTATGTCAAGATACTTGCACACGTTGCTGTTCCTGCGCATCACATCCAGCAGTTCCATCGGAAACTGGTGAGGGTAGGCGTAATGAAGCCTTATCCACTTCACTCCCTTGACATGTGCCATGCGGTCGATAAGTTCCGCTATGCGGCGTTCCCCATACAGGTCAAGACCGTAGTAGGTCAACTCCTGGGCGATAATCTGAAACTCCTTAACGCCCTGCGCCACAAGAGCCTCGACCTCCCCAAGGATGCTTTCCATCGTACGGCTACGGTGCTTCCCCGTTATGATGGGGATGGCGCAATAGGCGCACTTCCTGTCGCACCCCTCCGAAATCTTTATATAAGCGTAGTGCTTGGGAGTGGTAATCACACGCGCATAGTCATGCTGGCATGTGTTGTCCACCACCTTCCGCTGACTGTACGACTTGAGTTCGTCCACCAGCCTGTCCCAGTCGAACTTGCCGAAGAAGCGGTCCACCTGCGGTATCTCCTTTCCCAGTTCCTTCAGATAGCGCTCGGAGAGGCAGCCCATCACATAAACATGGTTGAGGCGGCCTTCCTCCTTCGCCTGACAGAACTCAAGGATGGTGTTGACCGATTCCTCCTTCGCATCGCCTATGAAACCGCAGGTGTTGATTACGGCAATCTCACCCTGGGGGTTGGACGAGTCATGCGTCACGTTGAACCCAAGAGGTTTGATCCGCGCCATCAACCGTTCGGAATCCACCAGATTCTTTGAACAGCCCAGCGTTATTATGTCAATCGTATTCTTTCTCATCTGAATCTCCACAGAAGTGGCGTCACTTCTCTTGGCCCACAAACAACGAGTCCACAAACTCCTTCCTGTTGAACGGCTGCAGGTCTTCCATGCCCTCGCCCAGTCCGATGTACTTCACAGGAATCTTGAACTGGTCGGATATGCCGATGACCACTCCGCCCTTGGCAGATCCGTCGAGTTTGGTAATCGCCATCGCCGTAACCTCAGTAGCCGCCGTGAACTGCCGCGCCTGCTCAAACGCGTTCTGTCCCGTAGACCCGTCAAGCACGAGCAGCACCTCATCGGGAGCTGTCGGCAGTTGTTTCTTTATGACGTTCCGTATCTTGGACAGCTCATTCATCAGTCCCACCTTGTTGTGCAGTCGTCCCGCCGTGTCGATGAGTACCACATCGGCGTCGTTGGCTATGGCGGAACTTACAGTGTCGTACGCCACCGACGCGGGGTCACTGCCCATCTGTTGCTTGACCACAGGCACTCCCACACGGTCGCCCCATATGCACAGTTGCTCCACAGCCGCCGCACGGAACGTGTCCGCCGCACCCAGACAGACCTTCTTGCCCTCCTGCTTGAACTGGTACGCCAATTTACCTATGGTCGTGGTCTTGCCCACTCCGTTCACACCCACCACCAGTATGACATACGGCTTATGGACGGAGGGCAACTTAAACCCTTCCGTGTCGCCCACGTTGTTCTCCGTAAGCAACGCGGCTATCTCGTCACGCAGGATGGCGTTCAGTTCGGCAGTGCTGACATACTTGTCCCTTGCCACCCTCCGCTCAATCCTGTCTATTATCTTCAAGGTCGTGTCTATTCCCACGTCAGAAGTCACGAGTACCTCCTCCAGATTGTCGAGTACCTCCTCGTCGACCTTCGACTTGCCCACGACGGCGCGCGCGATCTTGTCAAGCACACTCTCCTTTGTCTTGGCCAGACCGTTGTCGAGCGTCTCCTTCTTTTTCTTGCCAAACAGGTTGAAGAATCCCATATTACATCCTTTCGCTTAGGGGTTAATGAATAGCGTCACTTTAATTTCACTGCAAAGTTATTGCTTTTTTCCCAATCATGCAAATGAAAACCGCATAATGATGTCACACGACCGCCAATATACAAACAGGAAAAGCGCCCTTACCGGAAGGACGCTTATCATATGAGCATATAAGCCGGACATCACTGTCCGCCAATTATTTATTCGCGTATGCCTTAGCCTCGTCGTTGAGAAGCACTTTCTCTTCAAACACGTATGCGCCTGTCTTTGGTGACTTGCACATCTTGATAACTTTTGTATAAGCGCGACCGTCCTTTGACTGGAGGGTTGCGACCGCTTTCTTTGCCATATTACTTCAGTTACTTATTTGATTTCCTTATGAACAGTCATTCTCTTAAGAATCGGGTTATACTTCTTAAGCTCCAGACGGTCTGGAGTATTCTTGCGGTTCTTTGTTGTTATATAACGTGATGTTCCGGGCAGACCACTGTCCTTCATCTCTGTACATTCAAGTATCACCTGAACTCTGTTACCCTTAGCTTTCTTTGCCATGACTAAATCTCCTTATTATATTATCATGCGATTACCTGGATATCCTTCCACTCGCAATGTCCCTTGGCCACAGCCTTTCTCAACGCTGCGTCGAGACCGATACGGTTAATAATGCGAAGACCAGCCGCGCTGACCTTCAGAACAATCCAACAATCCTCTTCTACATAGTAGAATTTCTTAGTGAACAAATTGACATTGAATCTGCGCTTTGTTCTACGGAGTGAGTGAGAGACATTGTTGCCTATCACTGACTTCTTACCTGTAATTTGACAAACTTTTGACATATATCTTTCGTTTTATTCTCGCTATATTTCCTGTCGGGATTTTGAAACAGCGTGCAAAGTTACATATTTTTTCTCAGCCGCAAAACAATATCAGTCTTTTTTCTCAACATTTCCCCCGAAAGCGGTGTCCATACCACTTGTTTTCACTATCTTTGCGCCACAATTGCAAACCAAACATTCAAGATTATGAGACACATCATCCTACTAATGACACTGTGCTTCTTCACTGTAGCCTACGGTGCCGAGTCCGACAGTATCGACCAGCGGTGGGTCGAGAGCCACTACACCAAACGCGAGGTCATGATTCCCATGCGCGACGGAGTGAAGTTGTTCACCGCCATCTACGAGCCTAAGGACAACTCGAAGCGGCATCCGATACTGATGAACCGCCAGTGCTACGGCTGCGCGCCCTACGGCACAGACCGTTTCAACAACTTCTCGGGCATCGGTTACCGCGAGTATGTGCGCAACGGCTACATCATCGTCTACCAGGACGTGAGGGGAAAGAACAAGAGCGAAGGCACGTTTGAGGACCTGCGCCCCTACATCCCGAACAAGAAGAACAAGAGTCAGGTGGACGAGGCGAGCGACACCTACGACACAGCCGAATGGCTCATCCACAACACCCACTCTAATAATAAAATAGGTGTACACGGTATCAGCTACCCCGGATTCTACGCCACCATGGCCGCCCTCTCGCTCCACCCGGCAATCAAGGCAGTCACCCCACAGGCGCCGGTGACCGACTGGTTTCTCGGTGACGACGACCACCACAACGGCGCACTGTGCCTGATGGACATGTTCAGTTTCGAGTACTGGTTCAAGTACATCAACACCCCCGACTTCTGGGCAGGACGCATCAGCCGCAGCGACAACCCCACCAACATAGTGACACATGATGTCTACACCGACTACCTGCGCATAGGAGCCGTCAAGAACTTCACCCGTATCATGGGCGACAGCCTTGACATGTGGAACAATGCGGTCAAGCACCCCAACCACGACAACTGGTGGTACACCCACACGGTGACAAACTACGTGCAGTACCTCTCCAGCTCGAAGAAAGCCAACCCTGCCGTGATGGTCATAGGCGGTCTCTATGACGCGGAGGACTGTTTCGGAGCATTCGCCACATACAAAGCCATCAAGGAGAAGTCGCCCAAGACACCGGTATACCTCGTGGAAGGACCGTGGAGCCACGGAGCCTGGCGATACCCCGACGCGCGGGAACTGGGCGGCATCGACTATGGAGACCTTGCCAGCGAGGACTATTACATGTACAATATAGAGTATCCGTTCTTCGCCTACTATCTGGAGGACAAGGGAGAGAAACCGGCATACGGCGCGCGTATCTTCGACAGCGGTTCACGCCGGTGGTACGACATCAGGGAGGGATGGGATCCCGAGTCCGGCAGTTTCGTGTCGGGCGGAAAGACATGGAACCGCAAAAGGACAGCCTTCTACCTCCAGCCCGACGGCACTGTCTGCTCTGACGTGACCTACTGCCCCAAGGAAGCCAAACAGACTGTGGAGTACACCCAATACGTGAGTGACCCGTCACGTCCTGTTCCCTACATCGGTACCGATCCCCACGACAGCCGCACGGCAGACTACATGAACGCCGACCAGCGATTTGCCTCTTGGCGGCCCGACGTGGCTGTGTTCCAGACAGGAGAGTTGACCAAGCCGCTGACCGTCGTAGGCACACCGGAAGTGGACTTCACCGTAAGCGTCAGCACCACCGACGCGGACTTTGTGGTGAAGGTCATCGATGTGGACAAGAACGGACGGCAGACCCTCGTGCGCTGGGAAGTGATGCGCGGCAAGTTCCGCAACAGCTTCAGCGACCCCGAGGCGTTCGTGCCAGGTCAGCCTACCGCCCTGAAGTTTAAGCTCAACGACATGTCGCACACCTTCAATGCGGGCCACCGGCTGATGATACAGGTACAGAGTACACTGTTCCCGCTGATTGACCGCAACCCACAGAAGTTCTGCAACATCTACACCTGCGACGATGCGGACTTCCAAAGCAGTACCATACGTCTCTACCACACAGGAGACCACCAGTCAAAAGTATGGCTGCCTGTTGTGGAATAGTCAAAACCCACATGTAACAGACAGAATTCGCCTTACGGCTACAGATTTTTGCATAAAAGTTTGTAGCCGTAAATATTTTTATTATACCTTTGCGTCATGAATCCATCGGAAACGCTGAAACGAATCCGTCAGCCGATCCGCAAGTGGTATAACAGACTGGAACTTTTATTCACTTAAATCCAAATCAATATGAGAAGAAACTTTACGTTTGTAATCATGGCGCTGACATTCTTTTTCACAGGGATGAAAGCGTCTGCCGACGGCACGCATACTTTCAGTTTGCAAGCCGACTATGGCGCGTGGTCTACCACCAGTGAGACATTCGACATGAGTGCCATCGCGGAAGAGCTTGGCACCGATGCGGAAACGCTCTCCTCCGCCATCCAGGAATGGAAGGGAGCGAGCTATGCCAGTGACTTTTTCATGCTCAAGTACACTGACGGAACATGGAGCGGCGACCACGGAAGTGCAAATGACGGGGCGTTCTACATCGACCAGGAGGGCAACATGCTCACAGGTTGGGGAACTGCGGCCGGCTTTATCCGCCTCGACTATGACGAGACCACAATCAGCATCACCTTCGGTCAGACAGGAAATGTTGAGAGCGGAACCGTCAAGGGCGTTTGCTCAATCAACTACAACAACCAGACTGTAGTGTTCGACGCGACCATAACAATCGGCACTCCAGACTTAGACATCGACAAGGATCCCGTGACAACCATCGCAAACCTTAATGTCGTCGGCAAGTATACCTACAAGTGTACACAGCCTCTGTATGACGGTTGGCAAGACGTGGAGAACTCCATCCCTGTCAAAGGTATCTCAGAAGCTCTCGGCATCGACTCGGTATACATGAAGGAACACCTGAGTTCAATGCTCTTCACCAAGCAGTACGACAGTGAAAACGAGACATGGGAGGCAGACCTTGTACACAAGTTCACTTCAACTCCCAACCCTGGATTCTGGTTCGATTCAGGCGTATGGGACGAGGTTACAGAGACTGAAGGCACAGAACTGAAGCTCGGCAGTTACAGCGCTGACGCCAACAAGTTCTATATTGCAGAGATAACCTACAACACTGACACGGACGCCTTCGACTGCGTTATCGGTCAGTATCCCGGACACTGGACTCTCAAGGAGAACCGTAAGGCAGAGATTTATGTAGTGTACGGAGACAAGGCATACGTCCTCACAGTGGACATGACAGTGGACATGGACCTCAACCCAATCACCAACTACACCAAGATTGGCGGGAAAGAGTTCACCGTAGCGCGTAACCCACAGGGCGGATGGGATGTCACCGACAGTATCGCCGTCAGCATGACTGACATCATCAGCGCCTTCGGCAAGGCAGGTGCTGCACTCACCCCGGCAGACCTGGTTCTTTACGCGAACGACAGTCACGGAAGTGTCACCAACGCATACACGGCAGACAACGCGGGCTTCTGGATGACAGCCGAGAACACGGTAACCAGCTACAGCGCAAGTGCGGCCAACATCTTCATCGAACTGCTCAACGACTCTGTAAACACAGAGAACTGGTACTTGAAGATTGGCAACACACCAAACATGTTCGACGGAGGTGAGGAGTTCAACTCAACCCTGTACCTCATCAACGCCGGGAACTACTATCTGTTGGATGTGAAACTGACCATGGACAGTCCGCAATACACACTCGACAAGTGTGAGATTATCGAGCGCGACCTCACCGTCAAGCTTGTACCGTCAGAAAGCTCTTGGGAGATTGGCACTACAGACGTGTCAGACATTGACAGTCTGATCGACACCACCGCAGGAACATTCTACGGACTGACAGCGGCTGGTGCAACTACCGCCGACTACTCAGTAACAGAAGCAAGCACATACGGAGGCGGTGGTTTCTGGATGTCCGCAGCTGACTCAATAACAGGTATGGCATACGCTGCCGGCTACACAGGCACTGGCGCCTTCGCAATATGGTACTACGAAAGCACCATCCACTGGTTCAATGTTCCGGGACTGCCCAAAGCCGGAGATGTCTGCCACGGCACATTCTACATCGCAAATCTTTGGAACGGTAAGGCTGTAAAACTCAATGTGACCATCAACTACGTCAGCGAGATTGTTGACATCACTCCGGTCGGAACTGAAGAAGTCAGTGTGCTGGGCCGCAGCGAAGACGATGACATCTATGAGCATGAACTCAGTCTGGCAACAGCGTGCGGGAAACTCGGTTGCACAGTGGATGAGTTGGCCGAAGCTGGCGAGTGGCTTGTCATGGACGCAAGCGAAAACCTCACCTCAAAGAGCGACGAGAACTACGACGACATGTACGGCTTCGCCTTCGACGCTGATGGCAATGTAACAGATGTTACTAATGCGGTGTTCTATGCAGGTTACACAGACGATGGTGTGTTCAAGGCATACATCGTTGATGACGCCAACAAGTTGAAGACATTCAAGACCGTCATCTACCTGAAGTACAACAACAAGTACTATGCGTTCAACGTGACAATCAACGATACCGACACTGGTATCTCTTCTATCGATGAGGCAAAAGGCGACACGAAAGTGTACGACCTCACAGGCCGCAAGGTTGTCAACCTGTCAAAGGGCATCTACGTGAAGGGCGGCAAGAAGTTCCTTGTAAAATAACTCTGACCCCCATATTCCAAAAGGGAGCGGATTCCACTGCGGATCCGCTCCCTTTGTCTTTCAATAGCGCCTGTTTCATGCTGCGGGACCGACTGAAAAGCAAATTATCCGCATAAGTCCATACTACTTACAAAACAAATCGCTACCTTTGCACCCGAATTTTAACTAAAGGGGTGCCTGCCGCCTGTGTGGCAAGCTGAGAATATACCCATGAACCTGATGCAGGTAATGCTGCCGTAGGGACGATTAGATAGATTCCGTACTCCTTTACGTTGTTTAATCTTTAGTTAAAAACAGGTTTATGACAAAAACAAGTTTGACAGCAGCCATGCTGCTGGGTAGTTTGGGATGTACGGCAGCCGTGCCGAGTGCGGACACCGACACATCCCGTGTAGAGAAAATCAATGAGATTGTGGTTGTAGGCGTGAAGGCCAAGAAAGACGCGCCGTTTGCGGTGAGCAACATCGGCAAGGCCGACCTGCGGGGCTTTTCTGTCACAGGCAGGGAACTGCCGTTCCTCTTCGCGCGCACTCCGGGAGTCATCGCATGGGGCGAGAACGGTATCGGTACCGGAACCTCCCACATGAGAATACGTGGAGCGGCGGACAGCCGTATCAACGTGACCCTCGACGGAGTGGCACTCAACTCACCGGAAGACCAGTGCGTGTTCTGGGCTAATATGAACAGCTACGGAAGTCTGCTTGGCAGTGCGCAGTTGCAGCGTGGTGTCGGCACGTCCACCAACGGTGACGGAGCCTTCGGCGGTACTGTAGCCCTCACGACCAAAGCCCCCAGTATGACTCCAAGTGCCGAACTGTCGGCTTCGTACGGGTCATACAACACCTTCAACATTGGAGGTTCACTCTCCACAGGACTGCTGTGGAACCACTTCGTGTTCGACGGATCGTACCACGAGACACAGACTGACGGATATATCCACGGCACGGACGGTCGCTCGGGCAGTTACTATGGTGGGGCGACATACATCAGCACCGACGGCAACCTCATACTGAGATACAAGAACATTGGCAATTTCGAGTCTACAGGACAGGCATGGAACGGTGTGACCGCCGGCAACGACGACTACAGTATGAACGCATACGACGGTATCAAGACCTATAAGGACCTGTACAACGCCGGGATGGGACGCTTCAACAGCCTTTACGAGAGTTTCGAACCAAACTGGGACGGTACATGGACTACCGGCAGGTACAAGATGTCGGACGGATCACTCTGGAGCAGGACGACTGACAACTTCTGGCAGAACCACAACATGATCAGTCTCGCTTGGCAGATAAACGACAACTGGAGTACTTCCGGGGCGATACACTACACCCACGGCTACGGCTACTACAAGGAGTTCAAGTACAACTGCAAGTTGAAGAAGTTCGGTCTGTCCAACTTCACCGACGCTGACGGCAACACAGTCAAGAAGAGTGACTTCGTACGCAAGAAGGGACTCACACAGGACACCTATGGAGTGGTGTGGAACATGAACTACAAGGACAGCAAGTGGGACGTGGTAGGCGGACTCGCCATGCAGGCCTTCGAAGGCAACCACTACGGTTACCTCACCTACGTGGGCAACGAACAGTTGAGGAGGACTATCCTTGCGGACGGCGACTACCGGTACTACGACAGTGACGCTGAGAAGACCGACGCCAATATCTATGCGAAAGCCACTCTGCACGCCACTGAACACCTCGACATATTCGGCGACATACAGTACCGCCACGTGAAATACGTAACCACGGGCATCAACGACAAGTTCTACGCAGTTGAAGGCAGGTACGAGAACCAAGTGCTTGATGTCAACAGCAAGTATGACTTCCTCAACCCCAAGGCAGGACTCTCATATCATGTCGGTGGCCACACCGCCTATGTGTCCTATGCGCGCAGCCACCGCGAGCCTGAACGCAACAACTTCACAGACAACGGAGGAAGCGGTTTCCCCAAGGCGGAGAGCGTGAACGACTATGAATTGGGCTACAGCTACACAGGCAAGAACTGGTATGCCAACGCCAACCTCTACTATATGGACTACGACAACCAGTTCGTGCAGACAGGAGCTGTGAGTGACATTGGCGAGGCCCTCACCACCAACATCAAGACATCCTACCGCACAGGTATCGAACTCAGTGCAGGGTACAGTCCCCTCAGTTGGTTCACCGTCGAAGGCAACGCGGCACTGTCAAGCAACAAAATACACGACCTCGACGAGGAAGTGGAGACATACGACAACGACTGGAACGACTTGCCGGCCACCATCGTACACTATGACAAGTCCACACTCGCCTTCTCCCCGAGTGTCATCCTCAACGGTTTCCTCGACTTCCACTACAGAGGATTCCAGGCTGTGTGGCACACCAACTTCGTCAGCCGCCAGTACCTTGACAACACGGAGAACAAAGACCGCAGTCTGCCTTCATACACAACCTCAAATATCAACATGAACTACACCTTCGACCTCGCGAAGCGCAAACTGGGAATAAGGAACATCACTGTCGGAGCTAACCTGAGCAACATCTTCGGCGAACGTTATGCGGCAAGCGGATGGGTATACTCAAGTATCGTGGGGACAGACCACCCTGTGGACAACCGCTACTACCAGATAGGCTACATGCCGATGTGCGGTTTCACAGCCATGGGCAGTGTCACCCTCCGTTTCTGATTCCATGACCCAAACCTACTGATTACAGTTACTCATGGAACAAGTGTTGGAATACATCATCAACAACAAGTTAGACACCCTGGGAGCAATCCTGGGGTTTGTCTACCTGTTCTTGGAATTCCGCACATCCGCATGGATGTGGGTTGTAGGCTGCGTCATGCCGGCCGTTTACATCGTGGTGCTTTACCAGTCGGGCATCTATGCCGACTGCGGCATGGAAGTGTATTACTTCCTCGCCGGCATCTACGGACTGGCGGTATGGATCAGAGGGGGGAAAGACGGAAAGAAGAAGATAGAAATCAGCAAGACACCGCCACGTGTATGGCTGTACCTTGCCGTCATCTTCATCATACTTGACGCGTCGTTAAGTGTCTTCCTGATTAAATGCACCGATTCCAAAGTACCCTACACCGACGCGTTCACCACCGCCCTGAGCATCATCGGCATGTGGATGCTCTCACGCAAATACCTGGAGCAATGGTGGGTGTGGTTCGTGGTGGACCTTGTAAGCACCTGTCTGTATATATATAAAGGTGTGTACGGACGGAGCATCCTGTACGGAGTGTATACCGTCATGGCAGTATACGGCTATTACCTGTGGCGCCGCAAGCGTTCAAACCTTGACAGTTTGCGTTCCACAAAGTCATAACTGGCAGCAGGGTCCCATCCGCGCTGTTCGGCATACCTCACCACAATCTCACGCAACAACGGACGCACATGAGTGAGGCGCACCAGACTGCCCAGACACTGTTTGACAGACGGACGCTTGTAGAAGTGCGACCGGTTGATGTCTATGGTGGTCAGATGATAGCCACCTTTCTCCTTCCTGTAAAGGAAATTGCTCAGGTTCACGTCACCATGCACGAAGCCCTTCCCGTGCATGTCGGCGATGAAGCGCGCGATGGCGTCAATCAGGTCGTCATATCCCTCATAACCGTCACGGAGGAAACGGACATCAGGGTCAGGACAGTAAGTGGACACGAAATAGCCATAGTGGAACAGTCCGTGCCTACGGGTCTCCACACAGGCTATCGGTTCGGGAGTGTTGATTCCGAGTTCCACCAGCCGCAGGGCAAACGTATAGGCGCGCTTTGCCTTACTGGGACGGATGAATGTATAGTCAATCCGCTGGTGCAGCATCGGCACCTTAAACCGCTTGACCACAAGCACCTGTCCGTCGGGAGCGTCAAACAGGCGCACCTGGTTGCGCGAGTCGTACACCAGTCGCCCTGATTTGTCGAACTCGTCGGGCAACGAACGCACGAAATCCCCATACCTCCCGTATTTGGGATTTATAAGGTACTTGTTATTGTCTGTACGCATAATATATACTTAATTTTCCTATATAACCACAGTCAGTCCATGTAATTCAGCCACAAAGGCCAGATGTACCACCGAAGTGGTACATCCAACACATGTGCGCCCCGAAGGGCAGTCTACACTGGTCAATAAACCTTGAAGCCGATGATTTTACGAACCTCACGGAGGGTGTTGCCCGAACTCTCACGGGCCTTCTCCGCACCCTGACGGGCGATACGTTCGAGGCGGTCCTTGTCACTTGAAATCTCTATGATACGCTCACGGATAGGCGCGACGGTCTTGATAAGGTCTTCCGCAATCTGCTTCTTCAGGTCACCGTAGCGGATGGAACAGTCGTTCCACTTCTCGTTGAAGTAGTCGTACGTGTCCTTGGTAGACACGATGTCGAGGAACGTGAAGAGGTTCTGTATGACCTCCGGTTTCTCACTGTTGGGTTCAGTAGGTCCACTGTCAGTCACCGCCTTCATCACCTTCTTACTGATGGTCTTGTCGTCGTCATGGAGGTAGATGCAGTTGCCGTTGCTCTTTCCCATCTTGCCCGATCCGTCGAGTCCAGGCACCTTGATGGCGTGATTGCCGAAGTAGAAGTTCTTGGGTTCGGGGAAGAACTCCACTCCATATATATTGTTGAAGCGGCGGGCGCACTTGCGCGCCATCTCCATGTTCTGTTCCTGGTCCTTACCCACCGGCACCCATGCTGCACGGTGCTGCAGAATATCGGCTGCCATGAGGGTCGGATATGTAAGGAGTCCTGCGTTCACATTGTCAGGTTGCTGACGCGCCTTCTCCTTGAAGGTAGTCACACGCTCCAGTTCCCCGAGATAGCAGCTCATGTTGAGGTAGAGGTACAGTTCCAGAGTCTCAGGCACATCGCTCTGTATATAGATGGTCGCCTTGTCCGGGTCTATTCCACAGGCGAGATACTCGGCGAGTATGGTACGCGCGCTCTGCTGGATATCCTCCGGTTTGGGGTGCGTGGTGAGTGAGTGCCAGTCGGCGATGAAGAAGTAGCAGTTATACTCGTCCTGCATTTTCACGAAGCTCCTTGCGGCTCCGAAGTAATTGCCCAGGTGCAGGAATCCCGTAGGGCGCATTCCACTTAATACTATGTCCATTATTGTATGTTTTTGTTATTCCACTTATCGTTTTCCTTTTCTGTTCAGTGTTTGAACGGATTGATGGAGTCGTATGTCTCCTGCATCTTGGTCTCCACATTAGTGTAGTTGCCGTTGATGTCCTTCAGCGCGTCAGGCTCCAGAGCGAGTCCCTCCTCCACTATCTTCGCAGCCTCCTCGGTCCTGCCCTCCTCCTTCAGCAGACGGCCGAGCTGCATGTACGCCTTGGTGAGGTACGGATTGAGTTGGATTACCTTATTATAATAGGTCTTCGCCTCCTCAGTCTTCCCCAAAGCGTCACAGCACTCCGCCTTCATCTCAAGAACCTCGTCGTTGCTGTCGTCTTGTCCGAGAACCACGTCAATGTCCTTCTCCGTCTCATTGTACTGCCGCATACTGAAAAGCACCTTCGCCCGCAGGAGGTAGGCCTCGGCGAAATCCTCCTTGAGGGCTATCGCCTGTGTGAGTTGCGCAATGGCGTTGATATAATCCTTCCGCGCGTCGTGCATCTTCGCAAGAAGCAGATGTGGCTGGGCCAGTGACGGGTCGAGTTCCATAGCCTTGCGGCAAGTATCCTCCAGTTTGTCGTACGCCTCTGTCTGGAAATACAGTTCAGACACGGTGAGCAGAGTCTCCATATTGTCCGGTTCCATAGTCATCACGGCCTCCAGTTGCCCTACTGCCGCGTCCAGGTCATTCTTCTGCAACAGGGCGTTGGCGTAGAAACGGTGGGTCTCGGCATCGTCCTTGATGGCCAGCGCGCGATCGAAACAGGCGATGGCATAGTCGGTCTTTCCTATCCGCATGGCCTTCACCCCGTCGTACTTGAACACGTCGAAGTCATTCTCCTTCTTCTGTTCCTCTCTCTCCTCGTCGGTCTCTTCTTTTCCTGTGAATAAAGTCTTGAAAAATCCCATATTACTTTCTCTTTATTTTATCTCCGCTGGCAATGACCCGCTCCTCCTGAAGCATCATGCGAAGCGTGTTTCTAAGTATCTCCCTGTCTGCTACGGCAGCCTCCAGTTCCGTCACGTCATGCAGTTCCCCGTCGGCAAGGATTTCGAGTACCGTCCGGGCGTATTGTTCCGTCCGCTTGATCCCAGCCTCATCCTTCCTCCGTCCCACACACACGTCACACTGGCCGCAGTCCGCAGACTCCTTCTCTCCGAAGTAACGCAACAGCAGACGGCTTCGGCACACCTTACGGTTCGAGGCGTAGTCGATGACCCCCTCTATCCGTTTGGCGAAGTCCTCCTTCCTGTCGTCATACACCTCCTTCGACAGTCTCACCTTCTCTTTCTCCACCCTCGGCAGAGTGAACTTCACGGTAGGCGTGTTCCGCCGCGGGATATAATCGATGATGCGGCGGCTACTAAGTTCCTTCAGTATGTTGTACACCGCCTCAGCGTCATATCCGGTACGCTGCGCTATATACGACTCGTCTATGTACTCGAAGTCGGCGAACAGTCCTGTATAGCTGCGCAGCAACACCCTGATTACGTCGTCCACGTTCCGCTCGTTGTTGTTGAGGCGGTAGAGTTCCTCCTTGTGAGTGATGAACCTCAGCCGCGACTTGAAGTCGTTTTCCTCTGCGTACTCGATGTACCCGGCGTTGTTGAGTAGCCGCAACGCATTGTCCGCCGTATTGGCGAAATGGCCGAAGTAATGGCAGAACAGCTTCATACTGAAGTCGAACGTGCGTCCGTAGCCCTCTCCCATACCTACCTGTAGGAAATGGCACAAATCCTCATACGTCTGCCTGATGTAATCAGGTTCGGGGTAGGTCTCAGGCACTCTCTTACGCAGAATCTGCGGGTCCCTCTGGTTGAACAACAGGACGGCATACGCTTTCAGTCCGTCCCGTCCCGCGCGTCCCGCCTCCTGGAAGTAAGCCTCCACCGAGTCAGGCACATTATAGTGTATCACCAGTCTCACGTCCGCCTTGTCGATTCCCATACCGAAGGCGTTCGTCGCCACCATCACGCGGTTACGCCCTTTCGTCCAGTTCACCTGCCTCAGGTCCTTCTCCGCGTTTGTCAGTCCCGCATGATAGTTGTCGGCGGTTATCCCCTCGCTGTTCAACCATTGCGCAATCTCATGGGTAAGGCGACGGCTACGGGTATACACGATGGCGCTGCCTTCGGGTATCGACTTCAGTATATGCAGCATCTCCGCCGTCTTGTCACCGGTCTCCCTCACTATATAGGCGAGGTTCTTTCTCTCGAAACTCATGGAGAACACGTTGTGTTCCCTGAATTCCAGTCTGTCCTGTATGTCGTCCACCACCCTCGGGGTGGCTGTGGCGGTAAGCGCAAGTACCGGTACATGATAGGGGATGATGTGCCTCACCTCCGCTATCTTCATGTAGGACGGACGGAAGTCGTAGCCCCACTGCGACACGCAGTGGGCCTCGTCGACCGTTATCATGCACACCTTCCTGACATGCACCAGTTTCTCCCGGAACACCTCCGTACCCAAACGCTCGGGCGAGATGTAGAGAAACTTATAGTCGCCGTATATGCAGTTGTCGAGTATCCTGTCAATGTCGTCACGGGCCATACCGGAGTAGACCGCCTCAGCCTTGACTCCTTTCATCTTCAGATGGCTCACCTGATCCTTCATCAGAGATATGAGGGGGGTGACGACAATGTTCAGTCCGTCCATTGCCAACGTCGGCACCTGGAAGCAAATCGACTTGCCTCCTCCCGTGGGCATGAGTCCCAGGGTGTCCTTGCCCTCCCCTATACTGGTTATGATCTCCTCCTGTATTCCACGGAAGGAGTCATACCCCCAGTTCTGCTTTAGAATCTCCAGATAAGTCATCCGTCTGTTCCTTTGTCTGTGTGTCCTCTATAGTCTTTATGTCTTCAATCAGCAACTGCACCTCGCCGTGCTTGTAGGTGTTCTCCTCGATGGTGTACACGATGTCGAACGACCGCTTGGTCTTGATGTAACGCGCTTCCGAACTCTGTCCGAAGGCGATGCCGTTCATCACGTTGCTCGACTTGCTGTCCACCAGTTCGAGCTTTATATGCTCCTGCTCGCGCCCCACGACCTTACTCGTCCCGTAGTCGTACACCTGACTGGTGCAGAACCTCGGTTTGGGGTTATCCGGACCGAAGGGACGGAATTTCTTGAGGTCACCCGCGAACTTGTTGGTGATTTCCCTGAAATTGATTACCGCGTCGATGTTCAATGTGGGCTTGGTGTCTTCCGGATTGATGTGGCGGTCAACATACTCACAGAAACGGGTCTTCAGTTCCTCCAGGTTCTCCTCCTTGAGCGACATGCCGGCGGCATAGGGGTGGCCTCCGAAGTTCAACAGGATATCGCGGCAACTCTCCACAGCCTTGTACACGTCGAAGCCGGCGACACTGCGGGCGGATCCGGTCAGTTCGTCGCCCGACTTGGTAAGCACCACCGCGGGACGGTAATACAGTTCCGTGAGCCGTGAGGCCACTATCCCAATTACCCCCTTGTGCCAGTCGGCATTGTAGATGACTATTGCGTTGCCATGCTTCCGGCTGTCCATCGCCTCCACTATCCTGCTGGCCTCCTCCGTCATCTTCTTGTCCAGTTCCTTGCGTTCCGCATTGTACTGGTCAATCTGCTCCGCTATCTCCTTCGCCTTGTCGTAGTCGTTCTCCACCAGCAGTCGCACCGACTCCATGCCGTTCTGCATCCTGCCCGAGGCGTTGATTCTCGGTCCTATCTTGAAGATGATGTCGGACATGTAGATAGTGCGTCCTGTCAGTCCACATATATCGATTATCGCCTTCAGTCCTGTACACGGATTGCTGTTGAGCCGTTTCAGTCCGTGACAGGCGAGTATGCGGTTCTCTCCCATTATAGGCACGATGTCAGCGGCTATGCTCACGGCCACCAGGTCGAGAAGCGGCAGCAACTTACTGAACGCTATGCCGTTGCTCAGTGCGAAGGCCTGCACCAGTTTGAATCCCACACCACAGCCCGAGAGGTCTTTGTAAGGATAGGTCGCGTCTTTCCGTTTGGCATTGAGTATCGCCACGGCCGGCGGCAGCACATCATCCGGCACATGATGGTCGCAGATGATGAAATCGATGCCCTTCGACTTGGCATAAGCGATCTCCTCAACCGCCTTGATGCCGCAGTCGAGGATAATCACCAGTTTCACTCCAGTCTCATAGGCATAGTCCACACCCTGCCTTGAGACTCCGTAGCCCTCGTCATACCTGTCGGGTATGTAATAGTCGATATTGGAGTAGTACTGCTGCAGGAACTTGTATACCAGAGCCACGGCAGTACAGCCATCCACGTCATAGTCGCCATAGACCATGATGCGCTCTTTCCTGCCTATCGCGGCATTCAGACGCTCCACAGCCAAATCCATGTCCGTCATGAGGAACGGATCATACAGGTCGTGGAGTTGCGGACGGAAAAACCGGCGCGCCTCATCCTCTGTGGTGACACCCCTCTTGAGGAGCATCCCGCACAGAACGGGACTGACACCGACCTTAGCCGCCAGTTCCCGCGCGGCAGTTTCTTGTTGTGGAGTTGGAGGTTCGTAATTCCATTTGTAGTTCATTTATATATTATATTTTTATTGACTGTTCCAGTGGGGCGCAAGTGTCTTCCGACCGACGCCCAGAGATGTCACGCCATAATTCGGCACTCAAAGGTAAGAAAAAAAACGGAGCAGACAACCCGATTACATACTAAATCGACTTTTTACCTGTGTTTCCATGAATAATTAGTGGGAATTGTATAACTTTGCATATAGACAGCAGCCAGTCGGCCCCTCCCCGATGCGGGGAGGCGCCACTGCGACAAACACCACATTCATTATGGACACAAGCAATACAGAAGAAAGCATAACCGTCCGGTTCAGCATAGAATACCGGACGATATGGGGGGAATCACTGCACGTCAGTATCTCTCAGGACGGGAACGAGCCGGCGGACATCCCACTGGCCACTTCCGACGGCATAATATGGGAGGGAACGGCACAGTTGGACAACAGTACAAGCGGAGTGGCGGCTTACCGCTACCATGTGCTGCAGGACGGACAGCGCAAGAGAGTGGAGACAGGAGTCATGCCACACCTGCTGTTCACCGAACACGGCAAGACCGAATATGAACGGCACGACAACTGGCTGGAACCCGAGAGGGTGGCTGGAGTGGCGGTGCCGGTGTTCTCACTGAGGAGTGAGGGCAGTGCCGGAGTGGGCGACTTCGGAGACCTCAGACGGTTGGTTGACTGGGCTGAGAAGACCGGCATGAGGGCGGTGCAGATACTGCCTGTCAATGACACCACGAACTCCCGCACATGGATGGACTCCTATCCCTACAACGCCATCTCCGTCTTCGCCCTCCATCCGATGTATACAGACCTCAGACAGTTGGGCGAGCTGGACGACCAGGCCGCCATGGCGGAGTATGAGGAAAAGAGGAGGCAACTCAACGGCCTGCCGGCGGTGGACTACGAGGCTGTCAACAGTCTAAAACGGACGTATATCCGCAAGATGTTCGATCAGAACGGGGAGACCGTCATGCAGTCGGACTCGTTCACGCGTTTCCGCAAGAGGAACGCCTACTGGCTGAAGCCATACGCCGCGTTCTCATACCTGCGTGACCTCCACGGCACAGCCGACTTCTCACGGTGGGGCGGATACAGCCGCTACAACGGGCAGGACATCGACCGCTTGCCCGACAGTGCCAAGCGCGAGATGGACTTCTACTGCTACATGCAGTATAACCTGCACGTACAGTTGCTTGCGGCCGGCAACCACGCAAGGGAGAAAAGGATAATACTCAAGGGCGACATCCCCATCGGAGTAAGCCACGACAGTGTGGACACATGGTCCAACCCCGGTTATTTCAATATGGACGAGCAGACAGGCGCACCACCCGACGCGTTCTCCGACGACGGACAGAACTGGGGCTTCCCGACATACAACTGGGAGGCGATGGCCAAGGACGGTTACCTGTGGTGGAGGCAGCGCATGACCAAGATGGGCGAGTACTTCTCCGCTTACCGCATAGACCATATCCTCGGTTTCTTCCGCATCTGGGAGATTCCGTCACCGTGCAGGAGCGGACTCTTGGGACACTTCTCACCGGTGCTGCCGTTGACCACGCGGGAGATTGAGGACAGGGGGATACCATTCGTCGAGGACATGTATCTGAGAGACCCCAAAGACCCGACGCGCTTCCACATACGTATCTCAGCAAAGAGAGAGCAGTCGTACCATGCGCTCACAGACGGACAGAGACAGGCGTTCGACTGTCTCTACGAGGACTTCTTCTACCACCGGCACACCCATTTCTGGTATGGGGAGGCGATGAAGAAACTGCCGAGCCTCACCTGCACCAACCAGATGATTGCCTGCGGGGAGGACCTTGGCATGATACCCGAATGTGTTCCATGGGTGATGCGTCAACTGGGGATATTGAGTCTGGAGATACAGAGTATGCCTAAGGCCATGGGACACGAGTTCGGAGTCCTCTCCGACTACCCTATCCTGTCGGTCTGCACCATCTCGTCACACGACACCCCTACCCTGCGCGGCTGGTGGGAGGAGGACCGCGAGAGGGCGCAGAGATACTACAACAACAGTCTGCACATGCAGGGGGAAGCGCCGGGAGAAGCGCCCGGATGGCTTTGTGAGGAAATCATACGGAGACACCTGCGCTGTCCGTCAGTACTCTGCATCCTGACGCTACAGGACTGGATCGCCGTTGACGAGACCATACGCTATCCGAACAGTGCGGACGAACGGATAAACATACCTGCCAACCCGCGCCATTACTGGCGTTACCGTATGCATCTCACACTGGAGGAACTGACTGGCAACGAGCCGTTCAATTCCAAACTTCGCGAATTAGTAAAGGAAAGAAATTAAACCACACACAATGAACATAAAGAAATCTCTCCACTTAGGTCTGTTCCTGCTGTCCATGACGGCACAGGCAGACACCATAGATGTGAACACCTTCAAATACGCCGGTCCGTTCGAGGTCATGAGCCCCTTCATGGCAGACACCACCGACGTGCAGTCACGCGCCTTCGACGAGTCCGACCTACTGGACTGCGCCATGGACTTGGACTTGGTGAACGACGGCAAGGACATCCCCACAGGAACACTGCCTGGCAGTTCCGCCAACGCGCTGCACCTCATCGGGTTCAACATCAACGCCCCACGGTTCACCAGCGCCACCATACACGTGGAAGGCATAAACCACTATCAGCTGTATGTAGACGGAAAGAAGATGATGACAGGGTACGTGACCCTGCAACCGTCGTCGCATCAGGTGGTCATAAAGTACTTGTCATGTCCCGGCAGGGCCGACTCCGCCAAGGTGCGTGTGGAATGTGAGAAGGACGGACTGTTGACCGTCTCCAGTGCTGCAGACATCCACAACTACAATTTCAGTGACGTGATTCACGGCAAGCACTTCACCAACGCCGGCCTGTCACCCGACGGAAAGTTCATGATTGTAGGCTACCAGACCACGAAACAGGGAGGGAAGACCGCAAACAGGCATAAGGTAGTTGAACTGTCAACAGGGAAAGTGCTTAACGATCAGACCGCCACCCTGCACTGGATGCCACGGTCCTGCATGTATTATTTCACGCGTGACGGCATTGAGGGAAGGGAACTGGTGACCGTCAATCCACTCACGGGCATACAGACGGTCATGGCGAAGAATATCCCGACAGGTCATTTCGTCATCGGTCCTACAGAGACATACCTTATATATTATGTGTCAAGTGAGGGACCGAAAGAGGACGCCGGGGTGTATGAGGTCATCGAACCGGACGACAGACAACCGGGATGGCGCACACGCAACAACCTCGCCATGTATGACCTAAGGACAGGAGTGATGAGACCCCTGACTTTCGGGCATCACAACATAAGCGTCCAGGACATCTCATCGGACGGTAAGTATCTTTTGTTCACAAAGGCGGAGTCACGTCTGGAAGCGCGGCCCACCACCTTGTTCTCACTCTACAGACTGAACCTGCAGACCATGGAGTGCGACCTGCTGGTAGACCGTGACGGCTTCATCGACGCGGCTGTCTTCTCACCCGACGCCACTGAGATACTCGTCATGGGTTCTCCCGAATGTCTGGGCGGTATCGGCAAGAACGTGGACGAGGGCCAGATACCGAGCATGATAGACAAGCAACTGTATCTACTCAAGAGCGACACCAATATCATCCCGTTGACCAAAGAGTTCAATCCGTCAGTGACTGCCCTGCAATGGAACAAGTCGGACGGACAGATCTACTTCACGGCAGAAGACCGTGACTCCGTGAACCTGTTCCGCATCAACCCGAAGACCCTTGCCATAAAGGAACTGAAGTGCAGCGAGGAGGTCATCACACACACCACCTTCGCAAGCGGCGCGCCACTGATGGCGTACTACGGGTGCAGCGCGTCCAACAGTGACCGTCTTTACACCGTCAACCTGAAATCCCTGAAAGAGGAACTGAGGGAAGACCTCAGCAGCCAGACCCTTAAAGACGTGCGGTTGGGAGAGTGCGGGGCTTGGACTTTCCGCAACTCACGGGGCGACACCGTGTATGCCCGGTATTACCTCCCGGCAGACTTTGACGAGTCGAAGACCTATCCTATGATTGTGAATTACTACGGCGGGTGCAGTCCCACGAGCCGTTACTTTGAAAGCCGCTACCCACACCACGCCTATGCGTCACTGGGTTACGTGGTGCTTGTCATCAACCCCTCGGGAGCCACCGGCTTTGGACAGAAGTGGTCGGCACGGCATGTGGACACCGCAGGTGAAGGTGTGGCGGAAGACATCATAGAAGGCACACTCCAGTTCTGCAAGGAACACCAGTTCGTCAACGCCGGGAAAATAGGATGTATCGGAGCGAGCTACGGAGGTTTCATGACACAGTACCTCCAGACAGTGACCGACATCTTCGCGGCAGCAATCTCACATGCCGGAATCAGTGACCATACCAGTTACTGGGGTGAGGGCTACTGGGGCTACAGCTACAGTGAGGTGAGTATGGCGAACCAATACCCATGGACCAACAAGCGGCTTTATGTGGACCAAAGTCCGCTGTACAACGCCGACAAGATTCACACGCCCCTCCTCTTCCTGCATGGAGACGCGGACAACAACGTGCCTGTGGGAGAGAGCATACAGATGTACACTGCACTCAAACTGTTGGGCCGGGAAACAGCGATGGTCCTGGTAAAGGACCAAGACCATCACATATTGGATTATCAAAAGCGAATCAAGTGGCAGAACACCATCTTCGCCTGGTTTGCCAAATACCTGCAGGACGACAGCGCATGGTGGGACAGCATGTACAGCCATCAATGAGCCACCAGACCTCCGTCCACCAGGTAATGTCCGCCGGTACAGAAACTTGACGCGTCGGAAGCAAGGAAATAAATCATCTCAGCCACTTCCTCAGGACGCCCTGCCGTGCCACGCGCATACAGGGCGTTTTCTTCGCGCCAGTAGTCCTCGATGCTGCAGTTGTTCTCTTTCGCGAACTTGTCGAACAGATTGTCCACCAACGGTGTGTGGATGGTTCCCGCGCACACGGCATTGACACGTATGTTTTTAGGACCGAGGTCGATGGAGAGGCTTCGGGTGATTTGTCCCAACGCACCCTTGGTCAGTCCATAGCCAAAGCTGTGTGCCTTGCCCACGAACCACTGGTCGGAAGCGTTGATAACCACCGTTCCTCCACCTGCGCTGACGATGTGCGGCACCGCCTCACGCAAGGTGTTCACAGTACCGTAGATGTTGGTCTGGATCATAAGGTCCAGTTCCTCGTCCGAGATGTCCAGCAGGGTGTTGCAACGGTGGATTCCGGCATTCGCCACCACACTGTCCAACTGACCGAACTTCTTCACTGTCTCCTCTACCGCATGACGGATGTCCGCGCGGTTACGTGTGTTGCCCGGCACGAAGACCAACCGTTCGGGACAGTCAATCTCCTTTATCCGTTTATTGGCCTCATCCTCATTGATGTCCATGAACCCCACGTTCCATCCCTGTTGGATGAACTTCTTTACTGAAGCGGCACCGATGCCGGTGGAACCGCCTGTGATGAATACTGTCTTCATAATGGTTTATTGAATGATATGATTAATAATAGGTATCCTACTGTTTTGCCAGATCTATCACCTTCTCCACTGCCGCTGCCATACCCTCCGGGTTCTTTCCGCCGGCGGTCGCGAAATGAGGCTGACCGCCACCGCCGCCCTGCATGAGCTTTGCCGCCTCACGCACGAGTTGACCCGCGTTCAGTCCTTCCTTCACGAGGTCGTCGGACAGAGCCACCGTCAAGGTCGGTTTTCCGTTAGTCTCACAGGCGATGGCCACAAGCAGTTTCTCTGAGAACTGCGCCCTGAGTTGGAACGCCATGTCCTTCGCATACTGTGGGTCGATAGGCAGGACACCGCTCACGACCTTCATGCCGTTCACGTCCGAAGCCCTCTCGACAAGCGAGTCCTTCAGTTGCTTTGCCTTCTGCGCCTTGAACTCCTCCACCTGCGCATGCAGTTCCTTGTTGTCGGCTATGGCCTTCTCGATGGTAGCCTTCAGGTCGGGCGCGTTGTTGAGCAGCATACGGATGTCGCCGAGAATGTCCTGCATCCTGTCGATAGCCTCTTCCACAGCCTGGCCCGTGATTGCCTCAATACGACGCACACCTGCGGCGATGGAACTCTCCGAGATGATGCGCACCATACCGAGACGGCCGGTGGCTGCGGCATGGCAACCACCACAGAACTCCACGCTTGAACCGAACTTCACGACACGTACCTTGTCACCGTACTTCTCTCCGAAGAGCGCAATGGCTCCCAGTTTCCTGGCTTCCTCGATAGGAGTGTCACGGAACTCCTCAAGCGGTATGTCCGCGCGAATCTTCTCGTTGACCAGATGTTCCACCTGACGGATCTGTTCCGGAGTGACCTTCTCAAAGTGGGAGAAGTCGAAACGCAGTCCCTTGTCTGTAACCAACGATCCTTTCTGCTCCACATGAGTGCCCAGCACCTCACGCAACGCCTCATCCAAGAGGTGCGTGCATGTGTGGTTCGCCTCTATGGCGCGACGGCGGTCCACATCGACACAGGCCATGAACTCCACAGCCGCGTCGGTCGGGAGCTTGTCCACTATATGTATTGACTGGCCGTTCTCACGCTTCGTGTCCACGACATTGATGGTCTCGCCCTCGCAGACAAGCACACCGGTGTCACCGACCTCGCCACCCATCTCCGCATAGAACGGAGTATGGTCGAGTACGACCTCATATACAACACCCTTCTTCTGTTTCACCTGACGGTATTTAAGGATGTGGCAGGAGTATTCCGTGAAGTCGTAGCCCACGAACCGGCTCTCGCCCTCGCCTACAACTGTCCAGTCGCCCATCTCCACCTGAGCCGCGTTGCGGGCGCGTTCCTTCTGCTTCTGCATCTCCACGTCAAATCCCTCCTCATCCACAGTCATGCCGTTTTCGCGACATATCAGTCCGGTGAGGTCAAGAGGGAAACCGTAGGTGTCAAACAGTTTGAACGCCTCAGCTCCCGGGATGACGGTCTTGCCCTCGTCCTTCACACGCGCCATCACGTCGGACAGCAGTTTGATACCGTTGGCAAGGGTACGCAGGAACGAGTCCTCCTCCTCCTTCATCACCTTCATGATAAGTTCCTTCTGTGCCACCAACTCAGGGAACGCCTCGCCCATCTCGGCTATAAGTGTGGGAACCAACTTATAGATGAACGCCTCCTTCTGTCCGAGGAAGGTGTAGCCGTAGCGCACGGCGCGGCGCAGTATACGGCGGATGACATAACCGGCCTTGGCGTTGCTCGGCAACTGTCCGTCGGCGATGGAGAACGCGATGGCGCGCAGGTGGTCCGCGACTACACGCATAGCCACGTCTGTCTTCCCGTCCTCTCCGTATTTCCTGCCGGACATGTCACCGATGACCTTGATAATCGGCAGGAACACGTCCGTATCGTAGTTGGATGTCTTTCCTTGCAGTGTGCGCACAAGACGCTCAAATCCCATACCGGTGTCTATCACCTTGGCCGGAAGCGGTTCCAGACTGCCGTCTGCCTTGCGGTTGAACTGCATGAACACGAGGTTCCATATCTCTATCACCTGCGGGTGGTCCTTGTTTACCAACTCACGTCCCGGCACCTTGGCCTTCTCCTCCGCAGACCTGGAGTCCACATGCAACTCCGAGCAGGGCCCGCACGGTCCCGTGTCGCCCATCTCCCAGAAGTTGTCGTGCTTGTTGCCGTTGATGATATGGTCCTTGGGCAGGAACTGTTCCCAGATGGACGCCGCCTCATCGTCACGGCTGAGTCCCTCGTCGGGCGCGCCCTCGAACACCGTGGCGTACAGGTCAGCCGGGTCTATCTTGAGTACGTCGACGATATACTCCCATGCCCAACTGATAGCCTCTTTCTTGAAATAGTCGCCAAAAGACCAGTTGCCGAGCATCTCGAACATGGTGTGGTGGTAAGTGTCGTGTCCCACCTCCTCAAGGTCGTTATGCTTACCGCTCACTCTCAGACATTTCTGAGAGTCCGCCATACGTCTGCACTTTGGCTGCACGTTACCAAGGATGATGTCCTTGAACTGGTTCATCCCGGCATTTGTGAACATAAGTGTCGGGTCATCCTTCACCACCATCGGGGCTGAAGGCACGATGAGATGTTCCTTGCTCTCGAAGAACTTCTTGAACGATTCTCGTATTTCTTTAGCTGTCATCATGTTTATGTTTACTGTTTTCGACACAAAGGTACAAAATAATCAGGTAATGGACGTGCGTGAGCGCAAATTATTTGTCTCCGTCCGTCATGTATATTGTTTTTTATTCTAACTTTGCACTATGACAATATCAGTTATCATCCCTGTATACAATGTGGAGGACACTTTGCCGCGCTGCGTGGAGAGTGTGGTCAACCAGACGTTTGACGACTGGGAGGCGATACTGGTGGACGACGGGTCTACGGACAAAAGCGGGGACATCTGTGACAGGTATGCCATGGAAGACATGAGGATTACGGTCATACACAAGGAGAACGGAGGACTGAGCGACGCGCGCAACCGTGGACTGGACGTGGCGCGGGGCGAGTACGTGACGTTCATCGACAGTGACGACTATGTGGACGAAGACACATTCGGGAAAGTCATCGGATCGGCGCGCGCCAACATCGGGGCGGAAATCATCGAGTACCCCATCACCGTACATAAAGGACACAAGACGGAGTACAGTTTGCAGTTCGGCACGCAGACATACGGCGACGCGAGGAGTTACTGGATAGACTGCAAGGCGTACGGCCATACCTACGCATGCAACAAGTTCTTCCGCCGCCACCTGTTCTCCGGTGTGCGTTTTCCGAAAGGCATGTTTTTCGAGGACGCATGGACATTGCCTCTACTGCTGCGCGGCAATCCCATAGTGATGACATGCCCTGAGGGGATGTATTGCTACTGTTGGAACGAGAAGGGTATCTCCACCAATCCGCCGGGCGACCGTCTGCGGCAGTTGCTCGAAGCGGAGATGGAAGCTTCGCGAATACTCGGACTGCCACTTACCGGCAAGGACGCGGCGGAATGGTACTTGCAGGTACTGAACGTACAGATTGACGTATGCCGCCTGTGCGGCGACAGACCGGCATTGCCGTCACGGAAGTTGCCGTTCCGCACCGCGGACACGCTACAGGGCAGGATTAAGATTGCGCTACTGAACATATTGGGAATTGAACTGTTATGCAAACTCTACCGACTGATAAAGGGCAAGTGCTGATAAGCTATGTCATCGCCTATTACAACCTGCCCGCCGACATGTTGAGGGAGTGCGTCAGAAGTATCCTCGCACTCACCCCACCCGCCTCAGGAAGGGAAATCATCATAGTGGACGACGGGAGCGGGACCAGGGCCGAAGACATCCTGAAAGACGAGGCGGCTGAGGTGACTTGCGTGTGGCAGGAAAACCGGGGACTGAGCGGAGCGAGGAACACCGGCATCCGGCTGGCGCGGGGCAAGTACATACAGTTCGTGGACGGAGACGACACACTCATCAAGACCGGTTGCGACACCTGCACCGCCCTACTGGAGACACGGCAACCAGACATCCTGCTGTTCAAGACAGGACAAGCGGAGACTACAGCAGGACGATACCATACAGAAACCATGACTGGGGCGGACTACATGAACACCAACAACATGCACGCCTCCGCCTGGGGCTATATCTTCAAGAGAGAGATACTGGACGGACTTGAGTTCACACCGGGAATCCTGCATGAGGACGAGGAGTTCACCCCCCTGCTTTTGTTGCGCGCCAAAGCGGTACTGGCGACAGACATCAAGGCATACCGCTACCGCAAGCGCAAAGGGTCGATAATCCACAGGAACGACGGACAGTGGACAATCAGGAGACTTGATGATTTCGAGGGTGTCATCATGCGGCTGCACAAAGTGGCGGAAGAGACGGGAACGGACTGCAAGGAGGCTCTCCGCCGAAGGGTGGACCAACTGTGCATGGACTATCTGTACAACTCCTTCAGACTGACAGGCAGCATACGGGCTACAAGAGAGAGGGCGGTAAGGCTACGGACACATGGACTCTTTCCACTTGCCGACAAGCGCTACACTCTCAAATACCGTCTGTTCCGATGGATAACCAAATGGATTTTGGCGTAATAAACGACAGAAAACTTGCCGAAGCGGAATTAACTTCATAAATTTGCGGCACAATAACACAGAACCGAAAACTCATGCTTACTAAAAACAAGATTACCACGATTGCGGCGACACTGACACTGGTCGCCGCGACCGACATAAACGCACAGACAGGTGCGGACTACCTCAAAACATTCAAGGAGAGCGACTGCACCATCGTCTTTGACGCCAACTCCGAAGGGGAGGCCTTCAGGGTGAACTGGGGCATGGACACCGCATGGGACAGTGAGGCTAACGTAAGACGGGGCGTGAACCACATAGGCAAGTCTTATTTCAGTACCGGCCGTCTGTCGTTCCAGCCTACATACCCGGTGAAGACCAACACGGACGGCAGTTATGAACTGACCACGGCACAGAAGACCGCGCTGATGTCACGCATCACGCATCTCAAACTGACTGGAGTGACACAAGCCAACATCAACTGCGACAACGCCGCCGCCCTCGACACACTGACAGACGGGACTACCGGCATGGACCACTATCTGAGGAAACCCGGGGAATGGTACAAGTTGATCAAGGCAAGTGTGCGGTACTGCCAGGACAACGGAATGGAAATCATATCCATATCGCCATACAACGAACCCGACTACGATGAAAACCGGTATTGGTGGAAGGAGGACTTCCTGGAGATATGCAGACTTATCCGCGAGGACTCCTTCTTCAACGGCATACGTCTCTGTGGGGGCAACACCCTCAACTGTGACCGCGCATGGGACTGGTACGAAGACCTCCGCACATACCTCGACGAGGGGAACACCCATCAGTTGGCAGGTTCGTTCGACAATTATGCGGACTTCTTCACTAAAGTCCGCGCAGACGGGCGCATCGCCACCAACGACGAGCTGCACAACGTGGGCGAGGCGATAGTGGGCGTGAACTACGGTATGCAGAACGGCATCTGGTGGGGCTTCGACTCCAAGGCGCGCGGACAGTTCTGCCAGGACAGTCAGGAGGGAGTGAGAATCGGCTATGGGGAAGACCGCGCCCACTGGACCAGCGGGGCGGTGTACCGCAACGACAACACAGGAGAGGTACACGCCTACCTCGGGTCGTCCGAGCGACAAGCCGGCAACTCGTCCTTCACCTTCGTAAGCAAGGGCAAGGACGTGTACTTCGGGGGTTACGGACCTACCCGCCACTGGACATACGACATCCCCGGCGGAAGCGGTTACCAGACTGGCCAGACGAACGCCGAGCTGTTGGTTGACATCACCTCGGGAGAGGACGTGCAGCCAGACACCGTGAACGGCACCTACCAGTTGATGAACCGCAAGGCCAAAAAGGTGTTGAGTGTCGCAAGCACCAGTCCCACGAGCGGCACCAACGTATGTATAAAGACAAAGACCGCCAACACCTACGACGACTGGAGAGTGGAGCCGGTGGACAAGCGTGTGGGCGGTGACTTCAGTTACTTCACCATCCGCAACGCCGCCAATCCCCTCCCGATAGATGTATGGAACTGGTCACTCAGCAGTGGGGGTGCGATCCACCTGTTTGACGGCAGTGGAGGTGACAACGAGCAGTGGTTCCTTAAATACGCGGGTGACGGTTACTATTATATCATAAGCAGGTATAGCAACCTTTATCTCACGGCAGAGTCATTTGCCAACGGGGCGAACGTGGTACAGTCAACCCTCGCCCTGTCCAGTTCCAAGCGCGAGCTGCAGCAGTGGAAGATCATCCCCACAGACGCGGCTTGCGAGACCGTCGCCCCGGCCAAGCCCACAGGATTGACCGCATACGCCAACTCCGCCTCAATCACACTCAACTGGACCGCCAACACAGAGGCCGACCTTGTGGGCTACATGGTACTCCGCACAGATGAGGACGGGGAGTGGAACACCATAGCGAGAAAGGTCAAGGCCACTACATTCACCGACAACAACTGCAGGCAGGACAGGCCCTACCGTTACAAGATAAAGGCCATAGACTACAGCGACAACATATCGGGATGTAGCGACTCCGTGGAGACACAGACCGACGGGGGAAAGGGACTCATCGCACACTGGGAGTTCGACTCCGACATGACAGACAACAGCGAGAACAGGTTCGACGCACAGGTCTACGGAACAGAGAAACACTCCACACTGGGTGCATTCGTGACATCGGGCAGCGGCAGCCTCAGTCTCGACGGGTCTTCGTTCGCGCAACTGCCTTACGAAGTGGCGGACAACGACGAGATGACCGTCACGGTGTGGGTTTACTGGCGCGGTTCGTCCTCCGGTTCATGGCAGCGCATCTTCGATTTCGGCAACGGCACGGACCAGTACATGTTCCTCACGCCGGAGACAGGCAATTCCACCATGCGGTTCTGCATGAAGAACGGCGATGACGAGCAGTATCTGGACACCAAGAAACTGGGTACCACATGGCATCATGTGGCGGTCACAATCGGCAAGCAGTATGTCAGGATATACGTTGACGGGGAAAAGGTGGCGGAAACCGCAGACATCACCATCCGTCCGTCCCACATCCGTCCGGCACTGAACTATATCGGTAGGAGTCAGTTCGCGTCCGACCCTCTATTCAAGGGCAACATAGACGACCTGCGCATATACAACTGTGAGCTTTCAGAAGCTGCGATAGCCAGTATCGCGCGGCAACTGAGCATGGATGTGAACGCCGACGGACGTGTTGACGTACAGGACGCGGACCAGATATACAACCGCATGAAAAAACCGACGGACGGAGGAAGCAACCGTGTGGAGGACGTGAACGGTGACGGAATCGTGGACACACAGGATGTGATGTCCGTGTACAGTCATATAAGAGAGACGGAGACCACCGCTTTCTAAACCAACATGCGGAAACGCAGTCATAAATAAAGGACAACAAAACTCTTGAACACATGAACAGAATCGTCTTCATCATCGCAATGACCGTCTGCCAGTCGGTGGCATGGGCGGCAGGACTGACAGTGACCAACCTTAGAGTAGACGGAGTGGTCAACCCCTTAGGACTCGCTAAAGAACAACCCATATTGTCATGGACAGTCGCCGACGGAAACCTCAAGGACGTGAAGCAGACATCGTTCAAGGTACAGATATACACCAATGCCAGATGCACGCAGAGGGTATGGAACTCCAAGTCGCAGATGAGTTCCGACTCATGGGTCACGGCTCCAGCACTGAAAGGGGACGGCACACGGTACTACTGGACGGTCACCGTACTCGACAACAAGGGTAGGCAATGCATATCCAAGCCGGCCACCTTTGTCACCGGTCTCAGTGACATAGGATGGAGCGGCGCCAGATGGTTGAAGGGCGACCATCTGAGGTGGGACAGACAGGAGGGGGCGACCGTCCTGCGCAAGGAGTTTGACATCGACAAGAAGAAGATACTGAAAGCGCGCGTGTTCGCCACTGCCCTCGGCAACTTCAACCTGTACCTCAACGGGAATCGCATAGGACGGGAGGACGCGGAAGGCAACACGGTGTACGACGAGCTGCTGCCCGGCTGTGTTGACTACCGCAAGGAAGTGCCGTACGCCACGTTCGACGTTACCGACCGGTTGGTCAAGGGCAAGAACATGATTGGGGCGCAACTGACCAACGGATGGTGGAGCGGTGAGATAACCGCCAACATATACCACAACCCCGACCTCGCGTTCATGGCGAAGATATATGTGATGTACAGCGACAGCACGGAAGCCACGTTCGTCACCGATGGCACGTGGCAAGTGAACAACTGCGGGCCGGTACTCTACGGGGACATTTATAACGGAGAGACCTACGACGGACGCAGGGACTACAGCTGGACTACGGTGGGTGACCGGTCCCAAGGCTGGCAACCCGCGTCCTACACGTCCTACAGCGGTGAGGTCACCGGATTCCACGGCCCGAAGGTGGTGATACGTCACGAGTACAACCAGACCACAAAGAAAGTGACCGTATGGGAAGGCACAAGGCAGACTGGCACCACATACGGAGAGATTGCGGTGAAGTCCACCCCCACCCTCGACGGCAAGAAAGGCTTTGTGCTGCACAAGGGAGAGACCGCCATCTTCGACCTTGGACAGAACATAACCGGTTGGCCTGAGCTGACGGTACAGGGTGAGGCCGGAACGGAAATCACGTGCCGGTTCGGAGAGATGCTCAACGACAACGGATCGAAGGAACACATCAACGACGGTCCCGCCGGCAGTGTGTACACGTACAACATGCGTACGGCAAAGACCACACTGCGCTATATCATGTCGGGCGACAAGAAGGGAGAGACCTACCATCCGACACACACGTTCTACGGATTCAGATACGTGTCGATGACAGCCACCGAAGACGTGACAGTCATCAACCTCAAAGGACTGTCCGTAGGATCTGACATCAGCGAGTACGCCACCTTCGAGTGCAGCGACGAGAGGGTCAACCAACTCTACAGGAACATACGGTGGAGCGCGCGCGACAACTTCCTCAGTGTGCCTACCGACTGTCCTCAACGCGACGAGCGGTTGGGATGGAGCGGTGACACACAGATATTCTGCCGTACGGCTTGCTACAACTCCGACATGCGCGCCTTCTACCATAAGTGGATGCGTGACCTGAGGAGTTGCCAGCGCGAGGACGGCGCACTGCCCGACGTGGCTCCGCTCGGACGCTACGGCGGCTACGGCAACGCCGGATGGGCTGACGCTATGGTAATCGTGCCGTGGACGGTATACCTCATGTACAACGACACGGAAATCCTCGACGAGAACTATGAGGCGATGCGGCACTACATGACATGGTTGCAGTCGAATATCGATGACAATTACTCCTACAACGGGGCCGGCACGGCATACGGCGACTGGTTGGCGTACGACAATATCGACGCCCGTTACGTGAGCGTATGCTACTATGCGTATGTGGCGGACCTCATGGCAAGGATAAGTATCGCCCTGGGCAAGGAGACAGAGCCGGACGAGTACAACGCGCTCGCCAGTGCCGTTCGTGAGGAATTCCGGCAGAGGTACGTCATGGGCGGACACCTCATCCACAAGACACAGACCGCCTATGTTCTCGCCTTACACTTCAACATGCTGGAACCCGGCATACAGTACGAGAACGCGGTGAAAGAACTGCGGGCGAAGATTGAGGAGAACGGCAACCGCCTGTCCACAGGCTTCATCGGAACGGCCTACCTCTGCCCCACACTGTCAGAATACGGCATGACCGACCTTGCCTACAACCTGCTGCTGCAAAGCGACAACCCGAGTTGGCTGTATGAGGTGGACAACGGGGCCACCACCGTATGGGAACGCTGGGACTCGTTCAAGGCGGGAGAAGGGTTCAACAAACACGAGTGGAACATGAACTCATTCAACCACTACGCTTATGGAGTGATTGCTGAATGGATATACCGCGACATGCTGGGGATAGGAGCTGACTATGAAGACCCCGGATTCCACCACTTCATCCTCGCGCCTCAACCCGACATGAGGGACGGGAGCCAGTTGCCCGAGGGACAGAAACGGATAGACTGGGCAAGGGGAAGTGTCGAGACTCCGTACGGAACCATATCGTCCGAATGGAGGCGTGACAAGAAAGGCGAAATCCGCTACTCGTTCGTCATCCCCTTCAACACCACCGCCACATTCTATCAGCCACAGGCAGACGGAACGACAAAGCAAATCACCCTGGAGACAGGCAAGTGGGAGTTTTAGCCGTAACCGCCACGGCTACTTCCCTAAGAACTTCCGGTTGACGTACTGGTTCAGTTTCTCACGGAAACTGTCACCGATGGGAATTTCCTCACCGTTATCCAGCACCACCTGCGTGCGGTTAATCTCTGCGATATGCCGGAGGTTGAGGATGTATGACTTGTGGACACGCATGAAAGTGTCCTCAGGCAGCCGGCTTTCCATCATCTTCATGCTCAACAGAGCCACCAGCGGTTTGGCGTTCCCCTTGTTGGCGTGTGACTCAAAGGTATAAGACCCTGTATTCGGCACAAGATGGATACGGAGATACTCCGACATGCCCTCCACATAAAGGATGTCGCGGACAAGGACACGGACTACCTTGTAGCCACTTTTAACGAAGATGGAGTCATCCTCGTCGGTTGGCTGCAACTCTGCGGGATGAATCAGTTCATACTGACGCCTCACCTTGTCGGCGGCACGGATGACATCACCCATACCGAACGGTTTCAGGAGATAATCGACGGCATCCACCTTATATCCCTCGACGGCATACTCCTGGTAGGCTGTGGTGAAGACCACCATAGGCGGATGCTTCAGGGAACGCACGAAGTCCAGTCCGTTGAGGTCAGGCATGTTGATGTCGATGAACAGCGCGTCCACATCCCGGGTGTCCAGCACCGTCATCGCGTCCAAGGCACTCTGACACGTGCCTACCAAGTCGAAGAAAGGAACTTTCCTCAAATAAGTCTCCAGTTGCTTTAGGGCCAAAGGCTCATCATCTATCGCCAATACTCGTATCATTGTTTTGAGAAGTTTAAAGGGTTAGGGAACAAGTCAGACCGGTTTGAACGGCAATCTTATCAGCACACGGTAAGACTCTTCCGTCTCATCTATCTTCAAGGTATAGCCGTCACGACCGTATATCAGTCGCAACCGCTCTACGGCATTACGCAGACCGACACCTCCATGCTTGTCCTCCGACTCGGGTTTCTTGCTGTTGTGGCAGAGGAACTCAACCTCACGCGACGTATCGTCTGTCATGATACACACCTCTATGAACGAAGTCCGCTTATAGCTCACGCCATGCTTAAAGGCGTTTTCCAGAAAGGTGGCGAAAAGGAGTGACGGCACTTGCACATCCATCAGATTGGTCTTGGGAACACCCACAGCCTCCTCTCCGCTGTCTGCCGCCTGCGCTTGCCGGGGCAGCGACACCGAGATTCGCACCCTGTCCGTATACCGTATGCGCATCAGTTCCACATAATGGCTGATGAAGTCCAGTTCCTTCTGGAGCGGAACCAGAGGTTTGTTGCCTTCGTAAAGCACATAACGCATCAACTTGGAGAGGGTCTCTATCGTGTAACTCGCCTGTTCGGGATCTATATCAATGAGGGCATGTATGTTGTTGAGCGTGTTCATGAAGAAATGGGGATTGATCTGGTACTTCAGATAATCCAACTGCCGGCTCAGGTTCTCCCTCTCCAGCTCCTTCATGCGCTTACGGTCGTCGAGGGACTTGAAGAAATACTTGGCTGCGACATTGAGTCCCAACAGGAGAATCATGATGATGAAAGCTACGGAATCCTGTCCCCCGAGAACATGAGACGGCTCACGGGTGTGTTCCTTCGGTTTGGGAGGTCTGTCTGAAGTGTCCATCTCCACCGGAAAACCAGGAGGCGGCATACGCATGTCATCGGGTCTTTGAGGAGGATCCGGACGTTCCGCCAACTCATCCTTGGGAGGATCAGGGTGTTGCCCCCTCACATATGTCTGACAACAGGCGAAGACAGCTATAAGGACACAGACCGCCACACCGTACCGCCACTTGTGGTTGTTGTAGACAAGAAGCGGAGCTATAAGGAAGTTATGCAGGAGGAAAGTGATACAGAACACCGACAACAGACGCCATGCGTTCCACACACCGTCCCACTCCTCCATGTAAATCGCCTGTGGGTCGGTGAAATCCGAATCAGAGGAAGAGGTGAAGAAGTCACCGACATACATGCTCAGTACTGGGGCCGCGAACAACACAAGCCACAATACCAAGTACAGAACCAACTCTGATTTCTTCTGTCCCCTTATCATAAGAACCACGTATTTCAACCTAAGTAACTGCCGGACCCGAATCAGCTTGCCGGATAGAGTGAATAGTCTCACTGTAGTATATAACGTTAAAGTTGACTGTTTATTGTGAAAAGCAACTTGGCGCGAAACGAAGTCGCGCCAAGTTGTCACCAAAATACAAATATAACCTCATGAAAATTACGTTGTTTCAAGATTACCATTGGCGACCGCCTCCGGAGTTGCCAGTCAACACGGCGGTAACCGTAGTTGATGAAGATCCGCTCGTCATGGTGTAGCTGCTGCCTGACGTGAGGCCTTCGCATGAGATGAGTACGGAACCGCTGCCGGAGTTGCCGCCGGGGACGTTGCCGCCTCCCCCGTTACCGCCGGGACCATTGTTTCCGCCAGGACCTCCCCCTGCCCTTGTCCCGAAGCCTCCGTTGCCTGACGAAGAGTAAGCGCTTGGGACAGTGAAGGTAGCCAGTACAGTACTGCCGCTCTTCAGTGTCACCTCAGTGTCGGCTGTCACCGACACCGTTCCACTGACATACGGCTGGGTGGACTCTGATGAGCTTGGCACTGAATTGCCGCCGCCGACAGCCAACAGGGTTCCGCCCGTGAAGTATACAGAGTAACCGCCTTCCTCGTTGGCGTCTATGCCGCACTCAGGGGATGAGGTGCCGAACGCCATGATATAGCCGCCGTTGATGTACATGTTGCCGTTGGAGTCCAGACCGTCGTTGTCCGAAGCGACTACCGTGACATTACCACCATTGATATACATGTGGCTGCCTGAATTGATGGCGTCATCGTAGGCGTTGACTACAATCGTACCGTCGTTGACGGTCAGTTCCGCCTTGCTCTCGATACCCTCAGCTCCGTTGCCGGTGGTGGACACATTTATAGTTCCGCCGTTAATCACCACGTTACCCTCTATCCTTATGCCCTTGGGGGTTGACTTCTGGGCACTCTTCAGATTGTCCGTACTGCCTGTATAGTTGGTGTACTCCTTTCCGTTCACATAAGCGTACATTCCACCGGTGGTACTTACCGTGATGTCACCGCCATTGACAGTCAATGTGCCGTCTCCGTTGATGCCCTTGCCGCCGCTGCCAGTACTGGAGAGAGAAAGTGTGCCACCGCCTATCACGATGTTGCCGTCGGCAGCGATACAACTTGAAGCCTTGGTCTCCGCATCGTCAGAGTCCCATGCGCCACCGCCTGTGGTGGTGATTGTGACTGAACCGTCAGATATTGTCAGGTCGCCCTCCGCCTTCAGTCCCTTGGCGCATGCACTGGTGACCGCTATATTGAGAGTGCCGCCTGTAACCGTCAACGCTCCTGTATCTTCCTCGTCACGGTCAGTGTCGTCCTTATATGATACCTGCACTCCGTCGTCCGAAACGCCTGATATGTTGAGTGTGCCGCTCTCCATAAGGAAGTACTGGTTGCAGTTGACCCCGTCCTTCACCGCAGAGAGGACATTGACCGTGCAGTTCTTCATCGTCACATACTCCTTGGCGAAAATGCCGTGTGCGGTATTTCCATACACGTTGAGTGTACCCTTGCCCTTCAGTTCCAGATGTCCCTTGCATACTACGCATCCCTTCCAGTCACCGTCAGACCCGTCTGTCAGGGTGTTCTCCGTACTTTTCTTGACACTGAGTTCAATACGCTTTCCGTCCTGTATGTTGAGAGGCGCGCCCGAAGGGTTTGTCAGAGTCAAACCATTGAGTTCCAGCGAAGCCTTGTAGGTCCCCTCCATCGTGAACTCTCCGTCCGCTGACGTGCCACTGATCGTATATGTGATTTCGCCACAGGTATCGTCACTCACGTCATCGCTCTGCACTATACTCACATGGGCATTGGTGATTGTCGGGGACACGTACCGGGCTATGTTGCCGGCTACGGTCACGGTAGCCGTAGTGCCACTGTAGCTCACGGTCACCGTGTTGTCCGTCACCTCATCGTCACTCACGTACATCTTGGTGATGTCAGCCACACTGAACGTCCTGCCCTGCACGGTAAGAGTCTCCCCGTCCTGATATGTCATGTCCCCAGTCTGCACTGCGGAGAAAGCGTAGGTGGTGTTGCCGGTGACCACATTCAAGGTCTGCGCCTCCAAGCCTACAGAGGCAATGCCGACCGTCATCAGAGATATAAAAAACCGTTTCATCTTACCATGATTTTTTGTGACTTACCATTGACTTTCACTATATACACACCCGGTTCCGCCGTGTTCAGGAACGACTGCACAGTGCTGAACTTACCGTAACTGACACCTTGCAGCGAGAACACCTCCACCTCACCGTCAGCGTCAGCGACTTCCACGTCTTGGATGCCAGTGGCGCCGGTCTCGGAGAAATACATCTTCGACAAATCAGCCACCGTCAGTTCCTGACTGTCCGTTCCGTTACTTGCGATTAGTTTTCCGTCAGAGAACGTCATGACCAGAGAGGCCGACTCCATGGAGACTGTCGTGCCGTCCGACTTCTGGAACGTGAGGTACGGATAGGAGTCGGCATGAGCCACCGGTCCCGACATGCACGTCCCGATGATAAACAAAAGTTCTTTCTTCATAACATTTACATTTACGGTGCGGGACTACGCCCACATTAAATATGCCGCAAAGTTATTACAACTTCACGGCACACACAACTTTATTCAACGAACAGTCGGTTTTTCTCAACGAAATTCGCAAATTGCGCCTCAACAATCATTCAAAGGCATCCACCTATTTCAAGATGTCCTTCAACGTGAAATTCGCCAAGATGGATGTGGACTGACTGAGCATACGGATAAACTCCTGAGCGGAACTCTTCATGTAGGAATTCTTGAGCAGATGGATACATCCGTCCATCTCGTTGCCGGGCATGTCAATTGGCACGGCGCACAGTCCGTCTTCATGAATGACAGTACTCTCGGAAAGTACGGTGACATAATTGGACCTACGGAGCAAGTCCAGTATTATATTCACATTGTTCACCTCCACCCTGAGTTTAAAACGGTAATTCCTATCTTCCACAAGACGGTCGAAAGCATTGCGGGCCTGCAGTCCCCTGGTGGGAAGCACAAGGTCAAAGCGTTCCAAGTCGGACAGTCTCACACTTGACATACCGGCGAGAGGGTGCGACCTGTTCACAATCGCAGCCAAGCGGTTGCTGAAAAGAGAACGGCTGTCCACCGCCATATCCGCCTTTATCGGCTTGAACGCCAACACCAGGTCCAGTTCCCGCCGTTTCAGACATTCCATCAACTCCTGCATGGTCCTGTACTGTATGTTGAGTTTCACTCCCGGATAGGTGTGCAGGAACGTCTGCAGCGTTTCCGACATTATGTTGCTGAAGGAGAAAGTGACCCCGATGTTCAGTTCGCCGGTGAGTACTTTCTTGAGGTCGTTCATATGCCCGATACATGCCTCCGTGTCCGCCACTACAGCCTGGGCATACGAGAGGAGTTCCCTGCCGGCCTCGGTGAGGTACACCTCGTGGGAGTTCCTGTCAAACAGCGGCAGACCTATCTCCTGCTCCAGATGACTCACCTGTTGGGAGAGCGTACTCTGCGTGATGAACAGTCTTCGCGCCGCCTCAGAGAAGTTGAGAGTCTCAGCCACCTTCAGAAAATATTTGAGTTGTCTTAATTCCATCGCTTCCTTATTATATATGTAACGTCCGCATGTCGTCTCCCTTCACGCGGTGTCCATGCCACACATCCGCAAGCACGCCGCAAAGATACGGAAAAACACACAATCATTTTACTGCCACCACATGCAAATCCAGAAATTCGCCCCTTTTGCGTTTTCTCTCCACCAGCATCTCGAACAGCTTCAACTTACGTTTTGGCTCCATCATACGCCTCACAAAGATATTGGGTATAGCCACACCCAACGCGATGCAGAGGATGGCGAGCGATGCCTTGATGGTGTTGTTCATCCCCACAGTCACCTCCCCCACCACGCCATGCATGTCAATGAAGGCAAAGAGGGCGCGGTACATGAGTACCCCTGGCACCATCGGTATGACACTGGGGATGGCGATGCACTGATGGGGAGTGTGGAACCAGTGCTGCGCTCTCGTGGCTATGACGCTTATAAGGACAGAACCTGCCAACGAACCGATGGTCAGTCCCAGATCGAGTCCCACATTGCCGTTGCTCTCTCCCAGATTCACAAAGTTACGTGTACACACAGCTATGACTCCACCTATAGCCACAACCGGAAGCAACCGCCTCGGGATATTGAATATAGTGGAGAAGCCCATCGCCGAGATGGCTGCGGCTATGGTGTACTCCCAGTAGGCATGATGAGGAGTCATCGTCAGGTCGGTAATGAAATTGTCCACTCCGCACACCCGTATGGCAAACGCTATACCGAAAGCCATTGCCAGGACTATCATCAAGGTGTTGACTGCCCGGATCATACCCACTTCCACGTAGCCGTCGATCATGTCGTTGACAAAGTTTATCAACGGAACACCGGGAACGATAAACAGCGCGCAAGCCATCAGGGGATGCCATGGGGTGGATGACAACATAAAGGAAGGAAGCACACTGGCAATAGCCGGGTCAAGAGAGATATAGGACGTAAGCCATGCGAGGAGGGTGGACACAAACGCCGCCACACCTATGGCCATGTAGCTGTTCCACCCGCGTACCGGCAGATACAGACGGAGACGGAAACCCAGTATGGCTGCCAACGCGCAATAGAAGAAAGCAGGCCAGTCGCAACCGAACTGGATACAAAATCCGCCGCACGCAAAACCGCCGCCAATAGCCACCTGCCAGGGAGTGAAACTCCTATTCATACGTTTGATGGCTACAAGATCCCGCTCGTATGTCTCCAAAGAATAGTCCTCACGAATGGCCCTCCATGTCAGCTTACTGACCTGCGAGATGACAGAGAGATTGATGCCGTGCCTCTCACAACGCTGGAACTTGGTGAACGAGTGTTCCTCGTCGCTATAGTTCACCATCAACACATTGTAGTTGATATACAGGTGCAGGTACTTTTCGTCAAGTCCCAGATAATCCGCGGTTCGCTTCATGTTCCTCATGACACGCGAGGTGTCAGCCGCGCTCTCCATAAGCATACTCCCTGTCCTGAGCAGCAGGTCCAGTTTATGCTGCAACTCCGAGCAGCTCACTTCCGTACAATTTTCCATAATAGTCCGATTAAATTTTTCGGGGTGCAAAGGTATGGCGATTACCGAACGTACAAAAGCGTTGGCATTAGATTGACCCGATACCCGCTATAACACTTTTCTATAACCGGGAGAATAGACAAAGGGAGCAATGCAGCTTTTTTTTCGGCTCAGGGGTGATTTTCCGTGGATAGCCACACACGACCTAACCAAATATTTCGG
>CAVBFD010000013.1:0-47810 GCA_963594655.1 Candidatus Methanomethylophilaceae archaeon
AGCGGCTTCCGCCCCTCACCACCTTACCATTCGGCACACTGTCCGCCTCAGTCTCTGCGGCACGTGTCTTGGCATAACTGTAATCGTAATAGCCGTAGCCATACCCGTTGTTGTAGTTGTTGTAGTCGCTCCACTTGAAGTCGTTGAGCTTGTCGAGTACGATACGCGTGTTGCCTATGCGTCCTCCCAGATGGTAGTAGTCGATGTAGTAATCATATATCACACAGTCAAGTTCGTCCGCATAGTCATAATCGAGGTAGATGTTACCGTTCCTCACACACCAACGGAAATAGAAACTGCGCCACGCATAAGGACCGTTCCTGTAGAAATCCACCTGGTCGCCATAGCCGCTGGTAGCCGTCTGGCGGAAGAACCGTATGTTGGTGTACTGCGCGTCATACTCCTTAGTATACGTGCCGTACCTGTCCGACCCCTCATACACATAGTACATACCCATGTCGCCCTCCCATTCACCTTCGAGGTTATATGCAATCTCAGGGTCCTCATCACATGACACGCACAACAGGGCGGTCAAGGCAATCAACAGAGTAGTTATCTTCTTCATAAGCCATCCTTATTTTATAGTTCTTATTACGTTCACATGGCAAAGGTAGCTCTTTTCCGATTCATACGGATAGGGAAAAGTCTATTTCAGGTTAGGGAAAACCCTTTGAACAGTCAAAGGACACAAAAACTGGACGATATGGCAGTCATCACGAGACCACACGCTGTCCCAAAATCTTCGCAAGCTGTTTCTTGACATTTGTCAGTCTCATCTGCTCCTGAAGCAGACCCATCAGTCTCTCACTGTCATTGGCGACGGCTGGGTCAGCCAATTGTCTCACGATGTCATTGATGGCACTGGTGACAATCACGTTCTTGTACTCCACAAGCATCCTGCTGACATCCGCAGGAACGACGGTCTTCTCCTTGTCCTCATCCTTGGACGAGAACATATAACGGTCGCTCATCAGACGGAACGCCTCCTTACTGAACTCCTCGTCCGAGCTGTTGAGGAAGAACTGACTGGGACTGAAATCCTGTTGACGGTCGGCATGAACCACCGCGTCGAACATCCTCGCGTACAACGGAGTACGGAACGTCAGCTTGTCCATCTCCAGATCCCTCGCGATATAGTCGATTACCGTCATCGACTGCTCCTTCCCGTCACTGTCACCGAACGCAATCTCCTGACCGCCATGGCACACCACAGTCCTCATGATGACCTCCTCCATCTGTTGAAACCGCCGTTGCCCTTCCGTCTGCACTGATTCGGTAAGCAACGCGGGCATCTCCGGTTCAGGACGCGACGGTTCGTCAGCCTTCACCTCTGCGTCCGCAGGAGCGTCAGTAGAACCACCTTCCTGAAACTGCCTACGCTGTTCCTCACGTTCCTTCTCCACCTTGCGCTGTTCCGCATTATACTCCCTCCTCCGCCTTATCTGGCGCAACAACATCATCTCGTCAACCTTCAACATCTCGCTGCAACGGTGGACATACACCGACCGCTCGATTTCCTCTGGTATGACCGCAATCGACTCCACGATACTGCGTATCAAGTCCGACATCTTGTCGGGGTCGTTCTTAGCCTCCGCCATCAGCAGGTTGGTCTTGAACGAGATGAAGTCCACCTGATGGGTCGCCACATACTCCCTGAACTCCGTCGCATTGTGCTTGCGGGCGAACGAGTCGGGGTCGTCATCGTCGGGCAGCAACAGAATCTTGATGCGCATGCCCCGGGAGAGCAGCATGTCCGTTCCCCTCAGAGCCGCCTTCTGACCCGCTGCGTCACCGTCATAAAGGAGTGTGATGTTGTTGGTGAAACGACGGAGCAGGTTGACCTGGTCCATACTCAAGGCCGTACCCGAGTTTGCCACCACGTTCTCAATCCCGCACTGGTGCATGGAAATAACGTCGGTGTAGCCCTCCACCATGAACACATTGTCCTCCTTGGCTATCGCCTTCTTCGCCTGATACAGTCCGTACAGTTCCTTCGCCTTATGGTATATCTCCGATTCTGGGGAGTTGATGTACTTCTGCACCACACCCTTGGTGCGCGAGTCGAGGACCCTGCCCCCGAAACCCACAATCTTGCCGGGGATACTGAACCAAGGGAAGATGACCCTGCCATGGTACTTGTCGTAGTACGTCCCGTTCTCTTTCTTTACGATGAGTCCGGTCTTCACCAGATACTCCTCCTTATAACCCTCCTTCAACGCCGTCCTTGCCATCGCGTCGTAGGCGGTCGGGGCAAAACCCAGACAGAACTTCTCTATAATGTCGTCACGGAATCCCCTGCTACGAAAATAAGCAAGTCCGATGGACTTGCCTTCATCTGTGTTGATCAAGGTGTCATGGAAATAACCTCCGGCCCACTGGTTGACGGCGAACATACTCTCACGCTCACTCTGTGTCTTCTTCTCCTCGTCGGTCATCTCACGCTCCTCAACCACGATGCCGTACATGCCGGCGAGAAACTTCAGTGCCTCATGGTAGTTGAGCTGCTCTATCTTCATGACGAACTGCACCACGTCACCGCCTTCCCCACAGGCAAAGCACTTGCATATGCCGCGCGAGGGAGACACGTAGAACGACGGAGTGGAATCATCATGGAAAGGACAGAGTCCCCTGTAACTAGACCCCGCGCGGCGGAGCGACACGTACTTGGAAACGATGTCAACTATATTCGCCGCATTCCTTATGCGCTCGACTGTAGACGGAGAGATTAATGGCATGGACAGTGCTTACCGTTGGTGTATACTTGCGTAGAACTCCTTGCGCTTGTCCACGTCCTCGAACTCACCTTTGAAATCGGAGGTGACTGTGACAGAACCCTGCTTCTCCACGCCACGCATCTGCATGCACATGTGCTGGGCCTCCACTACAACCATCACGCCCCGTGGACTGAGGGCGTCCTGGATACACTGGCACAACTCTCTGGTGAACCGCTCCTGCACCTGCAACCGGTGCGACAGGATATCCACCACCCGGGGAATCTTGCTCAGTCCCACAATCGTGCCGTCTGGAATATAAGCCACATGCACACGACCGAAGAACGGCAGCATGTGGTGTTCACATAATGAATAGAACTCGATGTCCTTAACCGTCACCACGTTCGAGAAGTCCTCCTTGAACTTGGCGGAGTTAAGCACGGCAATCGGGTCTTGACGATAGCCTTCAGTCAGTTGGAGAATACATTTGGCGACCCTCTCCGGGGTCTTCAGCAGTCCCTCGCGGCGGACATCCTCGCCCACCACCTCCAGGGTCGTCTCCACAACCTTCTTCAGTTCCTCTATCTGAGGTTGCTTGTCTTCGTATGAAATATTGAACATCGTTACACTTCAAATTACAGGTACACCCTTCATCTCACCTCACTCTTCGGCACGTATACCTCACTTCTGACCACCATAGCGCCGTCTATTCCCTTCGCCTTTATCTTGTGCATGTATGCGGAGGCATCCTCACGATTGACGAAATCGCCGATACGGCATCTCCAGTGGAGCGACTCGAACGTAGTGTACGCGCGCAGTTCCGGGAACATGGCAGTCACCTTGTCGCCCATCTTCTGGGCTTTCACCTGGTCCGCCCTCTGGTTGCCGCCGAAGTAGACCTGCACACGGTAGCCGCGCACCTTCTGGTGCATCCCCGACTCCTTGCTCCTCACGATGTCTTCATTGTCCTGCCTGACCTTCGACTCCGTGGTTATGGCGTTCACCTTGGAGGTGGTGGCCAACGAGCTGGGTACAATCACGACACCATTGGCGATGTCGGTCAACCTCGGGTCCTGATCGACCCTAATGTCACCCTGCCCTTCGACATGAGCCTCCAGCCGGTCAATGAAATCAGTTTGAGCCTTCGTGGCGGCGGAGGCCGCCACGAAGGTCAAAACTGCGAGTGACAATACTTTCATTGGAAATGTATTATACTGAAACAACAGTGTCTCTCTTATTTCCACGCGTCAATGATACCCTTGAAGTCAGCGGCCTTGAGAGACGCGCCTCCAATGAGTCCACCGTCGATGTCTTCCTTAGCGAAGAGTTCAGGAGCGTTGGATGCCTTGCAAGAGCCACCGTAAAGGATGGATGTGTTCTCAGCCACTTCCTTGCCGTACTTCTCTGCCACGATGCTGCGGATGTAGGCGTGGATTTCCTCTGCCTGGTCTGAAGTGGCTGTCTTGCCTGTGCCGATAGCCCAGATTGGCTCGTAAGCTATGACAATCTTGGAGAAGTCCTCTGCTGACAGGTGGAACACACTGCCTTCCAGTTCAGCCTTGACCACCGCATTCTGCTCGTTTGCCTCACGCTGTGCCAGACTCTCACCGATACAGAAGATGATCTTCAGTCCGTTGGCAAGAGCGAGGTCAACCTTCTCCTTGAGAATCTCAGCAGTCTCATGGTAGTACTCGCGACGCTCTGAGTGACCGAGTATCACGTATTCAGCACCTGTAGACTTCACCATCTCCGCGCTCACCTCACCGGTATAAGCGCCTGAAACCTTGTCCGCACAGTTCTCTGCGCCAAGACCGATTACACTGTGGTCAATCACGTTTGAGACAGTCGCGAGGTGAATGAAAGGAGTGCAAACCACCACGTCGCAATTAGGTTTCTCCGCTTTAAGAATGTCATTCAGTTCTGTTGCCAAAGCAACGCCTTCCTGCAGGTTCTTGTTCATTTTCCAGTTACCTGCCACAATTTTCTTTCTCATTGTCTTTATCCTTTAAATATTAATACTGAGTTATCTGTCTTTTATAAGTTTTTCCACCTCAACTGTGGACGGGAAGTTCCAACTGCTCCATTTCCTCACGATTATGCCGTCACGCAGCATTATCAGTCCGGGGTTGGACCGTATCATGGTCTGCAGCACATCCGCATCCGACGTGTATATTATGTATTCAGCCCCTGTGTAGTCCACCCACCTGTCCTGCGCCGGTTTATCGGACGCGGTCAGACAGTAGAACTCCATGTCCTCCTGCTGCGAGTAGTCGTAGAGGTCGTTTATCCTGTCCATGACACTCTCGTCCGCCGTCCTCATGTCCGGAGCGACAAGCAGGAACAGGTAGCCGTCGGTCCGCATTATGTCGTCCGTTATGTCGGTCTCGTCATCCATGATGAAGAAACCCGACGCCGAACCTTCGTCCGTGCCGCCCACCTGCTTCCGTCTGGTCTCGACATACGTCCACGACGAGTCGGGGTCGTCCTCATCCAGTCCCACTTCAATGGTCCGTCCGTCCTTCTCGTAAACAACGGTGTTCACGAATTCAGGCCGCTGCCCACCGGACATCTCCGTCATCGACCTCAAGTCCGTCCCGACCTTGTATGGACGGAAATCGATTACAGGCAGGGCGTAGATGCAGTACAACGCATACACGATGACACCCATGCTCAATACCGTGGACAGAATCCAATAAAACCGCCTACTGATTATCTGCACCTGACGGTCATACCACAGCGCGACTGCAACAGCCGCACCCAGCAGCACTATATTCTTCAACAGCGTCTGTCCGTTGGTAAGCGCCACCGCGTCACCGAAGCAACCACAGTCGCTCACAGGGTCGGCCGCGTAGATATAGACGGTGAGGGCTGTCATGAACGCCATGAACACCAGCGCCAGGCGTGACACCCACTTGCGTCTCATGCCGAAGAACAGGTAGAGTCCAAGAGTGAATTCAAAGAACGCGAGGGCTATCGCCGCCATCACCAGAAACAGTTCCGGCACTGACGGGAACGACCATGCCGCCAGATAGTCCTTTATCTTCAGTACAGTACCGATCGGGTCGTTGGACTTGACAAACCCCGAGAAGAGGAACGTGGCAGCCAACAGGAAACGGCACACGTTTACCATGACCCTGTTCATCACCCTCATCCAGCCACAGCGGTCAGTCACCGAAGTCCAGTTTTATCAGTCCGAAGACAGAGTAATTGATCATGTCCAGATAGTTGGCGTCGATGCCTTCCGACACCAGTGTCTTACCGTCATGCCCCTCAATCTCCTTCGTCCTGTTCAGTTTCTGGAGAATAAGGTCCGTGTATGAACTGACCCTCATGGAACGCCATGCCTCATCGTAGTCATGGTTTTTCCTGAGCATCAGATCCAAGGCCTCCTTAGCGCACTTGTCGTAATACGCCATCGCCTCCTCGGCAGTCATGTCCACCCTGTCCGCATAGCCCTTCTCCAGTTGAATCAGACCGACAATTCCGTAGTTGACTATCGCCTGGAACTCGGGATATATCCCCTCGCCCACCAGCGACACTCCCTTGACCTCAAGGCTACGTATGCGCTTTGCCTTTATCAGTATCTGGTCAGTAACCGACGAAGGACGCAATATACGCCATGAAGCGCCGTAGTCGATCAGTTTCTTCGAGAACACGCCACGGCATTTCGCCATCTCTTCTTCAAATTGCACTGGAGTATCCATAATCCATCGATTTAAAGGCAAAGGTAAGACATTTTATTGTTACGGCAAAATAATAATGCCCAAACCGAAGGGCTTGGGCATCAAAATATGTATCGTCATGGCATTATGCCACACATGACTGTCAACTAACGGCACCTCAGCACCTGTCCCCGCGAGATGTGGCTGTCGGGCTTCAGACCGTTCAACTTACACAACTGACTCAGGGTCAAACCGTGGTTTACGGCTATCCGGTAGAGGTTGTCACCGTCCTTCACGATGTATGTAGCCTCGCCCTTCACCGTCTCCGTACCCGAGGATGAATGACTGGAGGACGTGGACGACTGACTGTCGCGCGCCGCGTTTGTCTGCCTCATCTCCGGAGAGACCAACGAGAATCCCTCGTCCTGGTCATCGTCACATTCCTCTGTAAGCGAGCTTGCGACAACAGTGTGCTTGGAGTTCTGTACCCTTCCTGTGTTCACCACGTAGTAGTCGCCAGTGACATCCTGTGACTCGAAGTCGAACATCTTCGCAGGGTCGATGGCCTTACCCAACAGACGGGTCTCGAAATGGAGGTGGGAACCGGACGACCTGCCGGTGCTTCCGCCCAAGCCTATCGGCTGTCCGGCACGCACAATCTGGTCTTCCTTCACCAGTTGCTTGCTCAAGTGGCCGTAGAGGGTCTCCAGTCCGTTCGGATGACGTATCACAACGTAATAGCCCCATCCACCTGCATTGTACTTCGTTATCCTCACCTTACCGTCGAACGCGGCATAGATTGTGTCACCTGTATAGACCTTGATGTCTATTCCCCTGTGCTGACCGCCCCATCTGGCGCCGTAACGCGACGTGATTTTCCGGCTTGGGGTAGGCATGGCGAACTCACGCAAATCCACCTTGTAGTTCGGAGGCAACACACCCGGGGCTACCAGCGCCGACTTGTTGTCCCATGTGGAGTAGATGCTGCCGGCCGGGTTGTGAAGATCCACAAAAGCGGAAGTATTGTTTATCTTGATTGCCTTCAGGTCTGTCAGTTTACGGTCTGACGGCGCTCTGTTCGCCAACATGTCTTGGGCAGAGGCGTAGGACGATGTCATCGTCAAGGCAACCAATGTTATTGTTTTCAAAAATCCCAGCATAGTATGTAGTTGTATAGGTTCTGTCAATATTCGTCGTTAGCGTAGAGGAACTGGAACGCCGCCGGCTTGTAGTCGAAGATTTCCTCAGGCTTGAAGAATCTGGCAAGTTCCGTCACCGCATTTTCGGGAGAGTCGGATGTATGGATGATGTTCTCCTGGAAACTCATGCCATAGTCACCGCGTATGGTTCCGGGAGCCGCCTTGCGTCCGTTGGTACTGCCCGTCATGGTGCGTACCGTCTCCACAGCGTCAACCCCCTCATAGCAACAGCACACGACAGGCGCAGCCATCATCGAGTCCTTGATGCGCTGGAAGAACGGCTTCGAAGCCAAATGCGCATAGTGTTCGTCAAGTATCCCGTCTGTCAACTGCATCATTTTCATTCCGCAGAGTCTGAGACCTTTGCGTTCGAATCTCGCTGTCACCTCACCTACCAGTGCCCGCTGCACCGCACTCGGCTTGAGTATTACAAGGGTTTTCTCCATCGTGTCCGTTTCAAAATTAACAATCTGACTCGCGATGATTTATCACTAATCGAGACAAAGGTAACAACTTTATTTGACCCGACAAAATTTACCCACACCTTTTTATTATAAATTAGCATTGGACAACACTGGAACCGCACTGGAGCGACACAAGTGTTATCCTTGCTTTGCAAACACGCAGAGGCACAGCGACTGTCCGGACAACATCATTTTTCCAGCATCTTGTCCACTTCCTCCTCCGTCTGTTTCAACCTTTTCCCGCAGAACGCCAACAGCGACTTGGCTTCCTTCAACTTATCCGCCAGTTCGTCCACACTGATGTCGCCCGAACCGATTTCCCTGACAATCGTCTCCAACTTCGACATTGCCTCTTCGTACTTCATTTCGCCATCCATAAATCCTTTATCTCCTTATTTTACAACCGATTTAACCGTTCCCTTCTCCAATGTGATTTCGAGTTCGTCTCCCTCAGCCAGCGCCGACGCGTCACGTACCGCCTTGCCCTTGAACCGCGCGATGCTGAAGCCCAACTTCAACAGGCGCACCGGGTCCGCGCCGTCCACCTGGGAGGCATACAGTTTCAACTGGTGGCGCTTCCCCTCCAACAGTGTCTGTACCGAGTTGCGCAGACGAACGCCCGTGTCCGTTATCATGTGATGCTGATTGGCACTGAACAGGCGCACCAGAGTAGGCAAGTTGCCGACAATGTTCTCCAACCGCAACTGCTCCTTATGCAGACGACTGAGTACCCCGTCCGAGAGCGACTGCCTCAACGACTCTATCAGTGCCAGTTGCTCCACCCCCAGTCTGATGATGAACTCAGCGGCGGCGGTCGGGGTCTTCACCCTGGTATGACTTATCATGTCTATCACCGTATCGTCCCTCTCGTGTCCTATCCCCGTGATGACTGGGAGAGGGAAGTTCGCCACGTTCTCCGCCAACCGCAGGTTGTCGAAGCCTGTGAGGTCCGACGTGGCGCCGCCGCCACGCACAATCACCACCACATCCCACCGGTCCAGTTCCGCGGCGATACTGTCCAGCGCGTCAATGACCGTCTGCTCCACACGATCTCCCTGCATCACGGCAGGAAAGAGTCTCACGTCATACGACAGTCCGTAGGCGTTGCCACGCAGTTGGTTAAGGAAGTCGCCCCAGCCCGCCGCCCCCTCAGACGAGATGACCGCCACACGGCGCACCAGCCGCGGCAGTTCCAGTTCCTTATTGAGGTTGACCACCCCCTCCTCCTCCAGACGGCGCATTATCTCCTGTCGCCTACGGGCGATGTCGCCCAGAGTATAGGTGGGGTTGATGTCGATTACATTGAGTGAGAAACCGTACTGTTCATGGAACGTTACCTTCACCTGCACCATCACCTGCATACCCGCACTCAGCGGTTGCCCCGTGGTCTGCTCGAAATGGCGGCGCAACAGCGTCCAGTTGTTGCCCCACACCTGTCCTCTCGCCTTGGCGATGAAGGTGTTCCCACGTTCGGACTTCTGCACAAACTCCAGATAACAGTGGGGTCCCCGTTCGGACACCGAACTGAGTTCCGCCTGAATCCAAACAGGATCGTAGAAATAATCATCCACTACCGCCCTCACCCGGGTGTTGAGTTCATACAATGTCAGACACATGGTTCTATTTTTCCTATTATCATTTCTCTTTATTACTGTTACTCCTATATAATATATAAGGTCACACCTGCGGCCGCTTCCCTGTCAAGACCCTCAGAAAATTATCGTACGACTTGTCTATGGAACTCAGCTCGTAGGGTTCTATCCGCAGGGAGAACGAGCTTCTGATGTCGTCCAGTCCGAAGTAACTCTTCAAGATACTTGCCATATTGAACGACAGGTCATCGCTTTTCCTCATCACCGCAAGACAAGCGGCACGCTGAAGCTGTCGGTCGTCCGGCACTTGCCTCAGGGTCTCAAAGAGGGCGTAATAAGCATGGGGAGATGTCTCCTTCACCAGCACCGCCACCCTGCTTTTCTCGTCCATGGAGCCAAAAAGGCGGAAGAGGGCGAGTATCTGACTGCCGGAAACAAGCGACGGCACTGCCATCCTCACCACCTTAGCCACCGACTCCGGAGAGGTCCGGTACAACCACCGCGCGAGTTCCACTGCCTGGGGACAGTCGAAGTCGAGTTCGCCTGTCCCGGCAAGTCCACTGATGGAACAGACGCAGGCGAGGAACGACTGCCGCCTGTACATCAACAGGTGCATGTAAGTCTCCCAGAAATCGCCGTTCGACAGATGGGGCATCACGGAGTCCCTGACCAGGGCCTCCGTCCTTCTGAAATCCGCGTTCGACTGGCGCGCGAACAGGTTGTCCAGTCCCGCCCAGTCCTTTGCCTCTATCAATGTCCGTATCGTGTTCCTGCCTGTCATGACTATCTTGTAAGAGAGAATTTGCAACTTATACCGAAGTCAGCCGTGGTCGTAGGGTACGAGCTGGTAGTGACGAGCGGCACGTTCTTCTGCCAGTCGAGGTAGCCGCTGAGTGTCAGCAGCCGGCTGAACGTGTAGTCGGCGGAGACGGCGAGCTTATAGGCGGTACTGCCGTTGGTAGCCGTGGTCACCGTGGTCTGTATGTTACGGTTCAAGGCGTTCTGCATACGGTAAGAGAAGTCCACACGCAGGTTCAGGTCGTGGCTCACCCCACCCACCCTCGTATTGGCGGTCTTGGAGTTACTGTCGTCCTTCGAGTTCTTTTTCTTGTTCTTGGCTTGTCCCGACTGAATCCGCTTCGCGCCGAAGAGGTTCAGGTCCTTCAGCTTATAGCCCAACCCGATTACTATGTCGTTCGAGTAGTTCTCGGTCAGAGCCACGGAAGTGAGACTCAGGTTGAGCGACCGTGTCTTCTTGTATTCCAGTTTTGCTGTCATCCCACTGTTGAACGTCATGTCCACACCGATGAGCGGAGAGAACGACTCCGTTATGGACACGGTGCTGATATTGTACATGCTGCTCGGGATGGGGTTGCCCGATGTCACGTCGAGGATGAAGCCGAGGTTGTCCATGTAACCCATGTAGTTGGCGTACGAGTTGTACGCCCCTACAGCATAGACACTCTTGTAGGCATGGTTGACGTTGAAGCTCTTGAACCGCTGCGAGAACCAAGCCAACTTCGACAGTCCACTGTATGTGAACTTCCAGTTGGGCATCATCTTCAGCACGGTCGGGAAGATGTCCAGACTGCCGCTCGAAGCGTTGCCTCCGGTATAGGCGGCGAGGAACGCCGGCACCAGCACATCGGCGGAGTACTGGTTGACCTCACCGTTGGCCGGGTCGTAGACCTTGCCTTCGTAGCCACTGCCTGTGCCTACGGGATACACCACATTCTCATACCGTTTCTGTACCCTCTCCCGCATTATCGGGATATTGGCGAGGAAGTCGTTGAACGGTTTGGAACTGTAGTTGTTGTTTATGTTGCCCGAACCCGAGAAGGCCGTCTTGGCAGTTATCACCGTCATGTTGAAACTACCGCTCTGGGTAGTCGGCATTCCGTCGTACATGAACTGGATGCTCCTCGAACGGTTGACCGTACGGCTTGCGTTGAGGTCTATCTTCAGGTCACGCAACGGCTCGAGCGTAACCCTCACCTGCAAGTCCTCCGTAGCGTTGGTGGTCACAGGCGTGGTTATATTGGAGTCGCCCTGGATGAGCCATCCGTTGCGCAGCGCCTTGTCCACATATCCGTTGCCCACGGCACCGAAAGCGAAGTCGAGTCCCGGGGACAGGATACCGTCCACCGACTTCTGTCCGAACGCGTCACCAATCTCGGTCTTGAAACCGGGAAGCGTCATGGTGTAGGTGTTGCGGTAAGTGAAACTTGCATTGCGCACCATCATCAGCACTCGCGTCACCGACTGCAGCGTCCTGTACCAACTCTTGTCGTCCAACGGGTCTTTGGGGGTCACCGTTATCTTCACCTGGGCGGTGTCGAGATTCTTCACCCTTATGGTGTTCTCGTCCACCTTCTTGTACTTCAACTCATACGACCTGCCCTCTTTGGTGGTCGCCTTCACGATGATACGCTTCGTCTTCTGTCCGTGCTTCACCTCGGTATAGGTGGAGTCGTTGAGTGTATATTCCTTAGTGAAACTCTTCTTCTTGTTCTTGCTTTGGGCAGCCGAGTTGCCACTGTTCTTAGTGTCCTTACTGTCCTTTCCGTCCGCGGCCTTGTCCTTACTGTCAGTTGTTTTGTCCTTTCCGTCCGCATCCTTGGTGGTCTTGGAGGCCGTCTTGGTTGTCTTCTTGTTTGTCGTGGTCTTCTTCTTGTTCGACGAGAACCGCTGGTTGACCTCGTTCAGGAACTTGGACTTCTTGTAGAGCGTCTCTAAGTTTACCTTGCCGTTGATGTTCACCGTGCGCGACGTGTTGGCGGTATGTCCAAGCGACGTGCCGTCCTCCATCTCCGTTCCGCGGTTCCACCCGTACGTGCTGGCGTAGCTGCCGTCGAGGGTCATCCAGTCGAGTACCGGTATCTTGCTCAGCGGCACCGTGTACGAACCGTTGAATGAGGACGAGTAGGTCAGCGGTCTACCGAAATGGGCGAGACTGGTCTTCACCGAGTCCTTCCACGCGTCATAGGCGTCGGGATAGAGGTCTTTGTTGACTGGAGTGTACGGTTCCTCTATCTCGGCATGAGTGGCTGAGGTGTACTGTAGCTTCAGCGACTTGAAGATGTCCCAGCGCAGGGAGAACTGGCGGTTCCACAGGAACTGCTGCGACCAGGTGACGGGCAGTTGCGTGCCGGCGTCGATGTCCCTCTCCTGAAACTCGTAGTAACTGCGTGTGATGTCCGTATTGAACTGTATGCTCTGGGGCAGGTAACTGAGGTTCTGCGCCTTGATGAGGTCCAGCCACTTCGACTTTCCCTTGATGTTCTTGAACGGCTCCAGTGCCTTGTACCTGGGCGAATAGCTGTAGCCCATGTTGAACTTCCAGTTCTCGTCGTTCTCATACACCGTGGTCTCGCCTGTCTTGTACTGCTGGCTGTAAGAGTAGCTGAACGAGAAGTTGGCAGGGTCGTACGGCATCGGCACACGGCTCTGGTAGTTGGACTTCCAGTTGCTCAACGAGAAGTTCTTGTTCCTCACTATCGACTCCGTGAGGTTCGACAGGGAGTCACGTTCCGCACTTGTCCCACACTCGTCGAGAGCGTCCTTCAGCAGCATGTCCGTGTCGAACGGATTGTACTTGGGCGACACCTTCTGCCAAGAGTACGAGTAATAGACCGGAAGACTGAACTTCAACTTCTCCGGGAACAGTCGTCCGAGGTCGAAGTTGGTGGTGACGCTCCACTCGTAGAGGTTGTCGTCACGGCGTGAGGAGATTCCCTCCTCCAGTCCACCGAAGCCGGTGCTCTCCACATGCCCCGTGAAGTTGACGCTGCCCAAGTCCGACAACTGCACATTGAGGTTGCCCTGCGCAGCGTAACCGCCGTCGTTGTTGTAGTCCTTCAGGCGCAGTTCGTTGACCCACACCTCCACCGAGTTGGTTGCGGTACTGTTGTTCCTCACACCAATCATCATGGTCTTCACCTCCCCGAGCGACGGATTACCCATCACGCTCACCTTGTTGTTCGGGCGGTCTGGGTCGTACTCGTAATAGATCTGCGTGTAACTTGCCTGGTTGTTCGCCCTCGCCACGTTGCGCGCGTGCTTCACCTGGGTCAGCAGGTCGAAGTCGATGTCCAGCATGTTGGCCTCGGGCCATACCGCCTCGCAACCGGCTGTGGTATAGGTGTCGTAACGCCCCTCCGGAGTGAGTGTCAGCGGAATCTCATATTCGTAGTAGTTGCTCTTGTAGTCACTTCCCAAGCGCACGAACACGCTCATCTGGTTGTTCTGCAAGTTCTGGTCGCCCTCCAGGGCGTTGGCGTGTACGAACATCTGTATGTGCTTGTACTTGCGCAAGTCCTTGTTCATGTCCTTATAGACCGCGCGGGCGTCACCCGGAGCGAGGTTCTTCACCGTGATGGCGAGAGCCTGCTCGTTCGCCTGTGTGAGCTGTGGCTGGTTGGGGTCAACCACACGGGTCACTCCCGGGGGAAGGACGTAGTTGACCGGTGACTTGTCGTTGTTCTCCTCTATGTTGACCGCAGCCGTCTCCAGTGTGCCGCTCGTGCTGGGCTTGTCGCCTGTGTACAGGGCCTTGGAGTAGTTGCGCCACTCGCCGCCCACGAGGTCGAAGGACGCGAACCTCAGGACCACCGGTTCCTCGAAGCCTGTCAGGTAGAGACGCATGAAGCGGATGCTGCTCATGTCACTTATGCTGCCCACGGCAGTACCCTCCTCCACAGGGATACGGAACTGATACCATGTCACTGTCTCCTCATTGCCGTTCCTCAGATGTACGGATGCCTTACGTTCGTCCACTATGAAGTTCCTGCCCACGGCCATGTCCTCAGGACGCAGACTGACGACGTACTTGTAGAAGTTCTCGTACTCGTTCATCGTGTAGTCCTGGTTTATGTCCTCCGCGTCGGGAGTCGTCTTGTAGGCAGTACTGTACGACTCGCCGCTTCCACTGGATGTCGGGGAGTTGCCATCCGTGTTGTTTATGTACTTGTACCTGTCGAGGATGGAGGTGTGGTAGGTGTCGTAGTCCGACCCGCGGAAGTAATGGTAGTTGTCGCCCGCAGGGTCGTTGTAGATGGAGTCGTACACCTCCTGGCGCACCTTCGACTTGATGGTGTTAAGGTAATTGGCATAAGCCCCGTATGTGCGTTCCTCGGCTGAAGACAGTCCGTTGAGTCCCACGTCCTGCTTCTGGCGCGCGCCGCTCTCGGTACTGAACGAATAGACCACACTCTTCTCGTTAGGCACTTTTCCCCATGTGGTGTAAGAGACTGAGGAGGCGTCGCTGACGGGCAGTCCGCTCTCATAGAACTTCTTGCCGTCCTTCAGCACGTCCTCACTGATGTCGCCGAGGTTAAGCACGAGGTCACCGCCGTACCGCTTGCCGTCATTACGTTGACTGCTGTAGACGAACGGGTCGAGCAACCAGAACTCCACATACTGGATGTTGGATGTCTCGAAGTCGCTCACGTCAATCTTGCGCATCATACCGCCCCAGCGTTTGCCGGGGTCGTTCAGGTGTCCGTCGTTGTCCACATCGGGGTCGAGGTTGTACGGGCCGCGCTCATTCGGGTAGTACGCGAGGTTGAGGATGGAGAGGGTGTTGCTCTCGCCTTGGTTGACATCACGGTTCGGGTAGACCTCACGCACGTAGACCTCACGCACGTAGTGGTTCGACAACTGGTTGAGGTCGCTCTTGATGTGCGCGGGGGTGAGTGACGAACTGCGGCGTGTGAACAGCGGGTCAATGGTGTACCATGCCAGGCGCGCCCTGTTGTAGCCGTACAGAACCGAGTCGGACAGCGTTCCGTACTCCATGTCGGCAGGAGTGGAACTGAGCATCCACGCGCTTGGGGTACTGTAGTCGTACGCCCTCTTCGTCTCCTCAAAGTCGTCGAGGTAGGAGGCGTTCGACTGCACTCCCTTCGCCTTGCCGGCGATGAGCTGCGCGAACTCGCCCGTGAAATTGATGCTTGACGGCTGGCTCGCCTCGATGAGCGGCAACTTGTCAATCATGTTCGTGAGCCACTGGCTGTTCTGCTTCCAGTTCACGCTGAGTCCCCAGAGGGTGTTGTTCAGCGGTTCACTGCCCATGGTCACCTTGGTGGTCTGCGGCTGTTCGGTGAGCCTCATGTAAGTACCGCCCAACTGGAAGTTCTTCGAGAAGTCGTATGTCCAGTTCACTCCGAGCATGGTCTTGCGCATGAGCGAGTAGGCCTCCTGGCTTTCCATGCTCACGCTCACGTTGGTTCCGGCGTCGATGATGCTCTGGTTGATGATGGTCACGTAGCCTGTGCTGTAGTCCACCGTGTAGTCCGACCCTTCAGTGAGGGTGACTCCACCTGCGGTCACCACCACAGATCCTTGCGGTATGTAGTCCTGTCCCAAGTAAATCTGACTGCCCGACGATCCTCTATACTCACCAGTGAGCATGAACTTGTTCTTCTCCGCAATCTGCTTCGCCACGGTCTTCGTGGAGTCGTACAGCTCGAAGTAGCAATACTTGTCCACCAGGGTCTCGTCCGCCAGTTTCGTGGCCAGCCAGTCTCCGAACGGCTCCACTACAGGGAAGATGACCTTACCCTTGGACGCAAGTACCGTGTAGCCGTCGATGTAGTCGTACCTTCCGTTCGGGTTGGTCTTCTGGTTGTCGTCCAGACGGTCGAGGTTCATCATCTTCAGGAGAGTGGTGTTCTTGAAGTTGTCCTCCGGGATGTACGACAGGTAGACTCCGGTGGTGTCACTGAGGTACTTCACATCGAGCCGGAACTTCTCCTTCTGCAACGACTGTGCGTTGAGCGAATAGACGTTCTTCATCATCAAGTCCCAGTTGCCCATCTTAGGTGAGTTGCTGGTGTTCTTCAACAGTTTCACGAACAGAGCCTGATCGTTGTCGTTGATGTTTGATGAGAACTCACCCACCTGGTAGGTGTTGCCTCCGTAGGTATATTCGAAAGCCACGGCAAGGACACTGTTGGTGCGGAGGGCAGAACTCAGCGACACGTAGCCGAGGTAGGAGTTGAGCGTGTATTCGGACGAGGAGAGCAGACGCGCGTTCTCCACCTTCTCGAAGTCCACTCCGCCCGTCAGTCCGTTGGCTTCCAGCACCGTACTTGCCTGGTCGATGTTACGCGCGGCAGAGTAGTCGCCTGTCATCGACGAGTAGAGGTTGTTCGACGAGTTCTGGGGGAACGCCTGTCCCATGCCAGTCCACTTGTCATTGCTTATCTTGCTGCTTTCACCGAGGTCCACGAAACCGATGATGTCCCTGGTGTTCTCCGTCGCACCCGACGTGTTGGTCACCCAAATCTCGATTCGTGTGATGTTGATGCCCGAGGTGATGGTGGGGAGGGTGGAACAAGCCTGGTTGTATGTGTCCCGGAAATACTGTGAGAGGAAGAAGTGGGTGTTCTCGTCATAGTTGCACGCCTCAATCTCGAACGAGGAGAGTTGCGCTCCGCCTGTGGAGGAGACGGAGGTAGACTTTGACTTCTTCTGCGAGACGACTGTCTGGAGGTTGAGCTTGCCGAACTGCAGGTCGGTACGGATACCGAAGAGCGACTGCGCGCCCCTCACCAACGAGTTGTTTGAGGGAAACGTGACATTACCCGCCTCCAGCAGTTTCACTATCTCGTCCTCCTTGCCCTCATAACTGAGTTTCAAGTTCTTGCTGTCGAAGTCGAACGACGCGTCGGTATTGTAGCCCAACGAGAAACTCATCTTGTCACCGATACTGGCATTGACGTTGATGTTTATCTTCTCGTCGAAGTCGAAGTCGGTGGTCTTGCGGTTGCGCTCGGCCAGCGAGGGGTTGTCGGTGAACTGGTAGTTGACCCCCATCTTCAGTTCCGCGCTTCCCTGTGTCTTTATCCTCACTCCACCCGGACCGAAGATCTTCTCCGCCGGACCGAGGTCGAAGTGCATGTCCGTGAAGTCGAACTCGTCCTTGCCCTTGCGCGTGAACAGCGAGTCGTTCCTCTGGCGGAAATACTCGTTCATCACCTTGCGGGAGTTCCACCTCATGTACTCCTCCGGGGTCATGAGGTAAGGCGCGCTCAGGTAGTTGTCGCCCAACTTGGTGCCTACCCTGTAGTAGCCTGTCTTCTCGTCATACTCGCCCACATCCTGCTTGAGGTTGTCGGGGTTCGCCAAGTCCATCGAAGTCTCCACTGGATTGTCGCCTGTAGGATAGTCGGTCTTCTTCACCTTGACGCGTGTGGCGGTGTCCGCCAGCTGCACAGAGGGAGACGCACTGTCCACAGGCCTCACAGAACCCGACGACGTGAAGAAAGCCGCCACCGACGCATCCGACATCGCTCCCACCGCTACGGCAAGCGCGACTGTCCAGATGACAAATGACAGGGATAGTTTCTTTTTCGTCTTCATTCAGGTTCAGTGTAATCGGGCTTTTCGGTCAGAGCATCTTCAAAGCCATCTTGATGACTTTCTCCACTGGAGCGTCCTGATCTTCGGCAAGAATCGCCTTGACTACCTTACTTACAGGCGCAGGTGGGAAACCGAGCATCTTCAGTGCCTCGACGGCCTCGTCATGCACCTCCTTGTTGAACGCCACGGCGGCACTGCCGTTGCCGCCAGAGGGCTGCGCTTCGACTCCAATCGAGTCGATCTTGTCCTTCAGCTCCAGTATGATTTTCTGGGCGGTCTTCTTGCCCAAGCCCTTCACTGTAGTGAGCAGACGGTCATTGCCGTCGGTCACGATGTTCACTATCTCGGCTACAGAAAAGGACGAGAGTACCATGCGCGCGGTGTTGCCGCCCACTCCCGACACGGAGATGAGCAACAGGAACAGGGCGCGTTCCTGCTTCGACACGAAGCCGTAGAGCGTCCACGCGTCCTCACGGATGGACTCATACACATAGAGTTTCGCCTCTTCCTTGTTCTGGATGTCAGTGAAGGTGTTCAATGAGATGTTCAGCGCGTAACCCACACCAGCGCACTCCACTACCGCCGACGCGGGAGTCAGTTCCGCCACTTTCCCTCTTATATAGTCAATCATCTGTCTTTACCTTGAATATTGGATGTTCCGTACTTTATTATTATAACAATAACGATTCACCACACCGTTTTATTGCATTGCGGAGGGAAAACGGAACGGACGACTTCACTCGAAGGTCTTGGAAATTTCACTCGAAGGTCTTTGAGTTTTTTCCCCAAGGTCTTCCAGTTTTTCCCCCAACAGGGAAAATATGTCCCCTACATTTGGAAGTCCGAAAGAGTTTGTTTAACTTTGCCGTCAAGAAAAGACAATCGGTTATGGCAGACATCAACAAGAGGAAATTGCCGGCTGGCATTCAGTCGTTCAAAAAGATTAGAGAAGAGGGTTATCTCTATGTGGACAAGAGTGACATCGTTTGGAATTTGGCTAATTGCAGCAAAATGTTCAATTACTTGAGCCGCCCCAGGCGTTTCGGAAAGTCAATACTTGTCGACACACTGCAGATGTATCTGGAGGGCAGGAAAGAACTCTTCGAGGGACTGAAAATTATGCAGTTGGAGAAAGACTGGAAGCGACACCCCGTCATCCGCCTCGACCTCAGTCTCGGTGGAGCGAATGCAGACACACTGCGCTCGTACCTGAACTCACGTTTTAAGGAGTACGAGAAGAAATACGGAATCACTCCTGACCCGACCGCCCATCTCGCTGACCGTTTTACTGCCATCATCACCACAGCCTATGAGCAGACCGGCTTGCAGGTTGCCATCTTGATTGATGAATACGACTCGCCTCTCCAACATTCTTGGAACACACCGGAACATGAGAGGTGTACGGAGGTGTACCGTGAGGTGTTCGCCGTACTCAAAGCCGCCAACGAGTACGAACGGTTTGTATTTATCACGGGAATAACTAAGTTCACCCAGATATCCCTGTTCTCTGTGTTGAACAACCTGTCCAACATCAGTTTCGATCCAGAGTACGCCGCCATCTGCGGTATCACGGAGGAGGAAATCGGCGAGAACTTCCTGCCCGAGCTGGAAAAGTTGGCAGAGGTGAACGGATGGACCTTGCAGCAGACCCACGACCGGCTGAAGGATTATTACGACGGCTACCATTTCAGCCGCCGCAACATGACAGACATCTACAATCCGTATAGCCTCATCAACTCCTTAGACACTAAAGACATCCGCAATTTCTGGGCTGCATCGGGCGCCACATCCCTGCTTCCTAAATTTGTGGACGACATGGAACTTCGACTGAAGAACTTCGAGGGTTGCCGCATCATGCGAGACACTTTGGAGATGTCGGATGTCACTGGCGGCGGATCCGAGTTGTTCCTTTATCAGTCGGGCTACCTGACCATCAAGGATAGCGATGAGTTTGGCTACACGCTAGGCTTCCCCAACGAAGAGGTGAGGAAGGCACTCTACGACATGGTGCTTCCGTCCCTGACATTGAGGACAAGAAGTGACATCCAGTCCCTTCAGGCCTTCCTTTACGCCCAAATGGGCATGGGACAGGTAGACGATGCCATGAAATCATTGAAGGCTCTCATTGCCGACGTGCCTTACAGCAACAAGAAACTCGCCTCGATGGACATGGAGGAACGCTATCGCCTCATCATCAGCACCATCTTCAACGCCATAGGACTGAAGGTGGAAGTGGAGAAGATGATTGCCACAGGCCGGATAGACATGACAGTACAGACCTCACGCTACATCTATGTAATCGAACTCAAACTGAGGACGGGCGGAGGCAAGAATGCCGCTACCGAACAAATCCTCGACCGCCAATACATGGAGCCGTTCAAGGCGGACAAACGTCAAGTCATCGGTCTGGGCATCGGACTCGACGAAGAGGGCAAAGGACTCTTGGACTGGCAGATTATCCCAGACGAGTAACCAAAAGTACAGTGACGAAAAACGGTATACCAAAATTCTGCGACACGCTGTCGCAGTAATTAAACATGCATACCAACGAGAAAAGCGAACGAATCACAAATATCAAATTGTGCGGAATGTGAGGTTTCCATGCGCAAAATGCAAGGTCTCCAGTAACTTTTTGACAGACCCCCGTAGACACCCCTGTAGAGGGGTCTCGAGTGAATGGGTCATTTCACTCGAGTGAATTGATCAAATCACTCGAGTGAATCGATCAAATCACTCGAGTGAAATTAAAGGGGGAGTTTGAGGCCTTCCAAGGCATCCTCCGCAAAATGACAAAATGTCAACAAACCGCCATTTTATGTGTGTATTAAAGAGTCTTAGTGACTGGTCAGCGTCCGCCAAGAGCCACCGCCATCACCCTCGGTGCCAGTCTCCTCAGAACGGCGTAGACCGCCAACAGCACCGCTGCGGTCAGTATGCCCGACAGGATGTAGGACACGGTTATTGACAGGTCGGTGAGTCCGAACGGCAAGGCCGTGTACCACAGTATGCGGTGTGCCAGCGAGTAGTGGAAGAGGTACACGAAGAAGGTGCCTGTGAGGAGGAAGCCAGGACAGGCTGCGCGGCGCGACAGCCGTCTCACGCCAGCGGCCATCAGCACCCACAGGGGGAAGGCTGTCAGCGAGGCCAACTTATGCAGCCAATCCTGCTTGTCGCAGTAGTACAGGACATACATGGCAACCGGTACCAGTAGGTACGCCCACCATAACTTGTCAAGCCTCAGCCGATCCACCACGTCCACTCCACTAATGGAGAGACAGGCTCCGGCGGAGAAGAACAGGAACGAGGTGACCCCGAAGCCAGGGACATACGGAAACCAGAAACCTGTCAGCCAACACGCCAACAGCACGAGGGGCAGTAGCCAATGGGTCTTGCGTATGATGTGATAGATGAAAGGAGAGAGAAGCGACACCAGCATAAGGTCTCGCAAATACCATGTCACTCCGTTGGCGGGCTTGTCGTCACCTTCGTAAGCCCAAAAGGCGGAGAGGACGGTCTGTGCGTCTACAGTCCCACCGTGGGCTACCGCCAGTGCCATCTTGGGAAGGAACACAACTAAATTGGAAATGACGAACGGCAACAGCAGTGTGAAGGCGCGGCTTTTCAGTTTCCTTAGATAGACGGAGGTATTGAACTCCCTGCCCTTGCCATAGAAAAAGAGGTAACCGCTAATCATGAAGAATATCGGTACTGTAGTGTAGTTCAGGAAAGCGTTCTTGAGTAGACCGCAAGTCGCCTCATACGCAGGTACTGCCCCCCCCCACCTGTGCCAGTTCCCCCGGTGAGAGTCCAGAATGTTGGTAAACGACTCCAACGCACAGTATGCATTTGAGCCAGTTGATGATGTCGGATGATTTCTCCTTCATTTTTATCGTATTTCTAAAAGTTTCAGTCATTTGAGCATAGTCCCGTCGACATACCCCATGCTGTTTCCGAGTGCAAATATATGACAAACTTACGAGACAGCCAAAAGAGATTGGGATAGAATTGCCGTTCAGTACAAAGAAGGCTCAAAGACACGCTGTTTTGGCAGGGCGCAGTGTTCAGACTTGTCCACTGATGCTCAAAGCCATGATTATGCAATCCGATATTGTCAGATGAACAGTCAAAAAGCCTTGAAAGTAATTTTGGCTCTTCCGCTTTTCGCGTTGGTAAGACTGCGTAATCGTAACAAATCAGTTCACTGTGGGCGGCACTCCGAGTGAAACCTCGGGCTGAAAGCCCAGTAAGCACCTAGCCCAGGGCAAGCGAAGCGACACCCTGGGTAATTGACACAGATGGATGTGCGCTCTGAAAGAGCAAAAGCGTTAATACATTCATCCTGAAAGAATTATGCTTTTGCTCTTTCAGAGCGTCATTCCACACATAAACATTACCCAGGGTGTCGCTTCGCTTGCCCTGGGCTAGGCGCAGGCTGCCCCTTCGGGGCGCACATGTCCTAACAGGGACACTGACTCTCATAACTAAGAGCAACTTAGTAGTTGACATTCCACTGTCTCACCAACGACATGAACGGCAAGAACTTTCTTTAAGGACTGCATCACATGCCACATCATTACAGGAGGAACTGCATTTCCAATCGCTTTGTATTGGCGAATTTGTGAAACAGAGTCCAGTTTAAACGTGTCTGGAAAAGACTGTATGCGTGCTGCTTCGCGGGCGGAGAAGCGTCTGTATCTTTCGCCTACCATAAACACAGGATCAGTGCTGTTCAAACTCACCTTTGCCAAATGTGCGCTCACGGTATTGCACGGTTCGTTGAGAGACATTGCCCGACCTTTGTTCATCTTTTCACGGACAGCCATCATTCCCGCAACAGCTTTTTCGCTGAAGAACAATCCTTCGTCATGATTGGCTTCTTCCAAAATGACATCCCCAAGAACTTTGCGGTCTGCCTGTTTCACCCTAGCCGGGAACTTGAATTTCTCCCAATCCTCCTCATCTCTGAATCCGACAATTATAACTCGCTCACGCTTTTGTGGCACACCATACTCGGAAGCGTTCAGCAGTTTATGCACTACTTTATATCCCGCGTTTTCGAACTCTTTGACAATCATCGGAAATGCGTTCCCCTTATTTGCAGACAACAACCCTTTTACATTCTCCGCAATGAAGAAACGCGGCTGGCGTTCTTTGAGAATCTTCACCATCTCAAAGAACAGCATACCTCTTTCGTCCTTATATCCGAGTCGAGGCGGATTTTGCGCCGAGATGGAGAATGACTGACAAGGGAATCCGCCTATCAACATGTCAAATTCCGGCATCTTGTCAATTTCTATTTGACGAACATCCTGAACAATACATTGATGGGTGAAGTTCTCGTTGTAAATTTTTGTACAGTACTCATCATTGTCAACAGAATACACGATTTCAAACGGATTCTTTGCATACTCTTTACCGAGATATGAGAAGCCGCCGACAACCCCCAAATCCATACCACCACATCCACAAAAAAGCGATGCGACCTTTATTCTTTCCATGTCAAAAAGCACGAGGTTTGAAGTATTCCACCATACGTACAAAGCCTTTGTACAACTTGTTTCTTTCATCATCTACGATGCGCTTACCAGCGACAGAGAAGCCTTGGCATGGTGGGCCTCCGATAATCACATCGACATTCTTTGCCCCAAGGAGACGGTCGACCTCTTCACCTGTCAAAGATGACATATCGGCACACAGAACATTGCTATTGCGGTGATTGAACTTGTATGTTTCAAGTGCATCTTTCCATATGTCAATGCCAAGCAGTACATCGTAGCCGGCTTTTTCAAAGCCAAGTGACAAACCGCCACATCCACAAAAAAGGTCTAAGACATTATATGTATATTTGGTCATCATTCAACTTTGTCATTTCCGAAGGAGTCATTAAATCTCGCCGTAAAGCATCGGATTGTTCTGATTGCTGTTGCCATAGCCTCTTCCTTTCTACAATTTGTTTTGTAGTGCAAAGGTAACGCTTTTCTACAATATAGCAAAGAATGTCCAGTGGAATCAAGGAAAAGCCAAAGGCCAACAAAATATTGGAGAGTCCTTGTAGCCTTGATTTCCGGCCTTCATCGGAGCAATGAACACGGAGATACCATGCAATCCGATATTGTCAGATGAACAGTCAAAAAGCCTTGAAAGTAATTTTGTGGTTCACATTTTTGTATCAACTGGCTTACAAATCAGAAATCTTATCTATATTTGCAGTCAATGAGTCTTAACAGTGAAAATTATGGGAGCAATATATGTTATACAAGGAATTCTGATTTACATTTATGCATTCGACCATAATCCCCCACACATCCATGTAAGAAGTGGAGAAGGAGAATTCACAATTACTATTAAGGATAGGATTATAGAAGGCAGAGCCAAATCACAAACCATCCATCTTGTAAATGAATTTATTAACGAGCATGAAGATGAAATCATGGAATTATGGGGAAAGGCTCAGCGGGGAGAAACCATCAAGAAGGTGCAACGATAACAAAAACAGGAGATTATGATACTATCAGTTAAAGATGTGGATTACATGGGAGATTACACGCTTCTCTGTACATTCAATGATGGAGTGAAGAAAAAGGTGGACTTGCAGCCGCTGTTGAAGTATCCGGCATTCAAGGAGTTGGAGGACAAAAGCAAGTTCATTCAATTTGGATTAGACCAAACCATCTTTTGGACCAATGGCGCAGACATCGCCCCTGAATATCTGTATGAACACGGAGATGTCATCAAAGACAACTGACCAGTTCTTCAACAAAAGGCGGTCGCCAGTCCGTCCACAGAAAAGCACTCAGCCATACCCTACGGTTGGAGAGTATGGCTGAGGATATTTGTTGAGTTTCCCGGTCAAGGATGTATCGGCGTGACCTTGTAGCCTTGCTTCCTCAACATGGAGACGAGGCCCTCACTCGCCGGCGTCGGTAGAAGATGCGCCAGTCCCACTGCCACGAGGGTGGACTGCTTCTTCATGAGCGAAGGAATCTGTGTCATCCAGTACTTGTTGCGCCCGTCCACCAGTGTCTTGTCATTGTAACCGTCTGGCTCGGCTTCGGAAACCAGCTTCACTATATCCGCACCCTTGCCCTGACTGTAGAGCGACTCCACCTGTTCGAGAGCCAAACCACTCTTGTAGACACTCATGAGTTTGGCGTAAATGAAGTCCACCATCTTTTTTGTGGACATCCCGTCCAGCAGTTCCTTTATGTTCACCGACTTGCTCTCCTGGTACTGCACGTAAGCGTATGTGCTGTCAAGTCCCACACAAACGACCGCATCCTTGTCCGCCTCGGGGTGCTGCGCCCTGTACGCCTCGTTCTTCGCGTTGACTCCAAGCATGATGGCATGATCCATCATCTGGTAAGTCTGTGAATAGCCGCTCATCAAGGAGTTCTGCAGTTGCTTCACTGTCAGCAGCACAGGAGCGATCTGAGCCATCGAGAACGGGTCAATCCTGCGGTAAGAACCCAATGCCGCCAATGCCTGTGTCTGCGGCAACATCTTTATGATGGCGTCGAAGTTGAAGAACTGCATCGCCGCGTCGAGCGAGTCGACCTGGGCGGGGGTCAGACAACGTGTGTAGGGGTCGGCCATCGACGTGTCGGAAAACTCAGCGAGTATGGGTGGGATAAGTGTCTCCGCCCTCACGCTGTCCTCATGAGAGAGTCCGAGGTCGGGAGTCTGCTTCACCGTTTCCGGGTGCAACAGGTACTCCATCTTGAGTTCGGTAGCCAGACAACCCACATTATCCAAGAGCGAGTCGAGTCCCGCGATTTTGTGGATGTAGTCACCATGGATAAGGTGTACCGTACCAAGCAGGTAGGACGGCTGTTTCAGTCCCTTGCCTTCCACCTTGAAAAACACACCGTCAGCGGTGGTCTGGGCGACAGCCTGTGTCGCCATCATCATAAGCACAACCAGTGCCTTTACTGTCCGTTTCATTTCTCAGTTATTCTTTATTCTTCAATATACTTTCCGTTCATTTTATGTATTCCACTCTCCCTGCCCTCAGTTTCTTGGTGGTCGTTGTGCCAAGAGCCTGACGTGACTTCCTCAGCACAGTGGTCTCCCCTTCCACTTCAATGTCGCCAGCTCCTTCAGAAACCACTGTCAGTTCGTTGCACTCCACCTCAAGGTCGATGTCGCCGGCACCGGTTGACGACGCGTCGATGCTGCGGCACCGCAGTTCCCCGTCGAAGTCGCCCGATCCGTAGACCTCTATCTTAGCGTCTCCGTCGAGAGTACCCCTGCGCACACGCACCTCACCCGAACCGTCAATGACCGAATGGATCGACTTGGCGTTGAGACGCTTCACACTCACGTCACCCGATCCGCTCACCTCCACCTTCAGGTCACCGCAGCGGAGCGTGCGGATGTCCACATCACCCGAACCGCTAACACGGACCGACAGGTCGCCCACGCACACCGAGTCCTTCAAGTCCACATCGCCTTCGCCACCTACCAGTATCGAACGGAGCGAGGGTGCGTAGACACGCAGACGTACTGTAGGGATGTTTGCCGAGTACTGGCCCTTGTCCCATGTAGCCAAGAGACAGGCAGTGACCGTGGAGTCAGCCAACGTGTCGGCTACCGTCTCGAACTTGTACGCACCGACTGCCTTCTCGTTGCCTTCCAACTGCACGTGGAAGGAGTCGTCCTGGAAGAACTCTATGTCGGCAGCCGACCACAGTTCTATTTCCGAAAACTCTTGAATGTCCAAATCCATACGTATCACTTTCCCCCATTTCGCGGAGTCACGGAAATCCTTCGCGCGTCCGTCCCGCGGGTCACATGATGTGAGGAGCGTGGCAACCGCCAACGCTGTCGCCACCGCCATAGTCTTATTTCCCATTTGCCTTACCTATTATTTCTGTCAGTTCCTCTGTGGTAATACCCAAAGTCCGCATCGTCCTCACCAGCTCAGGCACGGACTCCTCGAAGAACTCCTCACGGCGCATTGCCATGATGCGGCTCTTGGCGTCGGGCGACACGAAGTAACCGAGTCCGCGCTTGGTGTAGATTATCTGGTGGTTCTGCAACCAGTCGTACGACCGCATGACAGTATTGCTGTTCACCTCGACCTCTGCGGCAGTCTCCCTCACCGAGGGGATGCGTTCCTCCTCTCCGCTCTTCCCCAGCAAGATATTGTCGCATATCAGATCGGCTACCTGCAAGTAAATCGCTTTCTTATCGTTGAACGTCATATTGTCACACCTTATTATTTATTAAAGCGGCTTGTCAGTTGCGCCCTCGTGTACCGTCTGTACGCACACAAGAAGAACCAAACTCCAAGCAGAGCCTGCACTGCCGACACGGTATAAATGATTGTCGGGAGTGACTTGACGAAGTTCTTAGCCGCCTTATCATTGAACTCGTCCAGAACAAAGATTGTCATTATGAACAGGATGAAACCGATAAGTTGCAGTATAACATAAGTGATAGGGATATTGTATCTGTACTTCACCGAGTTGCCGTAGGTGTAGATGCCTGACTGCAGGATTAAAGCCGCATAGATGAAGACGACTGACGAGTAGAGCAGATTGTCCAGATAATCACCTGCAGGATCTCCTCCCCGAATGTGATTGGCAGCCTTCACAAGCATCACTAAATCGCCGCTTCCCCAGTCCACGGGATTGAACACGGTGGTGAAGAGAGAACTGACCGCTTCCTTGCCTACCGTACAAACTGTCATAAGTGCGTAGAGCGCGTCGCAGAGGGCAACGCTCACCACTCCCACCACAATTGTGCCTACCACGCACAGACCCACGTGCCAGAGGTATTTCTCAAGGTTGGTTGCCGGCAATGTGAGGTTGGTAATCCGTCCCTGTTTGTTGCGGAGCGGATGGAACACGCAACCGCAGGCTACATACAGCTCGAAAGCGAGGATGGAGAAGAGGACTGCGCCAGTGAGACCGAGTGCGGAGAAGAGCTCTTCCGAGTAGGTCATTTTATGCACGCCCCAACGGATGATGAACGAGCAGATGGTAACGCCAAGCACGGAAAAGAATATGACAAGCGCCAAGTTGCGGTAGAACCCCTTGTTGATTGTAAGGTCCCAGTTGGCGTATTTGCAGAATCGTTGTTTGTTGAAGTACTCCATAGTTATTCTCCTTTCATTTTTTCGTCAGACAACAGTTTAATGAACACTTCCTCAAGGTTGATGACCTCATCGTCGCCGAACAGCTTGTCCATCTTCGTGTTAAGCAGCACCCTGTTTCGATCAATCATCAACACATGGTCGAGCAGAAGCTCCACATCACGCACCTGATGGGTAGAGATGATGACTGTCTGGTCTTCATCTATATTCCCGGCGACAATTTTCCTGAACTGACTCTTGGAGGGGATGTCGAGTCCGTTGGTCGGCTCGTCCATCACCAGCAGACGAGTCCTCGCAGCCAGCGCGATGCACATGTACACCTTCTTCTTCTGTCCCATGCTCAATGCCCCGAGGTTGATGTTGTCCGGAATGTCAAAACTGGCAATCATCCTGTAGAGCATATCCTCGTCAAACCGTGGATAGAAAGGTTTGAGCGCAGCCACGTACTTCTTCAGCGGTATCGCCGGCAGGTTGTATTCCTCAGGCACGATGAACATGTCCTCCAGCAACTGCGGCTGGCGCAGACTGGTGTCCGTGCCGTTGTACTTGACCGTGCCGCCCTGAGGACGGAGCAGTCCCATGATAAGATAAAGGAGGGTACTCTTTCCCGTACCGTTCTTGCCAAGGAGACCGTAGATGCCCCCTTCACTGATGTTCAAGCTGAAATGGTCCAGCACGTTCACGCCCCTTCCGTAGGCGAATGTCACGTCATTTACTTCCAACATATTTTCTATTTTTTGTTTATTGTCCAATATACGTTTCCTACTCGTCTTATAGTGTACTACCCAACTAAGACACCGCAAAGGTAACGCAGTTTGGAATACCGACAAACAAAACAACTGGTGTTTAACTCTTATTTAACACTTAAACACGTCCCACGAAAACGAGAAAGTCCACATGCCGAACGGCACGTGGACCTTCAATATTGAGTCAAAATAAGAGTCGGTTACTTGCGTCCGTTCTCCAAAGCCCAGCAGATTCGCTTTCCGTAAGTGTAATCCTCAATGCCTTCTGAAGCGGCATTCACATTATCACTGTTGTAAAGGAACTCGTTTGACGGATAAGGGAAGCGGAACGGCAGGTCATTGTGACGGGCAGAGGGTCCGTAGCCCCACGCACAGTGTTCGCCCGGGTACTGGGGAGCTCTTATTCCGTCCGAATAAGTCACCTCATCGAACATCTGTGCAGGAGATCCTGTACGGCGGTAGAGTGACCAAGCCTCCTGGCACTGCTTGTAGAGAGCGACCCACTCCTCAAGGTAAATCTGTTTGAGCGTACCATCGTAAGATCCTGCAGCCGCAAGGTATGCGGACGCGTCATCGTCGCTCACTCCATTGTCCTCCATTGAACACTTGACAGCTGTCTCGTATGCTGTCTGCGCTGTATATGAACCTGTGTCCCAGCCCTTGATTGCAGCCTCAGCAATGAGGAACCAAGACTCAGCCGCACGGAAGAACGGAGAGAAACCCGGGTTGGCAGAACACTCAGCCTCACTGGTCGCCCTGTAAAGCACACCCGGAGTTGAGTAGTTGCCGATTGGATCACTGTTGTACGCTGCATTTGAACCATGGTAAACACCGCGGTACTCGCCAGTGAGTGCCGCCGGACGGCAGATGACGGAAATACGCGGGTCGTTCTGGTCCTTCAGACGGTCTACGAAAACCTGCGCCATAGTGTAGTCAGACGGACGTGAGATGTACTCTGAGTACCATGGATCACGGTAAGATGAGGAGGTCAACCAGTAGAAGTAGTTGTTCTGTGAACAGTCCTCGATGAACGGATACTTCTCAGGGTCTGACAGGATTTCCTTGAATGTGGCCTTACTTGCCTCCACCTTACTTTCCATGTTTGACACACGCATTGCAAGGCGCAGACGGAGCGAGTTGCAGAAACGCTGCCAGTTTTCAGCGTTGCCACTGTAGATAAGGTCGCCACTGCCAAGAGCGTCGTCGCCCAGACCTTCAGCCCATGAGTCGGATATTTCCTTGAGGTGAACGGCAATGCTGTCGTACACGTCAGAGTCCTTGTCGTACACCGGTTTGATTATATTGTCCGAGATACCCTTACAAGCCTCTGTGTAGGGGATGTCGCCGTAGCAGTCAGCCGCAAGGAAGAGCAGGTACTGCTGAAGCAGCTTTGCCACGTTCTGCATGTTCTTGTTGTCCTCGGGAGTGGTACGGTCGAGGATGTCCTGCAACTGAGGGATGCAGGTATAGGTTGTATACCACCTGTATCCAAACTCATTGTGAGTAGGAATGTATTGGTACGTCTCTATCTGTGAGTTTGCCAGATAGCCGCTCCAGTCAGACAGACGGTACAGCTCGTTTCCATAGTTGCTCGCAATCTGATAGATAGTGTAGCCCAATATATTGGAGACAGGAGCGGTAGAATATGCGTCCGGGTCAGTGTTGATTTCGTCAAAATCCTTTGTGCAGCTGTTGAACCCCAGAGCAAGCGACGCAATGGCAACTGCGGAAATATATGATTTCATCTTCATCGTTCTATTGTTTTTGTGATTTGTAAAATAAGCGCACATAGCCGTGTTTCATCAGAATGTCAGATTAACCTTGAAACCGAAACTGCGGCTGTTTGGAACAGATGCCTGTTCAAGACCGATACCGTAACTTGTTGAGGCGACACCACCTGTTTCCGGGTCGATGCGCATTGTGTTGGAACTGTCAACCCACAGCAGGGCGATGTTGTTGGCAACGAATGACACACTTGCCCCGTTGATGAAACGTGTCTTCTTGAGCATCTTCTTAGGGAAGGTGTAGGTCAGATAGAACTCGCGCCACTTGAGGAATGATCCCTTGAACACGAACGCCTCGTTGATTCCGTACAGGTTGGTGCCGAACCAGTCTTGCGCACTGACAGTGCTTGCCTGTCCGTTTGCCACTGCTGTAGCGTAGTCGGTATAAGTACCGTCACCGTTGTCAAGCACGAAGTGGTAGTTGGTGGACATGTCCACACCAGGCACGAGAGCCCTCTCACGAATACCGTTCTCAGCTGTCGTGGCAGCTGTTCCAGAGCAGTAAGCATGGTTCATTGTCTGAGACCAGATGTCTCCACCGATTCGCATGTCGAGCATGAAGCCCGCGCTCCAGTCCTTGTACTTGAAGTCGTGTCTCCATGAGAGAAGCGCGTCAGGCACTACGTTTCCAATCTTCTGACTGGCAACAGCTGTCGGCATACCGCTTGCGTCGAGTACTACCGAACCGTCGTCTGTGCGCAGGAAGCCAGTACCCATGAGGTCGCCCCATGCGCCGCCTACCTTAGCGACAGTTGAGATTCCCCAGGACCAACCCATATCGTAATACTCGAGTCCGTCAGCAAGGCTCACGACCTTTGACTTATCCTTTGAAAAGTTGAAAGTGGAACTCCATGTGAAGTCACCGCTCTTGATGATGTCGCCAGACAACTGTACTTCAATACCCTTGTTTGTGAGTTCTCCCGCATTGATCAGTTTTGAAGTGACACCGGAAGACCACGGTGTTGACACGTAAAGAATCTGGTTCTTTGTTGACTTAGAGTAGTACGCCACATCGAGCTTGAGTCTGTTGTTGAACAAGCCTACCTCGATACCTGTCTCCCATGTACGGGCGCGTTCCGGCTTCAGGTTGTAGTTAGGCGCGCTGTACTGCTTGTACATGAGTGTTGTGCCGTTGTATGACGATGTGGACGCATAGTAGTAAGCGGAGTTACTGTACGCACCTGCGGAACTACCCACCTCCGCATAGCCACCTCTCAGTTTGAGGAAGTTCAGCACGTCGCTCTGCACGTTGAACGCACTGAGCGGCAGGAAACTGAGGCTGAATGAAGGGTAGAAGAAGCTGTCGTTGAGTGTTGATGACCAGTCGTTACGTCCTGTGATGTCAACGTACAGATAGTTGTCCCATCCGAGAGAGACACTTCCGTAGATGGAGTTAGATCGTGTGTGGCTGTGGTCCATGGCCGGGACAGGAGAAGTCGCATTGGCGATGGTGTAGACTCCAGGCACTGTCAGTCCGTCAGCTGCCACCGCATCCCATGAATAGGAGTTGTCACGGTAGTTGGCACCGAGCAGACCGACCACGTTCAGACGGTCGAAAGTCTTGTTGGCTGTCGCGATGAAGTCAGCGTTGAACTCAGTGTTGGAGATGAGGCTCTGGTCGAAGTAACCGTTAGGATAGTCGGCGTTGTAGTATATTGTCTGCAAAGCCTTAGCGTTATAAGTGTCAACACCAACACGACCCTCGAACTTCAACCATTCGACTGGCTGGTAGAACAGAGAACCCTTGCCGTAGAAACGGTTGCGGCGGTAGGGGTTGGTGTTCATGTACACGTTGAAGTACGGGTTGACGTTCCACGCCGTCCAGTTATAGTATGTGTAGTCGCCAAGCTCGTCCTTCTGGGCCCAATTGTCCTTCAGCGACTGCATGTTGACCTGACGGCCGAACCATTCGAGGATATCCTTCATCGTATTGTTGCTGCCGTAGCCCTGGGCAGGGACGTTGTCGCTCTTGGTGAACACATAGTTGGCGCTCACGTCCATCCACACCTTATTGTTCAGTTTCACGTCAGCGTTGATCATACCACCGTAACGTTTCTGGTCGGTGTTGGGTATCGTACCCCTCTGACCGCGGTAAGAGAGAGACGCGCGCAGGTTTACGTTGTCCGAACGGGTTGCGATAGACACCATGTGGTTCTGTGTGATACCCGTCTGGAAGAAGTCCTTCACATTGTTCTTGTGTGACACCCATGGGGTAGCCTCACCGTTACTGTCGAACTGCACGATGTTGAAGCCTTGGTCGAGACGCGGACCCCATGACATGTCATTTCCGTCGTTAAGTCCGTTGCCGGTACCGTCCACATAGCTGAAACCGCCGAATCCGCTCTGAGCGTACTCTGCGTAGGTCATGCCTTGACCGTAAAGACTCCAGTAGTACTCGTCGCCATAGGCTCCCTGACCGTACTTGTTCTGGAGCTTAGGTATGTTGGCCACCTGGTCGAATGTGACGCTTCCGTCGTAGCTCACCTGTGTTCCGTTGTTCTTGCCGCCCTTCTTGGTAGTGATGAGGATCACACCGTTAGCGGAACGCATACCGTAGAGGGCAGCCGCACCACCCTTGAGGATGTCAATGCTCTCGATGTCCTCAACATTTATATCGTTCAGGCCTGAACCGTAGTCCACCAGACTGTAATGTTCGTCGCCAATACCCATGGAACTGTTGTTGATTGGCACTCCGTCGACCACGATAAGCGGTTGCTGGTCTCTTGAGAGTGAAGAGTTACCACGGATGGAGATGACCGCACTGGCACCCACAGCACCACCCATGGTGGTAATCTGTGTACCTGCGGCCTTACCTGTCAGCGCACTGGTGATGCTCACAGGAGCGGCTGCCACCAGTTCCTCCGCACCGACCTGCTGCTGTGCGTATCCGAGTGATTTCTTCTCACGGCTGATACCGAGGGCCGTGACCACCACGTCGTCGATAAGCTCTGAGTCAGACTCCAGACGGATGGTGAGGATGCCGCCCTTACCGATGGCAACCTGTTTGGTCTTCATACCTATGTATGAGACACTGAGTGTTGTGAGATTGGCAGGGATGTCGGAGATGGTGAAGTTTCCGTTGATGTCTGTCGACGCACCTTTTATAGGGTTGCTCTTATCCACAACAACAGACGCACCAATCACAGGTGAACCGTCAGCTGCATCGAGAACCCTACCCGATACCTTGACCTGGGCAAAAGTAGCACTTGCCGCAATAAAGCAAGACGCCAGCAAAAATAGTAGTTTCTTTGCCATACAATTTTGATTTGTGTTAATAAATAAATGAACTATCGTTTCGTTTTGTCGTTATATAAGACTGGTACCGCCCGATTCCATCAGGCAGTGTATTATGCTTGTTACGTTTGTGTCGTTACGTTTGTGTCGTTGCCCCTAAACTACCGTCCCGAAAGACTTAATCATTCTTCACCAAATTGGGGCCTGTTTGTGTTTACGGCGGCAAAAGTAGGTAAATTATCTCAAACAGTGTGCGATTTTAAGACAAAAACTGCCCCACGCACTTGATTTTTCCCAATATCCATGGGTTTTGCAGTGGAACCGGCTACAATTTTTAGCTTGTCCAAGTGACAGGCGCGCAAAGCCCCGGTTGCTCTTTCTGACTTGCCAAAACCGCCCCTGCGGTAACAATATTCCGAACCACGGAAATATTTAGCGTCCCTGTGACAACAGGAAAAAGAATTAATCATTATATTTGCAACGTAAAAAGACAATTCAAATAGACATACAAATAAAAACTACACATGATGGATTGGTCAAACATTGGTTTTGGTTACAACAAAACAGATTATAACGTACGTTGCTATTACAGGAACGGCGAATGGGGAGAGATTGAGGTTTGCAGCGAGGAGACAATTCCCCTCCACATGGCGGCTACATGTCTGCACTACGGACAGGAAGCGTTTGAAGGTCTGAAAGCCTACCGTTGTCCCGACGGTAAGGTGAGGGTGTTCCGCATGGACGAGAACGCGGCGCGCCTGCAGTCCACCTGCCGTGGAATCCTCATGCCCGAACTCCCTACAGAGAAGTTCGAGGAGATGGTTACCAAGGTGGTGCGCCTGAACGAGCGTTTCATTCCGCCTTACGAGAGCGGAGCGACCCTCTACATCCGTCCGCTTCTCATCGGCACAAGCGCGCAGGTGGGAGTACACCCGGCGTCTGAGTACCTGTTCCTCATCTTCGTGACTCCGGTGGGCCCGTACTTCAAGGGCGGTTTCTCCACCAACCCGTACGTCATCATACGCGAGTACGACCGATCCGCTCCACTCGGCACCGGTATATATAAGGTGGGAGGCAACTACGCCGCCAGTCTGAGAGCCAACAAGCTCGCGCACGACCTCGGCTACAGTTGCGAGTTCTACCTCGATGCGAAAGAGAAGAAATACATGGACGAGTGTGGCGCAGCCAACTTCTTCGGAATAAAGAACAACACATACGTCACTCCCAAGTCGTCAAGCATCCTTCCTTCAATCACCAACAAAAGCCTCATGCAGTTGGCAGAGGACATGGGCATGAAGGTGGAGCGCAGACAAATACCGGAGGAGGAACTGTCCACCTTCGAGGAAGCGGGAGCCTGCGGCACCGCCGCTGTCATCTCACCTATCGAGAAGATTGACGACCTCGACACCAAACAGACGTTCGTGTTCTCAAAGGACGGCAAACCGGGTCCTGTATGCACTGCCCTCTACAACAAACTCAGAGGCATCCAGTACGGAACAGAACCAGACACGCACAACTGGACCAAGGTCATTATCGGTTGACGAGGACTGTCTGTGACACTAAAACACTGCAACAAACATGATGTGAACCCAACTTTTTTAATTGTGTACGGAAACACATGTTATAAAGCATAATTAAAACTGCACATAGTTAAAGGAAAATCCGCTAACTTTGCAGTGTCCTAAAAACAATCTTTTTACCTTTAACAGTTAATACTTATTGGGGCGGAAAGAGGCGTTCGCGAGAATGTCTCTTTCTTTTTTTTCGCGCTCGCCCCAATCATCCTCACTCCGCGTTAAAATCAAGTTCCGTCTGTCCGTCGGACGCCCCGTTCTGTCCGTCGGCTGTCCCGGGAAGCATAAGGGTAGCGTCGGCATCGATGAACATCGAGTCGTCCATCTCAGCCAGCGGCTTTTTCTTCTTGTTCTCCTGCGCCCCTGCCTTCAGCAGTTTCCTTGCGGCGGTAATGATACTTGCCCCACTGTCGGCTGTGGTGATCTTCAGTTTCGACATCTTCTTGATGGTGTCGTTCATGCTCGACTCCACGTCCATGAAGCGTACTCCGAAATCCTGCACACGGTCGATGACCGCATTGGCAGCGTCCATCATCGCCTGTTGGTTCTTCAACTGTCGCACCTGTGTCCACATCATCTCCAGCACACGCAGGTTCATGTACATGGTCTGAGGTCCCAGTATCATGACCCCCTGGTCGTACGCCTCACGCCAAAGGGTGTCGTCATTGAGCAGGGCGAGGTTGAGCGCGCCCTCGATAGGCACGTACATGATGGCGAAATTCAGTTTATTGTAGCCACCCGGCAGGTATTTGGTGTACTCCTTCTTCGCCAGCCTCTTCACCTGCGCCCTCACACTGGCTATGTGCGCCTTCAGGAACTCACTCTTTTCCTCCGTACCGTCCTCAGCGTTCATGTAACGCTCATAGTCCGTCAGCGACATCTTGGAGTCAACGACCACGTGCCTGTTGTTCGGGAAGTGCAGGATGAAGTCCGGTACGAGTCCCTTGCCGTCGTCGCCCTTGGCGGACTTGCCGCCCTTGTCCCTCAGAGTCTCCTGGGTATCAAACTGTTCCCCCTCCTTCAGTTCGAGGTCTTCGAGCAGTTGCTTCAGTTTCAGTTCACCGAAATTGCCCTGCACCTTCACCTCCCCGGTCAAGGCACGGGTCAGACGGTCGGCGGTCTCGCCTAAAGCCGCGCTCTTCTGCATGTTCACCTTTATGGTGGCGTCGAGCCGGGTGAGAGCCTCGTTCTGCTGCTCCTTGGACTTGTCCAGAGCGTCCTTCATATCCTTTAGACTCTGTTGCAGAGGGTCGATAATCTTCGACACCTGTTCCTTGTTCCTCTCCCCCAGTTCCTCCTGACGGCGTTTGAGAATCTCCTCCGAGGTGGTCTGCATCTGCTCCCTGATGAGTTTCAGTTGACTGTCCACCTGCTCCTTGTTCATCTGCCTCAGTGCCTCAATCTGCTTCTCAGCCCCGTACTTGGTTTGTGCCAGTTGCTTGTCGTACGACTCCTTCAGGTCCGCCAACTGCCTGTCAAAGGTAGCCCTCAGCTCGTCATGCCTTTTCCGGTTCTCCTCCCCCTGTGTACGCAGTTGCTTCTCGTAGTCCTCCTTCTGGGAAACCATCAACGACTGGTAATTGTCGGCATGAGCCTTCTGCACGTCCCGCTCGGACGTGAGACTCTTGATTTGTTCCAATTGACTTGCCACAGTCTCCTCCCCCGCCTTTATCTTCACGTTAAGTTCAGAAATCTGCGACTGTAGACTGTCCACCAGCCCCGAGTTGTCCTGTTGGTTGCCCTTGCCCCTGCGTCCCACTACAAAGCCCACGACTGCCATAACCATTACGGCAATTAACGCCACTAAAACACTCAAATCCATATTCCAATTATTTACATGTTACATAATACGCATCGTTGTAAAATGATCTTTACCCTGTGGTTCCGAACATATCCCTCTCCAGCCACAGTTGGAAAAACTGGTCGTACACCCTGTAGGTGTTCCTGTCTTGTGTTACGAAGTCCTTCTCCAGTAGCCCCTTGACCGCCGACACGACTGCGCTGGGTGAGGAGAGATGATGGCGTTTAGCGAAACCGCCGCCAGATATTCCGTTCACCTCACGGTCACGCCCTATGGCCAAGAACACCTTGCGTTGCTTCTCCGGCATCTGGTAGAGCATACTTTCATAAGTGTCCGACGAGAGGTCGAGTATGTAATTTACCGCATCGTCTATCAGGGTCTGTGTGCAGGCCCCACCCACCGGAGTTACCTGATACATGTAGTTCATCACCTTCTGCATACAAGAGGTAACGCTGTCGAACCGCTTGTACAGACTGTCCACCACACCGTCCTCCAGACGTTTCCCTGCCGCCTCAAACTTTTCTGAGGCAAACGCGGCATACTTGTCCAACGGAATGGGTTTGAGATTGAACACACTCACGGACTGGTAGAAGGGACGTGCAGGAGAGGTGAACATCTCGCCCATCAGGTGACGGTGCGAACCCGAGAAGATGAAGTTGGCGTTCGGACACCGCTGTATGTACGTGCGGAGCGTCGCCTCCACATTGTCGCCTCCATCATAATGGGTAATCTGCTGAAACTCGTCAATCGCCACAAGACAATGCCTGTCCGCCAGCGAGAGATAGTGGAATATCTCGTCCAGAGTCATTTCAGGGTTGGCTATGTCTCCAAGTCCCACACCCCACACAGGGTTGCCGTTGATGTCGAACGACACCTCGGAACGCAGCGACAGGACTATATTGAGGAACAGTTCCCATACCTTACGGCCCTTACCACGCAACTCCGCCAGAATCGCCTTACCGAGAACGCTTACGAAATCCCCCAGATTTCTTGTCGCGTAAATGTCAATCACAAAAGAATAGTAGTGTTCCTTGATTTCCGGCTGACTGAAACAGTGCCGTATGAGGTCGGTCTTGCCGAGTCTTCTTGGAGAAATCAACGCTACATTGTTCTCGTTGGTAAGCATACGTACAAGATAAGCGGTCTCCTCCACCCGGTCACAGAAGTACTCCGCACCGGCGTAGCCATTGGTCACGAAAGGGTTGTTTAGCATAAGCGCGTTCTTTTGGGGGACAAATATACGACAAAATCACCATACAGGCAAGATTATCATAAAACGATTATCATAAAATGATATTTTTGTCCGACCCTTATCTGACTGAGATAGTCTTCATGATGAGAGTCTGTGGCGGCATGTTGTCCGAAGTGACAGCAGTACGGCAAAAACGCATTTTCTCATGTCAAATATCAGTTTTGGGCAAATGGATTTGGAATTGTCAGAATTCAATCGGTTTTAGAAGCGGAAACCTATGGTACACATGATTTGGCTCCGGTTGTTCTTAATCTCCGTAGGGCGGACAGGGTTCCCGTCATTGGCATTTAGCCCCTCGTTGAACGCATAGAAGTCGCCATTGGTCGTAGAATACTGGTAGGCGAAATCCAGATAGCCGCCCTGATACCTGTAGCCCAGACCGAACGTGAAGCGGTTGGTGTTCTTCCAGTTAGTGTAGTCGGTCTCTGTCAGCGGACTGTCGTAGGCGATGTACTTCGCCGCATTGTTTCTGAACGGAGACGACACGAAGTTGTACCCTGCACGGATGGAGAACGAGTCCAGCGGCTTCACCTCCATACCTATCTTGAACGTGTGTTGGCTCTTCAGGTTGTCCTTGATGTAGCGGTTGGCAGTACGCAGGTAGTTGGACTCGTATCCGTCGATGGAGTACTTGGCTGACGCAAGGTCCTGGAACTCGTACTCAGCACCGATGGCGAAGTAGTTGCCCACGGTGTAGCCCATACTCAAATCAAACTTCCACGGAGTGCGGTAGTCGTAGTCATACGGGTCATAGTTCACCTGACTGAGGTACTGGTCGTTGAGGTAGAGCGTGGATCCGTTGGTGTCCGTCAACTTATACCACACGGGCGAATGTACCGCCACACCGAAGCGGAACGGAGAGTCGTCTATCGGGCGGCAGATGAAGCCCAGTTTCACGTCGAATCCGGTTCCCTCGGTCGTGTACCAGTTGCTGAAATCGTAGGCGTAACCGTCATCGCCAAGCTCCTCATAGAAGCTCTCGCTGTTGTAGTTGACGCTGTACGCGCCCACCGAAGCACCGAGGAAGAACTTGTCGTTGATGTTGAACGAGAGGTTGACATCCGCCTGGTCAATGCCTCCGTAAGTGGACTTGCGCAGAGCCGCATCCTGTGCCGCCATACCGTCGAAACTCTCCAGATAACCGTCCTCCGCAACATTGTTGACCAGAAGACCGTTGCCTGTCTGGTTGCCTATTGTCGTCGCCATCGTAGGCAAAGCCCCGGCAAAGTAGTTTCCATCGTCGAACGCCCCCGCGTTCAACGCAATGTTTGACATGTTCGCAATCTGGAAGGTCTGCGAGTGCGTGCCGTTCAGGTTGTCCACAAAAGAGTCCATATTATAGAGGAAGTTCTTGCGTTTGGTGTAATTGATGCCGAAGCTCATGTACTTGACAGATCCGCCATCGTCTTCCAAGTTCCACGAGAACACACCGCCTCCGTTGTCAATCGACATCCGTGTGCCGTCGTGTCCGAGTACCCCACTGTTGCCCATCACCGCACTGAAGGTGAAGGCCGCGTCCCCCTTCCTGAACATCGCCGTTCCCGCAGGGTTGGAAGCCATCACGGAGATGTCGCCTCCAAGTGCGCCGAGCGCACCTCCCATACCCACGTAACGCGCCGTTCCGTTCAAGTCGCCAGTGGCTAAGTTAGCCGCATCGTAGGAATCCTGTGCCGAAGCCCCGGCACACACAGCCATAGCTGATGCCAAAACAAATATCCTGTCGTTCATAATCATCTCTCCTTATCTGTTTATTCTGTTGATATATTAGTATGTCTGTCTCTCTGAGCGGACCCGTCAACGTCTGCCTGTGCCGCCTCCACGTGAGCCACCGCCACTGCCTCCGCCCGAACGGCCTCCGCTGAAGCTACCGCCACCACCGCCGAAGCTGCGTGTGTTGGTCACTGTGGACGTGCTGCGTGTAGGTGTTGTAACAGTACGGGTGGCGTTGCTGTTGGTGTTGCGTGTGGAAGTGTTGTTACGTGTGTTGACAGTAGTGTTGTTGCGTGTGTTCACCGTAGTTGTACGGTTATTGTTCACCGTAGTTGTACGGTTATTGTTCACCGTAGTTGTACGGTTATTGTCCACAGCTGTTGTACGGTTGTTCCGCGCGTTGGTATTATTGCGTGCGTTGACCGTCCGGGTGGTTGTGGTGGTCACACTCACGGTGTTGCGCGATCCGTTGGCTGAGTTCACGGCACGGGAGACTGTGTTGGTCGCTAAACGGTTCTCCGCCAGCCTGCCCACTCCGAAGCCTCTGCCGGTGAAGTGCGCCACCGGTCCATGGTCATGCCACATAGGTCCGCATCCCCAGTCGTGCCATCCGTGGGGTGAGTGGTGCCAGCCCCATATAGGTCCGTACCAGGTGTTCCACGGTCTGTACGCCCAACCATAGCCCCAGCCCCACGACCAGTAGAACGGGTCATAGAAGTAGTCGTAATAAGGGTCGTAGAGATAGTCGTAGACACCCCAGCCATACACCAGGTCCCAGTAGTAGGGACTGCTGATGGCAAAGCCGAAGCGCGGACTGTGGAAACGGAGTATCCGCCGTGAGTACACATAGTCGTTCTCAGGGTCAGTGAGGTCGTAGGCCGACCCTGAAGACTGCGCGTACTCCATGTCCACCGCCATGGAATCCGCCACGATCGAGTTCGCCTCACCACCGGTCTGCCATGCCCCTGCATAGCCCGTGTAGCGGCGGTTGTACTCGTCGTCGTCCCTGTCGTTGTCGCTGTACACCTTTTGGGTGACCCTTGCGGCACTGGTCTTCTGACTTTTCTTGGTCGGTGTGAAGTAAAGGTCATCATCGTCCTGCGCCTGTACTGCAAGCGTGGCGGACAGGACTAAAGCGATTGTGAGAAAAAACTTACTGTTCATACCTTTATCTTTTATGTTCTTAATATCCTTGTCTCTGATGTTCCGTATCACTTAAAACGTATGCAAAGGTAATGGTTTATGGACATACCCATGGAGGCAAAGTCCTAAAAACGGATAGGGAAACCCCTATTGCCGATAAAAAATATAGCGGGGAGGAGATGTGATGAAACTCCGAGTCTAACAAGATTTGAGGGTTTGCGCGTCGTTGTAATCCACTGACCCAAGGTTACCCCGTGAGGGGCGTGGCCCGCCATTGACACACAAAACAGTCTCGGTTTTTCGATTTTAATTGATGAGTATCCCAATCGATCCTATATCCCCGCTATGTTTTGTTCTTGGTGCAAATATAGGGGTTCTGCCTCACACGGCAAAATTTTTTCGTGTTTTTTTGTCTCCAGCCCCTCCATTCCCCTCTTTTCAGCGTTCCGTTGCTGTTTTACGACAATAGAGACAATAGAGACAACTTCTTTGCCGGGGTATTAATCACACGATATAGTTCAGGCACTCGGGAATGATTTCAATCCGCATGGGGGTCGGCTGTTTTGAGTCGAGCATACACCCGTCGAGCGACACCCTCGCCTTGCCCACGTCGAACAGCTCCATCTTCTGTATACGGTACGGATGGACATTCTTGTAGTTGAGGAACTTGCCCTTTCCAAGTAGGTAAAAGCCCTCGAAGAGCTGCCACCACTGCGGCAGGGTGACCACGGACACGTCTAGCATACCGCTGTAAGGCACTGCGTTGGGGGTCTGTCCGTAGCCGGTACAGTTGCCCACGCAGATGGACATGACCTCGCCCTTTATCTCCTCGGTATCCGCCTTGAACCACACGTTGAACGACTTGCGCTCGAAGATGTTGGCTATGGCGACTGGGATGGTGGAGAGCCGCTTGGATCCTACCAGACGGTTCGCCTTACTTGTGAGGTCAATGAGCCTCGCCCCCAGTCCCACGTTCACGCAGTTGAGGAAGTAGCGTTTCTGAGGCACGTTGTCCTCGTCGGGATAGACCACGTAGCCCACGTCGATACGCCGCGTGCGCCGGGCTATAATCATGTCGATTGTCTTCTTGTAGTCGTTCTCCACCACTCCCCAGAACCGGGCGAAGTCGTTTCCTATACCGTTGGGAATGAGTCCCAGGGCGAAGTCCTCGGGCAGACTTTCACTGCGCATGACACCGTTCAGAGCCTCGTTCAGAGCCTCGTCGTTGCCCACGATGACCACCGTATGGTACTCGTTGTCGCCGAGCATCTTGGCGAGCCGTTCCACCGAACCCGCACCTTCCGACTGAACGAAGTCGAACTGCACGCCGCGCTTCTCCATATAACGCTGCATCGCCACCCACCGTTTGTGCGAGTAGGACAGTCCCACATGTGCGCTGTATATCACTCCCCAACGATTCTTATCCATACGTCAACTGATTAATGCCAAACTGTTCAATATTACAACGAATGGGTCAGGTAGAACACGGCGAGTCCCACACCCCAGGCGACAAGCACCCTCCAGGTGATGTGGCGGCAATACCACCTGAACGACACCTTGGCGACCTCGGACACGGCGTGTCCGGCAAGGGTGCCGACATAAAGGAGACTGCCTCCCATGGCGGAGCAGAAGGCAAGCAACTGCCAGTAGATTCCGTTCTGGGCGAACATGGTTCCGGTCTCCGTCACATCATGTTCGAAGAGGTTGAGTCCCACCATGACGATGGGTATGTTGTCTATCACACTGGAGATGGCGCCAAGGACACCTCCGTAGATGTACACGTTGTGGATATGGGTACTGAGCAGTCCGCTGGCGTAGCGCAGGGCACCGCACTCCACGAGCGCGCCTATGGCGAGGGTCGCCCCGAGGAAGTAGAGGATGAGGCGCATGCCTATGAACTCAGTGTTGCGGATGTACTTGTGCTGCACGAACAGGCGGTTGCCGTTGCGCTTGAAGGTGAAGAGGCTCTCAAGCAGCCAGATGAGGGCAAGCACACAGAGTGCGCCAAGGAACGGCGGCAGTTTGGTGACACTGTGGAACGTTGGGATGGACCACAGGGAGGCGATTCCCACGAACAGCAGCACGAGTTTCTGCCACGGACGGAGCGGCGCGTCGTCGCCGTCGAAACGGTTGAGTATGGACCTGACCTCTATCTTGCCCACGAGCAGTCGGGATATGAGAAGGTTGAACGTGCAGAGACTTGCCAACACCGGAAGTATCAGTCCGCCGGCGAACGCCGAGGGGGTCACCACACCGTCCACCCAGAACATGAGGGAGGTCATGTCGCCGATGACGGTGAACGACCCACCGAGAATGGCACTGATGAGGATGACACACGAGTAGACCGTCTTCTGCCTTGCCGAAGCCACTATCTGTCCGAGGATGGTCATCATCAGCACCACCGTGGTGAGGTTGTCCACATTGGCGGAGATGACGAAGGTGAGGATGGAGAGCATCCACAGGAGCTTGCGGCTGTTGCGGGTGCGCAGCCACACCGCCAGCGAGTCGAACACCCCATTGTTGTTCATTATCTCCACTATGGTGTTGGTGGCTATGAGGAAGAGGATGACCTGGCACGCCTCGTTCACATACTTCATTATCACCGTATTGGCGATGAAGTCGCCCGAGAGGCCCACTATCTGGTAAGCGGGATAGTCCATGAGGTTGAGGAAGTCCGCTCCGTGCAGCATGTAGACCATCCACGCACTGACACCGCAGAACATCGCCACCGCGGCGCGGTTGATGTGGGTGACGGCTACGGAACTCATCATGATGCTTCCTACCAGTACTATCGCTACAATGGCTAAGGTTGTGAACAACATACGGTGAACAATTTCAGAAAAGGGTTATACTTGGTCTTCACATGGAGCGGTGACCCGAAGGTTCCGGCATACTGTCCCGGAAACTTGCAGGTGAGCGGTAGACGGGGCTCGAACCCGCGACCTTCGGCTTGGGAAGCCAACGCTCTGCCAACTGAGCTACTACCGCATTCACGCCGCCTGCGATTCGGATGCAAAGGTACGAAACTTTTGTCATACACAAGGCAAGGCGGACAAAGAAAGTTCAAAAAAAAGAGAAAGGAGCACTGATTTGCGGTCAGGCTCCTTCTTATAAGGGTGGGTAAGCGAACTACATCGCGCCGCTACAACCTGTTGCCTTTGCTGCGGTCAAGCCCTGGAGGATTCGCAGGGAGCTGGCCGTATAGGACTTACCCATATTATGCCGGTTTGCGGATGCAAAGGTAGCACTATTATGGAAACTGACAAAGGATTGGGCGTTTTTTTTGACCGCAACCCTCATTTTAGGCGCACGGCCCACTGTTTCCTCACACTTTTTACGTACCTTTGCGGCTCAAACCAACACATTAGAAACTTATCATGATAGTCGAACTCTTCCAGTCGGCACTCGACAACCTCAACTACGGTTGGATCATTCTGCTGATGGCAATTGAAAGTTCATTCATCCCCTTCCCCTCGGAAGTGGTGATGATACCCGCCGCCTACGCAGCCGCCTCACGTGGCGAGATGTCGTTCGTGGCCATCATAGCCTGCGGCACACTGGGTGCGCTCATCGGCGCGCTCGTCAACTACGTCCTCGCCTACTACCTCGGCAGACCGATAGTCTACTCGTTCGCCAACAGCCGTTTCGGACACATGTGTCTGATTGACCGGGAGAAGGTGGAGAAGGCGGAGCGGTACTTCGACCGCCACGGAGCCATGTCCACCCTCATCGGCAGACTTATCCCTGCCATACGTCAGTTGATTTCCATCCCGGCGGGACTCGCCAAGATGAACCTCATCCCCTTCATACTTTACACATGCATAGGGGCGACACTGTGGAACTGTGTGCTGACGGGCATCGGTTACGTGTGCCACACCACCATACCCGAGAAGCAGCTCATCGAGACGATAGCCCACTACAGCCACATCATCGGCATCACCGCCATAGCGGCTGTGATAGCGTTGGTGGCGTACCTTATATATTTAGGTGTGAAGAAAGAAGGCGGAGCTAAGAAACAACACTAAACCACTGAAGAAAGATGTTTGAAAACCTGAGCGAACGGCTGGAACGGTCGTTCAAGATACTGAAGGGTGAGGGAAAAATCACCGAGATAAACGTAGCCGAGACCCTGAAGGACGTGCGCAAGGCACTCATCGAGGCGGACGTGAACTATAAAGTGGCGAAGACCTTCACCGACGCCGTGAAGCAGAAAGCCCTGGGACAGGACGTGCTGACAGCCGTCAAGCCGGGCCAGCTCATGGTGAAGATTGTGCATGACGAACTCGCCGCGCTGATGGGAGGACAGGCCACAGACCTCAACCTCACCGACCGTCCGTCCGTCATCCTCATGGCAGGACTCAACGGTGCGGGAAAGACCACCATGAGCGGCAAACTGGCACTCCTGCTGAAGAACCAGAAGCGCCGCAAGCCGTTGCTGGCGGCATGTGACACGTTCCGACCGGCGGCAATGGAGCAGTTGCGCGTGCTGGCGGAGCAGGTGGACGTGCCTATCCATCTGGAGCCAGGAGCCACCGACCCTGTGCAGGTGGCACGGAACGCCATTCAGGAAGCCAAAGCCAAGGGCTACGACACCGTCATCGTCGACACCGCCGGACGACAGTCGGTGGACGAGCAGCTGATGGTGGAGATTCAGAACATCAAGGCGGCGTGCGCCCCCGACGAGACCCTCCTCGTGGTGGACGCGATGACCGGCCAGGACGCGGTGAACACTGCCAAGATATTCAACGAGAGGCTGGAGATTGACGGAGTGATCCTCACCAAGCTCGACGGCGACACCAGGGGCGGAGCCGCCCTGTCCATACGCACCGTGGTGGACAAGCCCATCAAGTTTGTCGGCACTGGCGAGAAGATGGAGGCGCTCGACGTGTTCCACCCCGACCGTATGGCAGACCGCATACTCGGCATGGGCGACATCGTGAGTCTGGTGGAGCGCGCCCAGCAGCAGTTCGACGAGGAGGAAGCCAAGCGACTGGAGAAGAGACTGCGCAAGAACAAGTTCGACTACAACGACTTCTACAGCCAGATTCAGCAGGTGAAGAAGATGGGAAACCTCAAAGACCTCGCCTCCATGATTCCGGGTGTGGGCAAGCAGATAAAGGACATAGACATCAACGACGACGCCTTCAAGAGTGTGGAGTCGATGATAAGTTCCATGACACCCTACGAGCGTGAGCATCCCGAGTGTATCAACCTGAGCAGGAAGCAGCGTATAGCCAAGGGTTCGGGCAACTCCATAGACGAGATTAACCGCATGACGAAGCAGTTCGACCAGATGCGCAAGATAATGAAGATCATCGCCAGTCCGCAGTTCGGCAAGGCGATGGCAAACATGAAACGGACTAAACGTTAAACCAAGCACATCATCACACACACATGACACTTATAGACGGAAAGGCTGTGGCTACAGCCATCAAGCAAGACATCGCGAAGGAGGTGGAGCAAATCATCAAGGACGGAGGCAAACGCCCCCACCTCGCCGCCATCCTCGTGGGACACGACGGAGGAAGCGAGACCTACGTGAAGAACAAGGTACTGGCATGCGAACAGTGCGGATTCAAGTCCACACTCATACGCATGGAGAGCGACATCACCGAGGACGACCTGCTGGCGCAGGTAAGGAAACTGAACGAAGACCCCGACGTGGACGGCTTCATCGTGCAACTGCCCCTGCCCAAGCACATCTCCGAACAGAAGGTGATTGAGGCGATAGACTACAGGAAGGACGTGGACGGCTTCCACCCCATCAACGTGGGACGAATGTCCATCGGACTGCCGTGCTACATCAGCGCAACCCCCAACGGCATCCTTCAATTGCTGAAGTACTACAACATAGAGACCAGCGGCAAGAAATGCGTGGTGCTGGGCCGGTCAAACATAGTGGGCAAACCGATGGCGCAGCTCATGATGCAGAAGAGTTACCCAGGCGACTGCACGGTGACCGTCTGCCACAGCCACACCAAGAACATAAAGGAGGAATGTCTGTCCGCCGACATCATCATCGCCGCACTGGGACAGCCCCACTTCCTCACCGCCGACATGGTGAAGGAGGGTGCGGTAGTCATCGACGTCGGCACCACACGTGTGCCTGACTCCACACGCAAGAGCGGCTTCCGCCTGTCGGGCGACGTGGACTTCGACAACGTGGCTCCCAAATGCTCCTACATCTCGCCTGTACCCGGAGGGGTCGGCCCGATGACCATCTGCTCGCTCATGAAGAACACCCTGTCAGCCGGCAAAAAGGAGTTCTACAAGTAAAGGGAAAGTCGGGCTACGGGTAAGACAAACGTAGCCCGACATATAAAACGAAGGGAAAATACGGGGCAGGAACACATTTTTTCGTCAATTGCCTTTGTCAGTTGCGAAATTATACCTACCTTTGCACTCGCTTTCAGAAGGAAGCGTACATGGTGGATGTAGTTCAGTTGGTTAGAGCGTCAGATTGTGGTTCTGAATGTCG
>CAVBFD010000014.1:0-45800 GCA_963594655.1 Candidatus Methanomethylophilaceae archaeon
CGAGTGAGGACCGTGCCGACTATGTGAGACATATGGAGAACCTGAGATACCAGCGCAGCGTCATCATGACAGGCTACGACGACGGATTGCAAGAGGGACTTGCTGAAGGTCGTGCTGAAGGTCGTGCTGAAGGTCACGCAGAAGGTCATGCAGAAGGTCATGCAGAAGGACTTGCCGAGGGTCGTGCCGAGGGTCGTGCCGAGGGAGAAAAGGATGCCAAGATAAACATGGCGTTGAAGCTCTTGTCACTGGGAGTGGCAGTCGACACGATAGCAGAGGCCTCAGGGTTGACGATGGAGGAAGTGGAGGAACTGAGGAAATAAGGCTCTTCCGTTTTTCTCGTTGGTAAGACAGTGGAATGTCAACTACTAAGCTGCTCTTAGTTATGAGTATCAGTGTCCCTGTTAGGACATGTGCGCCCCGAAGGGGCAGCCTGCACCGAGCCCAGGGCAAGCGAAGCGACACCCTGGGCTCGGCGCCCCATGGGCTTTCAGCCCGTCTTTGGCGCAATTCGCAAATAAAAGTTGCGCAAGTTATTCTTTGAACATTACTAGATATAAATTCATGAACAATTCATGGGCAATTCATAACCGTTCGTGCTGAACCTTATTTTCTTTCCCGACTCCTTTGGCGGAACCGGGAATTTGTCGTACCTTTGCGCATACACTAATACATTTTCATGGTATGGCAAGGAAATTATACCCTATAGGCATTCAGACATTCGAGGAAATCCGAAGGCTTGACAACCTCTATATCGACAAGACGGAATACGTCTATCATATGACACATACGGACGGAAAGTATTTCTTTCTGAGTCGCCCGAGGCGGTTCGGCAAGTCGCTCTTGGTGTCCACCTTCAAGAGTTACTTCGAGGGCAGGAAGGATTTGTTCGAGGGACTTGCCATAGAGAAACTGGAGACAGAGTGGGAGTCGTACCCTGTGCTGCACTTCGACATGAGCAGGGGCAAGCACAGGGACAAGGAAGGACTGAACAGGTATCTGCTTGACATCATCGAGAAGCAGGAACGGATATATGGCATCAGCAGCGACAAGCCGGATGTCAACATTCGCTTAACCGACTTGATGGAAACTGTATACCGTAAAACAGGAAGGCAGGTTGTCGTGCTTATCGACGAGTACGACGCTCCGCTGTTGGACGTGGCGCATGAGGACACTCAATTGCCTGTACTCCGTGACACGATGCGCAACTTCTACAGTCCTCTGAAGGCAGCCGAGCCGATGCTTCGCTTCGTGTTCATGACTGGCATCACGAAGTTCTCGCAACTGAGCATCTTCAGTGAGCTGAACAACATAAAGAATGTCTCCATGGACAATCCGTATGCCGGCATCTGTGGAATAACTAAGGAGGAGATGCTTACTCAGATGGGTGACGACATCGAAGAGCTTGCCGCCACGCTGGGACTCAGCCGTGAGGAAACCATCCAGGAACTGACAGACCAGTACGACGGCTACCATTTCACGTGGCCTTCACCCGACGTGTTCAACCCCTTCAGTCTGCTCAACTGCTTTGCCGACGGCAAGCTGGGTGCATACTGGTTTGGCACAGGCACACCTACATACCTTATTAATATGATGCGGAAGTTTCATGTGCAGCCCTCTCAACTGGGGAGGACAAAGGCTCGGGCGGCTTCCTTTGATGTCGCCACGGAGACGATGTTGTCATTGACTCCGCTGCTCTACCAGAGCGGATACCTCACCATCAAGGACTATGACCAGAGACAGAAGCTCTATACGTTGGACATCCCCAACAGGGAGATAGCGGTCGGGCTTTTCGACAGTTTGCTGCCTGGTTATCTGGCGCAGGGTACGGACGAGGGACGTGTCGTGATTGCCGAGACTGCCGACCGCCTCAATTATGGTGATGCAGAGGGAGCCATGCAGTTGCTCGCTGACTTCTTCGCCACCGTTCCCTACTGTGACAACACCAACTACGAGGGTCATTGGCAGCAAGTGCTATACATCATCTTTGCCCTGCTCACCGACTTCGATATACATGTGGAACAGCACACCGCCAAGGGACGCATCGACATAACGCTCGAAACGGCGACCACCGTCTACGTGATGGAGTTGAAGCTGAACGGCAGTGTGGAGGACGCTCTCGCCCAGATAGAGTCTAAGCACTATGCCGACGCGTTCAAGATGAAAGACAAACCGGTTGTTAAGGTCGGCATGAACTTCGCGCTGAAGGACGGGGTGAACACGCTTGAATGGCAGGTGATGTAGATAAATCTCGTTTTTTATGAGAAGAATTGTTGTATTTGTAGCAACGCTGATTGTCACACATAGCATTGCCGCACAAAATAAGTTGCGTAATGTGTCTGTTGAATTGCTTGGCGCTCAAAACGTGGTGGGCATAAACTATGACAGCCGTTTCAATGGCAATTCGGGATTAGGCTATCGTGTCGGCATAGGATTTGGATATGGTGACAATTCGGGACTATTCAATCAAAACATAAAAGGTGTTGGAGTGCCTATAGAACTGAATTGTCTGTTGGGGAAGAAACGGCATAAACTGGAGGTCGGTTTTGGAACAAGCCTTGGAATTTATCATGTCAAGGAAACAACATGGCACTGGTATCAGCCTGGTCAGCCAAATACAGCAGGACATGACGATCAGTACACATCAACGAGCAACCACTTCGGCTATTTCCTGTTCGGCGACATTGGCTACCGCTACCAGCGTGACAATGGCTTCATGGTTCGTGCCGGTGTCTCACCGTCCTTTAATTTTGGCGACAAATACGGACTGAATAAATCAGCCTTTTATCCGTATATAGGCTTTGGCTGGTCGTTTTGAGAATTCATAGGTTGGGTAACGTGTCAAAAATAACTTGAGCAGATTCTAATTCGATTACTATGCAATACATTTACCACGACGGGCTGAAAGCCCGTCTTTGGCGCAATTCGCAAATAAAAGTTGCGCAAGTTATTCTTTGAACATTGCTAAATGTTTGTCCTGCCGCCATGCGAAAAACTTGGCGATGAGCGCACCGCTTATGTTGTGCCATACGGAGAAGATGGCTCCTGGCACTGTCGCCATGGGGTATATGGCAAAATGGGTTTTTGCCAGTGAACAGGCAAGTCCACTGTTCTGCATACCAACCTCAATGGATATGGCGGAGCATTTACTGTGGGGCAGTCCAAGCACTCTCCCGACACCGTAGCCGAGCGCGAGTCCGAAGACATTGTGCAGTATGACTATCAGGACGATGACAAGTCCGCCTACAAGCAGTTTTGACGCGTTGGCACTTACCACGCAACCTACAATCAACGTAATCATAACGGTGGAGAACGTCGGGAGGTACTGCACCACATGCCGCGTGAGGCGTGGCATCAGCCGTTGCAGCGCAAAACCCAATATAATCGGCAGGATGACAACCTCCACTATACTCATGAACATTCCAAGGGCATCCACCTGTATGTGTTCACCCGCATACAACAGGGTCAGCAGCGGTGTGAGTACCGGCGCCAACACCGTACTGACGGACGTTATGCCGACAGACAGGGCGAGGTCGCCCTTGGCAAGATAGGTCATCACGTTGGATGCGGTGCCACCGGGACAACAGCCCACGAGTATCACTCCTATAGCAAGCTCGTCGTTCAGGGCGAACAGCTTCACCAACAGAAAGGCGATGAGTGGCATGATGACGAACTGGGCGAGGGCGCCGGTGATGATGTCCTTGGGACGTGTGAACACCACCTTGAAGTCGTGTGGGTTGAGTGTCAGTCCCATCCCGAACATCACGAGTCCCAGCATGGGTGCAATCCATGATGTCGAGATCCAGTTGAAGGAGGTGGGGAAAAAGAGTGATATGGCAGCCACCACCAGTACGATGACCGCCATGTAGCGTGAGATGAAACCGCAAATTTTCTGTATCATAGTAGTATGCTTTTATTATATGAATGTATGTGTGCCGTGGGTCACAGTGTGTCTTTTGTATCTGCCAGTGTCATGAGCGCGATGTCGTACTTGAGCGGGTCGTCCGCATCCCATGAACGGAAGATGGAGGTCAGTTCCTCACATGCTTTCCATGTGGGCCGCTTGTTCTTGAGCAAACCCTGGGTCTGACGGCACACATGGACATCCATGACGGCATAGAGGTCGGTCTGGCTGCGTGATTTCCACAGGCCGAAGTCGGGACTTTCCCTGCGTACCATCCAGCGGACGAACATGCACACACGTTTGCATGCGGACCTGTCCATGCTGCCCACCTTGGCGGGAGCAAGCCACTTGCATATCTCAGCGATGGCTTCCTTGACGGTCAGTCCGTTGAGCCGCTGTTCCATGGTGGCGTATCCGTCCAGAGCTTCCCTGAGGTTTCCGCATACAGCCTTGAACGTAGGCACGTTGAGGGTGCGGTAGACACAGGCGTTCCTCGCGTCTTGGTACGAACTCATGTACCTGCCGCTCATGATGAAGTCCGCAGGACGCCACCGCATCTCGTCACGAAGCATGTGGATGGCGGTAGGCACGATGACCTTGCGTGAACCCCAACTGATCATGGCGACGAGCAACGCACCAAGCTCGATGTCCAGTTGGTCGTCTGTATGTTCCGCCAACTGGTACACCGCCCCACAGGGATCTATGCGCTTGAAACTGTCCGCGTCGAAACCGCAGTATGCCTTGTCGAGAATCTCCTTCATTGTTCGAGGTCTTTGATCCATTCGGTTGAATAGGCGTCGCTTGGCATGCGCCAGTCGCCGCGCGGACTGAGACTGACACTTCCCACCTTCGGTCCGTCGGGCAGACAGGAACGTTTGAACTGTTGGTTGAAGAACCTGCGGTAGAATATCCTGATCCACTTGAGTATCGTCCCGTCATCGTAGACTCCGCTGAATGCCCGCTTCGCAAGGAAATAGACCTTTGCCGGACGGAATCCGTTGCGGATGAAGTTGTAGAGGAAGAAGTCGTGCAGTTCATACGGACCCACGAGGTCTTCGGTCTTCTGCTTTATCTGTCCGTTCTCGTCAGCAGGAATCAGTTCGGGACTGATAGGGGTGTCAACGATGTCAAGCAGTGTGGCCTTGGACTCCTCGTCCACGCTGGTGTTAGCCACCCACGTGACGAGGTGTCTCACCAGAGTCTTGGGGATGGAGCAGTTGACACCGTAGTTCGACATGTGGTCGCCGTTGTATGTAGCCCAACCGAGCGCAAGCTCGGAGAGGTCGCCTGTGCCTATCACAATGCCTCCTTCCTGGTTTGCCACATCCATGAGAATCTGGGTGCGCTCACGCGCCTGCACGTTCTCGTAGGTCACATCGTGGATGTTCATGTCGTGGCCGATGTCATTGAAATGCTGTATGCAAGCGTCCTTGATGGACACCTCCCGTATGGTCACGCCCAGTGACTTCATGAGGGACACCGCATTGTGGTATGTGCGGTCGGTGGTGCCGAAGCCGGGCATCGTTATCGCTATGATGTCCTTCCTGTCACGCTTCAGCTTGTCGATGGTCTGTGTGCATACGAGTAGCGCCAGTGTGGAGTCCAGTCCCCCGGATATACCGATTACCAGTGTCTTCGCTCCGATATGTGACACTCGCCGCGCCAGTCCCGCCACCTGAATGGCAAAGATCTCCCCGCACCTCTCGTCGAGCAGCTGCCCCTTAGGCACGAACGGACTCGGGTCAATCTTACGGGTGAGTACGGGTTCTTCGTTCCATTCCTCACGTGACAGCGCAGTTACCGTGTCCACCTTTGGAGCTTGTGCCTGTGAGTCGGTGAACGTGGTGTTCGACTGGCGCAGGGACCGCAGGTACTCCACGTCTATCTCGGATATGACCAGTTGGTCTTTCATGGCGAACCGTTCCCCCTCGGCAATCAACTTGCCGTTCTCGAATATCATGCCGTTGCCGGCAAACACAAGGTCCTGGGATGATTCGCCAAAGCCGCATGAGGAGTAGACATAACCGCAGATGCAGCGTGCCGACTGTTGTGACAGCAGACTGAATAGATAGGCGTGCTTGCTGACCACCTCGTCGGTGGCTGACAGGTTGAACATGATGTCGGCTCCCTGGATGGCGAGGGTGGAACTGGGCGGCACTGGCGCCCACAAGTCCTCACAAATCTCTATGCCGAACTGACAGTTGCCTGTACTGAACAGGGTGTTGCGTGACACGTTTATGGTCTGCGCGCACAGGGTCGTGGTGGTGTCAACCGTCTCACCGGAGGTGAACCACCGCTTCTCGTAGAACTCCTTGTAGTTGGGTATGTAGGACTTGGGAACGGCTCCCAGTATCTTGCCCTTCTGCACTACCACAGCCACGTTCAGCAGCAAGGAGTTGATTCTCAGCGGCAGTCCGATGATGGATATGATGTTGAGCGACCGTGTGGTGTCCAGAAGATGGAACAGCGCCATCTCGCTGCTGTCCAGCAGCAACTGCTGTTGGAAGAGGTCGGCGCAGGTGTAGCCGGTGATACACATTTCCGGGAAGCAGATAATCTCCACCCCCTTGCCGTCCGCCTGTGCGATGAGGCTCTCAATCTGGTGGGCGTTCCATTCGCAGTCTCCCACCTTCACCAGTGGCACTGCACTTGCTACTTTTACAAATCCGTATGACATAACCAAGTCGTTTTATGTTGATAATCTATTGTTTCACTGAATTCTTCTCTTCCTTCATCTTCTTGCGGAACAAGGCCTTCCATGAGTCGAAGTCACGCTGGTAGGTCAGTCCGATGCCCTGCGTGTTGAGAGTGGCTTTGGTGAAGTACTTGTCGTTGGTCTGGTTGTACGCCTTGATGAAGGTGTTGCCGTTCTCGGACAGTCGCCATCTGACATCGAAGTCCCCGATGAAGGAGGAGGTGTTGGTCAGGGTGTTGTCGCGGTAACCGAAGTTGCCGTTGATGAGCAGCCGGTCGTTGAGCAGCCGTCCGCTGAGTATCCCTTCCACATCAAGGTCGTTCCATCCCTGCTCCCCGGTGGACAGACCTGTACCGAAGTTCCACTTGCTGTCTTGTCCTATCACGCTTGACAGCATCTGGTTGATCTGTCCCGATATGGTGGAGGAGAGTAGGGTGCTTACCTGGTTGGACCCGTACTCACCGTTCGCCCTCGCGTACTCGTTGGTGTAGAACCGTCCCAGTCCGAGCAGGTAGATCATCTGCATGTTCATCTCGTCGTCCGTACTGATGAGGCTCTTGACCAGTTGGCGGGTCTCGTCGCTCACGTTGGGCAACTGGATGTCGAACGCGAAGTCCATGTTGCCCAGTTTCCCCGTGATGTCCAGCTCACAGATGACCTTCACCTTGTTCGTCTGGTTGTAGCCTGTGGCGGACGTGAGGTCGCGCAGCGGCACTGAGTTGATGGTGTGGTGGCAGATGAGGCGTATGTCGGCGTCGAACGGATTGCCGTTGAATACCACGTTACTCCCTGTCTGCAGTTCCAGGTCGCGGTAGATGATGTCCTGAAGGTAGAGCCGGTAGCGTCCTCCGGCTATCTGATACACACCGTTCAGGGTGAACGGACTCTTGTTGTGGTAGTATGCCAGCAGGTTTCCCGTTCCGTATGTGGTGATATAACCGTCTTCAGTGTTGTCCATCCTGAGCTTTATCTGACAGTTGGGGTTCACATGCATACTGATGTCCATGTAGATGTCGCCCTGATAGGTGTAGGTCTCTGTCGTGTCATTGTCTTCGTCTGCCGGAATGTCCTCACCGTCACCGGACAGCAGTAGCGGCTTCTCCTCTTTCTTCTTGAGTGGAGTGGCGTCCCTGAACTCCACGAAGTTGCCTGTGGAGATGGCGTCTGGTGTGGCGGCGTCGTACGCGAAGACACTCCCTTTGGTAGGTGTGACATCGGCGGACATCCGCAATGGGTGTCCGTCAGACCCGTGTATGTCGAGCGTGGCGTTGGCATAGACCGTCGCATAGAACTTGTCGGAGTTGAACTCATGCTCGTCGTAGACGGTCACGTCCTCCATCTTTATGTTGAAGTCGTACTTGAAGTTCTTCATGTTCTTGTGCGACAGGACTCCGTTGACCACTCCCTCCTTGCCTCTGTTGTCTGAGATATGTATGTCGTTGAAGTTGAACGCGTATTTACGCAGGTGTATGGTGTCCGCGGGGTTGATATGGTACATGACGTTCGTAGCCCTCAACCGCATGTCCACATCCGCGCTGACATCACCTGTGATATTGACGTCGTTGAGCGGACCGATGACGTGGATCACTCCGTTCGCGCTTCCGCTTATGTCCTTGAAGACAGAACCGAGGAAGCCGTTGAGGAACTCTGCGTTGGTGTTGTTGGTGGAGACCCTCAAGTCCATGTCGTTCTGTCCCGGGGCGATGAAACCGGACACACCGGTCCTGCGGTCCAACCCCTTGTAGTTGTCGATGATGTCCCCGAACACCCTTATTCCCTTTATCCCGTTGTCCCAGAACGCCTGTATGTACCCTGTGCCGAGCCGTCCGTCCTGCAGGTGGAGGTCTTTGGCGAGTATGTTGGCATTGAGACGGATGTCGTTGTATATGTCGCTCACCACAGCCTGTCCGGACACTTGTCCCCCGAACCTCACCGCACGGAAGTTTACGAGGTCTGTGACGTAGGCAATCTCCACGTTCTTCAGGTCGGCCACGATGGAGTCCGAGGGGTCTTCGGAGATGGACCCGTTGAGGGTCACCGACTGGTCGTCATTGTGTACCCTCACATTGTCGAACCGTATGTACTTGCCGTATACATGTATGTCTGACGGCTCCATCTGCCAGAGGGTGTCGTTTACCGTGAGTTGTGACCTGTGGATGTTGATGTCAGCCTTTATCTTGCCCAGACTGTCTGTAAAGGCGGTGGTGGCGTAAACCATACCGTTGGTCTTGTCCGACAGCGGGTCGTTCCAACTGACCAGCGTCTGCACCTTGTCAGCGTCAGCGTCAGCCGTGAGGTTGTACTGTGTGGCGTTGGATCCGGTCTTCTTGAGTGTGGACAGTGACACGCTCAACATCCGACTTGTCCCGGTACAGTGTATCTGTGTGCGTCTGTACGCGATGTCGTCTCCGCCTGTTATGTGTGGGGCTTCGATGTCAACCTGCAGTGAGTCTGCCGTGGCGTCTATGTGTCCACTTGCGTGTATGGGGGATGTCAGTGTGTAGCCGGTATTGACGAAGTGGCTCAGAAAGTCGGACTCAGCCACATTGATGTCGAAACCGAACCTGTTGGTGTTGCCCTTCCTGTACGCCATAAGCGACGGCATGTGCAGACCTACCTGATTTCTGAAAGCGTCAATCAGACTGGTCAGACGGATGTCTCCGTACAGTCTCGCGTCGGCGAAGTCGGTGTGGAGAGTGATTTGCCGTGTGTCGCCGTCAGTCCCGATTTCCAGTCTGGCTCTGTCGAGCGTTAACCGCTCCCCTTCAGTGTAGATGTTGAGTGAGTCGATATTGAGTGTTCCAGTGAGGTTGTCCAAGTCGTTTCCCATGAGTTGCGCCTGTGCGCGGAGACTGTATGACTCGTTTCCGTCAGAGTCTACAAGTCCCAGTCGTGCCGGATGGATTCTCCTGACATTCAACGTGCCTTGGTACTGTGACTTGTCGCTGTCGTATGTGCCGTCGAACTGTATTGAAGCAAGTTCATCGTTCACGGTGACACCTGCCGTGACGAGTCCCGCATGACTGTTGGCGTTGACGGTTATGTCCGCGTATTTGTGTTTCCTGTATACCAACTCCTTTATGTCTCCCTTTACCGAGCCTTCGGGTATGCCTGTGCCTGTCAAGACGGCATCCACGTCCAACCGGAATGAAGCGGCGCCGAAGTCGTTGTCACCCAAAATCTTTCCGAGACTGATACCGTTGGACTGTATGAGTCCGGTCACACGTGTGTTGCTGTCCACTTCCACGTCCATGACCAGGTTTCCCACTTCTGTGTCCAGACTTCCGTCCACGTCCATCCTGCTTCCTGCCTTGTGGACTGTCCCCACATAGTTGACTGTGCCTATCTTCTCGACTTGCGCCGGCAGGTCTTTGTCGGCAAGTACTCTGAAGAGCAACTGCTTGCCTTCGTTGTTGAGCAGAATCTGACGGATGTTGACACTGAAGTCCTTGTCTTTCTGTCTGAGTCTGTTGACGTAACCGCTTACAGCTACAATCAGTGAGTTGTTGTCGGTATGGATGTAGATGTCGTCAGCGTCGACATGATCATCCGTGCCTTCCACAGACGCCTCGAAGTAGAGTGGGGCGGTGAAGTCCCCGATGCCGGGAATGAATGGGCTAAGGTCGGCTGGGGTTATGAACGAGTCCTGTATTCGTGTGCGGTAACTAAAAGTACTGTCTTGGCTGTAGTTCCCGTAGTCGAGTGTCAGCGTGTCGATATTGACGGACGACTGGTGGGTCTTGAGGTTGAAGTCGGTTATCATCGCCCCTTTCCGGTTTCCCGTCACCTTCGCCTGTAGGTTGCGCAGCCGCAGTCCACTGTTGCGCTCAACGAAATTGAAACGTTTGACCACGAGGTTTACACTGTCGTTGGTGAGGGTCTTCATCGACAGTGTGGCGTCGATGTCGTTGACATCCAGATGATTCGTGTCGAAGACCCGTTTCCTCTCTTTGCTGAGGACATTGTATGTGACGTGTCCCCTACGGATGATGAGGGAGTTGACGCGGATGTCTACCGGCGATTTGTCCCCGTTGTCTGAGGAGAAAGCGTCGATGAGAAACTGACAGTTGAGTGGGGATTGGGGTGTCGCCCTGTGGAGGTTGACTGTGCAACCGAACAGTTGCGCGTTGGAGATGCCTATCCTGCCCCGCAGGATAGAAGGGATGTCCAACTTGACGGCGGTACGGTCGGACTTCAAAAGAGGCTTTCCTTCTTTGTCTGCAAGGTACAGGTCATCTATGACGAGGCGGTTGAGCAGACCGATGTCCACACGCCCCACAGAGACTTCTGTGCCTAAGTCATTAGACAAAGATTCTGCAACCCAACTTCCTATGGATGTCTGGATTGCAGGAATGTTGACCAGTATTATGAGGCATACGTACACTACCAGTATGCCTCCGATAATACTTCTGATTATTTGCTTAACTTTCTTGATACAGCTATCATCTTTATTGCTGTCACCGCGCACTCGTCTCCCTTGTTGCCCATCCTGCCTCCGCAGCGGTCAAGTGCCTGTTGCATGTCGTTGGTTGTGATGAGTCCGTAGATGACAGGGATGTTCTGGGTGGCGTTGAGGCGTGCCAGTCCGTAGGTTGTTCCCTCACAGATATAGTCGAAATGAGGCGTGTCGCCACGTATGACACAACCGATGGCAATGACCGCGTCCACACCTGTCTTCACCATCAGTTGTGAACCGTAAATCAGTTCGAAGCTGCCGGGAACGGTCTCGACACGGATGTCGTCGGGGTTTACGCCCAACTTGCAGAGGGTACTCTTAGCCCCGTCAAGCAGCGCGCCGGTCACGCTCTCGTTCCATTCACTGACCACGATGCCCACCTTCATGCCCGTAGCGTCAGGTATGCTGTCGATGTCGTAGTCGGAGAGATTATGGTTGATTGTCGCCATTTGTCTTCTGTTCAAAAAAACACGTGCCGTGCGGTTTTTACTTGCTTGCCCTTTCGATGTATTTGTCGATGTCATTGGCGAGAGGTGAGCGGAAGTACTTGGTCTTGATTTCCTTGTAGAGTTCCACTGCCTTGTCGGCCTTGTCCAACTCTTCGTAAATCTTTCCTGCCTTGAGGAGGAATACCGGACTTACGGCGTCGTTGTCGGCTGCCTTGGCTGCCTTCAGCATGGTCTCCGCGCCTTTCTCATTCTCTCCCTTGGTAACGTAGCAGTCACCCAGTGCGCCCAGTGCGGACGGAGAGATAATCTGGTCGTCTTGTGCGGAGTAGTCCTCCAACATTTTGATTGCCTCGTCGGTACGGTCGAGTTTCGCATAGCAGAGTCCCGCATAGAGCTTCGCGATGTTGGCTGTCTTGGTTCCGCTGTACTCGTCGATAATCTTGAGGAGACCGTTTGCGGCGTCACCGTTGAGAGCCTGCTCGTACTGTCCCTGCGCGAAGGCTACCTGACACTTTGCTATTGCCTTGTCAGCCTCTTCGGTCTGGTTGTTTATGTGCATCTTGTAGATGTAGATGCCGGCCACAACTACGATGATTGCGGCGATTACAATCAGGATTTTCTTGAGGTGTTTCTCGATGAAAGCCTCTGTGTTGGAGAGATCCACGTCAAGTCCAATCATGCTGTTTGATGCTTTTTTCTTTACCATGTTATTGTTCTGTTTATTATTTATTCCATCGGTTTTATGCCGCTCCGTAATCTGACCGTCGCGCGTATTCAGACAGAAAGCGCATTTGACTTGCAAATTTACTGGTTTTTATTTGAATGGCGATGCGAAAACTGGAAAAAGATGTCCCAGGTGCACAAAAAAAAGGTCTGCACCAAAACTGATGCAGACCTTGAATTCCAAGTGTATGTCTGTCTTAGAGCAGAGCCTTCACCTGATTGTAGACATTCTCGGCAGTGTAGCCAAGTTTCTCGTCGAGTACCTTGTAAGGTGCTGAGAAACCGAAGCTCTTCAAGCCCCATACTGTTCCTTCGCTGCGAGGAACGAGTCCCTCAAGGGTTACAGGCAGTCCGGCTGTGAGACCGAACTTCTTGACACCTGCGGGAAGAACAGCGTTCTGATACTCCTTGGACTGTGTGCGGAAGAGTCCCTCAGACGGAACACTTACGATAGAACACTTCACACCGTCCTTGCGGAGCAGTTCGGATCCGGCAACCAGTGTCGCCACCTCTGAACCTGAGGCTACCAGTATCACGTCTGGGTTGGAGTCGCTTCCGGCGATGACATACGCGCCCTTGTCAGCCTGTGTGTAGTCAGTACCTGTAGGCAGGTCGTTGATGTTCTGGCGTGAGAGGATGAGAGCGGAAGGAGTGGCAGTGTTCTCCATAGCCAGTTTCCATGCCTCTGTAGTCTCCTTGGCGTCAGCCGGACGGAGTACGAGCATTGAGTTCTTGCCGTGGTGGTTCTGCAACTTCTCCATCAGACGGATCTGTGCTTCCTGCTCTACAGGCTCGTGTGTAGGTCCGTCCTCACCCACACGGAACGCGTCGTGTGTCCAGATGAACTTCACCGGCAGTTCCATGAGGGCGGCCATACGTACAGCCGGTTTCATGTAGTCGGAGAACACGAAGAAAGTACCGCATGCCGGGATGACTCCTCCGTGGAGAGCCATACCTATACAGCAACATGCCATCGACAGTTCGGCGACACCTGCCTGGAAGAACGCGCCTGTGAAGTCGCCGGCGGCAAGTGAGTGGGTCTTCTTCAGGAAGCCGTCAGTCTTGTCGGAGTTGGAGAGGTCCGCTGAAGCGCAAATCATGTTAGGCACCTGTTCAGCGAGTACTCCCAACACGGCCGCACTCGCACTGCGTGTTGAGTCGTTGGCTTTCTGCTGAACCTTAGACCAGTCCACTTTAGGAGCAGCACCGCTGAACCACTCGTCCTGCTGCGCCTTCTTCTCCGGGTTGGACTTAGCCCATTCAGCTTCTTCAGCATAACGTGCCGCACAGATACCCTTCAACTCTTCAGCACGCTTGGCGTACATGTCCTTCACGTCGTCGAAAATCTGGAACGGATCGTCAGGATTTCCACCAAGGTTCTTCACGGTGTTGCGGAAAGCGTCGCCACCGAGTGGGGCTCCATGTGTCTTGCAGTTGGCCTCGTATGACGATCCGTCGTCCTTCAGCGCGCCCTTGCCCATGATGCACTTGCCTATGATGAGGGCTGGCTTGCCCTTTACCGCTTTCGCCCATTCGATGGCCTCACGGATCTGTGCCGCGTCGTTACCGCAAATCTCTTTCACTTCCCATCCGAGGGCTCTGTACTTGGCTGCGGTGTCTTCGTTCATGACCACCTTGGTCTCTGTAGACAACTGTATGTCGTTGGAGTCATAGAACATCACGAGGTTGTCAAGTCCGAGGATTCCGGCTATACGCGCACCGCCCTGGCTTATCTCCTCCTCGACACCTCCGTCGGAGATGTAGGCATAGATTGTCTCTTTTGAGAAGGTAGGGTTGCCTGTGTGGGCCGCGAGGAACTTGGCGGCGATGGCGGCGCCGACAGCGAACACATGTCCCTGGCCGAGCGGACCTGAGGTATTCTCGATGCCGCGCGCGATGTCGAACTCGGGGTGACCTGTGGTAGGCGCGCCCCACTGACGGAGCTGCTGCAGTTCCTCAAGTGAGAACTTGCCGATGAGGGCAAGCTGTGAGTACAACATCGGGGCCATATGGCCCGGATCGAGGAAGAAACGGTCACGGCCCACCCACTCAGGGTTCTGTGGGTCGTATTGAAGATATTCGGAGTAAAGCACGTTTATGAAATCAGCTCCTCCCATGGCACCGCCCGGGTGACCCGACTTCGCCTTTTCAACCATAGAGGCGGCCAGGATACGTATGTTGTCGGCCGCGTGATTTAAAACTTGAATAGAGTTCATCTAAATATTCTGTTAATCGTTACGTTTGCATTCTACTGCCATCTCTTCTATTGGCAGACATTTCTTGTAGGTGTCGAGATACTTGTTGAATCCTTCGACATCAACCGGGTCCGGTTCTACAGACACACCTTCGTTGCCGGCAAACACCTCCTTGTCGAGGAAGTCTGCAAGATTCAGCTTTTCTGTGTTGTTGACGAGGTATGAAGCCAACAGGGCAATACCCCACGCTCCGCCTTCACCCGCTGTCTCCATGACAGAGATAGGTGAGTTGAGCGCAGCCGCCAGCATCTTCTGTCCGACTCCCTTGGTGGTGAAGTAACCTCCGTGGGCGGTGATGCGGTCTACCTTGACCTGCTCTCTCTTCAGGAGGATGTCGTTGCCGATTTTAAGCACTCCGATGGCACCGTAGAGGTGGGTGCGCATGAAGTTGGGCAAGGTAAACTTGTCGTTGGCTGAACGGACTACAATCGGTCGGCCGTCAGGAAGTCTTGTGACAGGCTCTCCTGATATGTAATTGTAGGAAAGCAAGCCTCCACAGTCAGGCGCGCCCTTGAGCGCGACTTCAAAGAGGCGTGTATACAACTCGTCGGTTGTCTGTTCCACTCCCAACAGTTCCGCGTACTCCTTGAAAATCTTTATCCACGCGTTGATGTCGGACGTGCAGTTGTTGCAGTGAACCATTGCCACGAGACTTCCGTCAGGGGTGGTCACCATGTCTATCATCTCATACGGCTTGGAGAGTTCTTTCTCCAGCACGATCATAGAGAAGGATGATGTTCCGGCCGACACGTTTCCCGTACGCTGCTTCACAGAGTTGGTGGCAACCATACCTGTGCCGGCGTCACCCTCGGGCGGACATACTGGAATGCCCGGTTTCAGGTGTCCTGACACGTCGAGCTTGTTGGCTCCGTCGGGTGTGAGGTAACCCGCGTCCTCTCCCGCGTCCAGTGCCTTAGGCAGAATGTCGAGCAGTTTCCACTTGAAGCCTTTCGGCTCGATGAGGTTGTCGAACTCCTCTACCATAGCCGCGTCATAGGTGTGGGTCTTCGGGTCTACCGGGATCATACCTGACGCGTCACCGACACCAAGCACTTTCTTACCTGTAATCTGCCAGTGGACATAACCAGCGAGGGTGGTGAGGAAGTCGATGTCTGCCACGTGTTCCTCGTTGTCCAGGATGGCCTCGTACAGGTGTGAGATGCTCCAGCGGAGCGGTATGTTGTAGTTGAAGTGCCTTGACAGTATTGACGCCGCCTTGGCTGTGTTGGTGTTGCGCCAAGTACGGAAGGGAACCAGAATGTCGTTGCCCTTGAATGGCATGTATCCGTGCATCATGGCACTGATGCCGATGGCTGCAAGGGTCTCAATCTCCGTGTCGTACTGTTCAAGAACGTTCTTGCGCAGGTCGGCGTAGCAGTCCTGCAGTCCGTACCAGATAGCTTCGGTGCTGTATGTCCACAGTCCGTCCACCAACTGGTTCTCCCAGGTGTGGCTTCCCTGTGCTATCGGCTTGTTCTCTTGGTCAATCAAGACAGCCTTGATACGGGTGGAACCGAATTCTATTCCCAATATGGCCTTGCCATCCTTAATTGTTTGTTTCGCATCCATACTTAATTAGGATTTAATGATGATAAATTCCAGGCGGCGCTTAGGCCACCTGGAAATTGATTGTTACAAATAGAGTGCTCTGTTGAGCATGTAGTACACTTCGTTGGTGCGGAGTGTCTGCTTGATGCCGGCCACTGTGGTGTCTTTGTCGATGTGTACCATCTCGATGCCGGCAATCTCAGCGTAGTCTTCCCAGTACTCCGGAGTGATGTCGTAGCCCATGATAGAGTGGTGGGTACCACCTGCCAGGATCCATGCCTCGGTACCGACCTCGAAGTTAGGCTGCGGAATCCACAGCGCGTTGGCTACAGGCAGTTTCGGCAGTGGCTTCGGCGCGATGCACTTGACATCGTTCACGATGAGGCGGAAGCGGTTGCCGAGGTCGATGATGGTAGCTGTCACTCCGTTGCCTGTCTTTGAGTCGAAGACAAGACGGGCTGTCTGGCTCTTGCGTATGCCGATGCCGAGGAAGTGTACCTCCAGGCGTGGCTTGTTGGACGCGATGAGCGGGCAGACCTCAAGCATGTGTGACTGAAGGATGGCTGAGTTCTCTCCGTCGAAGTTGAGGGTGTAGTCCTCAAGGAAGGAAACACCTGAAGGCAGACCCTGTGTCATGTACCATACTGTACGGTAGAGAGCGGCAGACTTCCAGTCGCCTTCAGCTCCGAATCCGTAACCCTCCGCCATCAGACGCTGTGAGGCAAGTCCCGGAATCTGGTCGAAACCAAGGAAGTTCGGGTCGTTGACATCAGCCTGGCCAAGGTCGTCGAAGTTGGTGGTGAAGCCCTTCGCGCCTTCGTCCTGAAGCACGCGGCGGATGGCGATTTCAGCCTTTGCGGAGTTCTTCACCTTCTGCCAGTATACCTCCTCACCAGACTCGTCAATCTTGATGGTGTAGAGCTTCTTGTACTCCTCTACAAGTGCGTCAGCCTCAGCGTCGGTCACCTTCTTGTAGTACTCCATGAGAGAGGAAACAGGGTAGTAGTCCACGTGATAGCCGAGACGTACCTCTGCCTCAACCTTGTCTCCGTCGGTCACTGCCACGTTGTTCATCTGGTCGCCGAAGCGGAGGATTCTCATGTCGTGGGAGTCAGCCCATGCGGCTGCGACACGCGCCCATACGGCGATGGCCTTCTGTGGCTTCTCGTCCTTCCAGTAGCCTGAAACCACCTTGCGTGGCTTGCGGAGGTGTGCGCAGATATGTCCGAACTCACGGTCTCCGTGCGCGCTCTGGTTGAGGTTCATGAAGTCCATGTCCATTGTGTCCCATGGAATTTTCTCGTTGTACTGGGTGTGGAAATGGAGGAGCGGCTTCTGGAGTACCTGCAGTCCCTTGATCCACATCTTGGCTGGTGAGAAGGTATGCATCCATGTGATTACGCCGACACACTTGTCGTCGTTGTTGGCTGCCTTCATCACAGCCTCCACTTCCTTGGAGGAGTTGGCTGTGCCTTTGTAAACCACCTTGATAGGGATGATGCCACCGTTGTTGAGTCCGTCAACCATCTCTTTAGAGTGTCCGTCTACTATCTTGACTGTTTCGCCTCCGTAAAGGAGCTGTGCCCCGGTTACCCACCAGAGTTCCAAATTCTCAAATGCTTTCATAAGTCCTTTGTTTTAATGTTATTGCTATTTTTGTTGATTGAATGTTGTCTAATCAGTGTTTCTGGCCTTTCTGCCCGTAGTATGCGTTTGGTCCGTGCTTGCGCATGTAGTGTTTCTCCACCAACAGCGGGTTCATCGTAAGACCGGGGTTTACCGACAGCGCCACGAACGCCATCTTGGCGCACTGCTCCATGACCTTGGCGTTGTAGACCGCGTTGTCGGGCGATGTACCCCATGAGAACGGCCCGTGGTTCTTCACAAGTACCGCAGGTGTGTGGTCCGGATTGATTTTCCTGATGTTGAGAATCTCGTCGACGATGACGTTGCCTGTCTCCAACTCGTACTGGCCTTTCACTTCAGTCTCTGTCATGTCTCTTGTACAAGGTATGTCCTTGTAGAAGTAGTCGGCGTGTGTGGTGCCGATGTTGGGAATGTCCTTGCCGGCTTGTGCGAAGGCTGTCGCGTAAGTGGAGTGGGTGTGTACCACTCCCTGTATATTCGGGAAAGCCTTGTACAGCACAAGATGTGTGGGGGTGTCGGACGACGGGTTGAGGTTGCCTTCAACCACCTTGCCTGTCTCCAGATCCACAACCACCATGTCCTCGGCTTTCATCTTGTCGTAGTCGACTCCTGACGGTTTGATTACCACCAGCCCTTTCTCACGGTCAATGCCGGATACATTGCCCCATGTGAAAATCACGAGACCCTGTTTCACAAGGTCGAGATTGGCTTTGAAAACTTTCTCTTTAAGCGCTTCTAACATAATAGTCTATTTTATAAGTCGTATATTGTCGTTTGTAGAATATTCTCATTTTAAGTTGGACAGGTATTCTGTCCCTATGACAGTCCCACAGACTTACTGTGGCTGTGTCAGTATGAAGGGGTAGGGTGTGAGTTTGATTCTCAACGGCCCCGGTAGATGCTGCGGCGCATCTGTGGTTTTGGTGTTTTGGGTTTGTTAAGTTCAAGCGCACGGGCGTTGGCCCGTGTCGCTTGAACGTTTGTTACAGTATGTATTTTTACCAGAAGTATACGTAGAATGCGGCGCAAAGACCGATTACGATGAGAGATCCGATGATGTCAAACGCACCCCAACTTTCACGGATAGACTTCTTGAAGTCTGAAGTGAAGGTGATGGCCTCGACCTGCGCCTTGCTTGGAGCTGGAGTGAAGCAACTGACAACAACCATGAAGATGATGAGGAACACAAGCAACCAGCACTCGAATACCAGCCAGTTGGTCTGCCAGAACCACTCGGTGTAGTGCCAGAAAGCGCCGTCCATAGCGGCCTTGCCTGTATCCGTAATCACATTGGTCACGAGGCGGAGCATTCCGATGAGGAAGCCTACAATCATTGTGTATTCACCTGCCTTAGGAGTGATTTTCTTGAAGAAGATACCCATGGCGAACACAGCCACCATCGCAGGAGCCAAGAGTGACTGGATGCCCTGGAGGTAATTATATAAGGTGTCCATCTTCATCATGATAGGCAACCAGGCGAAGCCGAGGATAACCACGACCACTGTAGCCACACGGCCTACAAACACGTAGTGGGCCTCAGACATGCCTTTCTTCAGTGGCTTGTAGAAGTCCTCTGTGAAGAGGGTGGCGCAACTGTTGAAGAAGGCTGCGAGGGAAGCTACGAGGGCGCAGATGAAACCGATGGTAACCACACCTTTAATACCGGCAGGGAGTACTGTCTTCACCATAATGGCGAATGCGGCGTCTGTCTCCTCCATCTGGATGGCACCCTTCTGTGCCAGTGCGGCGGCAATCATACCCGGAATGAGGAACATGAAGCAAGGGAGTACCTTGAAGAAACCTGCGGCGATTGTACCGCGGCGGGCGCGCTTCATCACGTCGGCGTTCTTTTCACCGGGAACCTGACCGAGAACACGCTGTACGATGTGCTGGTCGGTACACCAGTACCAGAAACCAATGATGGTGGCTCCGAGGAACACTACGAAACCTGGATACTCCTGATACATGGAGTCACCTTCTTCCCAGTGGAACATGTGGGTAGTACCATAGCCGTTGTTGAGTTTTCCGCAGTAGTCCATCATGTCGGTCCATCCTTCGGCAATGCTTCCGCCGCCCAGCGCAGCCAGACCGAGGAAGAGTACCAGGAACGAACCGATGACAAGTATAGGAGTCTGGATAGTGGAAAGTGTCATCACACCCTTCATACCGCCAAACACGGTGAAGATGGTGGTAAGGACAATCAGACCGATGGCTCCCACCCAGAAGTTCAGACCCCAGAGATATTCGAAGAAGATACCGCCTGTAAGTGCCGTCACACTCACCTTGGTGAGGATGTACGCCACAAGCGTGATGATTGAGAGCCATGAACCTGTGCGCTGTGTGTAGCGGAACTTCAGGAAGTCGGGCATTGTGATAATCTTACCCATCTTGTTGATGAGCAACTGATAGAACGGCACGAACAACCATCCCAAGATAAGGATCATCCATCCCTGCATCTCCCAGTGGGCCATACCGACTCCACTCTTCGCGCCGGTGCCGGCGAGACCTACAAGGTGTTCCGAACCTATGTTGGCGGCAAAGATTGCCATACCGATTACATACCATGGCTCGCCCTTACCAAAGAGGTAGGCGGAAGAGTTTTCGCCCTGCTGAGCCTTTCTGTCCTTTACTATCGCATGCCAAACTGCCCAAATCACTCCAATTACACCGATGACAAGGACAGCCCAGTCGAGCCAGACGAATTCTGTTGAATTCCAATTCATAATTTTAATTATAAGATTATTTGTTACTTAAATGATTTATATACAGTGGTCTATTTCTTTACACTAAACTTGTAGACAAGGTGTGAGTAGTACTGCTCGCCCGGTTTCAAGGTTGCGTCTGTCCAGTCCTTCACACCCTCCGCAATCTTGGTGGGGGAGTCAGGATATTTCTGGCTTTCAAAGCATACGCTTACATGCTTGGGGTATTTGACTCCGTGCTTGCATGCGATGCCCGTGCCTTGGAAGTTGCCTGTGTACACCTGGATGCCCGGCTCGTTGGTAAACACTTCCAGCAGGATGCCGCTCTGGGGTGAATAAAGGCTTGCGCACACTGTCTTGTCGTCGCCCACACCGTCTTTATATGTGTTGAGGCACCAGTTGTGGTCGTAACCCGTAGCGTTCTTGATTTGGTCGAAACTGTAGTCAACCTTCTTGCCGATTTCTGTAGGCGTGCGGAAGTCCATCGGTGTTCCCTCCACACTCTTTATCTCTCCGGTCGGGATGTACAGACTGTCAGCCGGGGTGAACTTGTCGGCGTTGATGTACATCACTTGGTCGAAGCCTTCCTTTGACATGTCGCCGTTCAGGTTGAAGTAACTGTGGTTGGTCATGTTGACTACAGTCTCCTTGTCTGTGGTAGCTCCAAACTCAATGTCAAGTGTGTTGTCGCTCTTCACCGTATATTTGGCAGTTGCGGTGACATTGCCGGGGAAACCGTTCTCACCGTCTTTGGCGTTGATGGTGAACGTGACTGAGGAGTCGTTCTTCTCAGTGATGTCGTACACTTTGTTAATCCACCCTGTGTTGCCGCCACCGTGAAGGCAGTTGCCGTTGTCGTTGGGCCTGAGATTGTATGTCTGGCCGGCGAGAGTCAATTTCGCATCCTTGATACGGTTGGCGTACCGGCCTACCGAAGACCCGTAGTCCGACGGAGAGTTCAGTGTGTCGGCATATTGGTGGATGTTGTCGTAACCCAATACCACATCAGTCGGTTTACCGTCCTTGTCGGGAACTGAGATGGAGACCACGCGGCCTCCGTAATTCGTGAGGCAAACCTCCATGCCGTTGGCATTGTGAAGGGTTACCAACTCGGTTTTCTTACCCAATACTGTAGAGTCGAAATCCGCGGGATTCAAACCGGACTGCGTAAGATTAGTACTGCCGCCGGAAGAACAGGCAGAGATGGCCGCGATTGACACAAGCCCGACTCCAGCGAAAAGGTTCTTTACTTTGTTCATTTCCAAATTGTTTTAATGTTTCGTATTAGTCTTAGTAATTCTATGGGTGTAAAATTACAATTTTATTCCTATAGGGCAATGCGTTCCTTCCCTCTTTTTTGCTAAAAAGCGATTTTTTAACACTATTTGTGTGCGAACCTTGCGGTTGAAACTGATGGAGTCGGAAAACAAAAACCCACAACAAGGAAATCCTTGCTGTGGGTGAAACTATAGGAATGAGTCCCTCCAAGGAGGAACTGCCATCCGTCAGCAAACCTTATGTGAACCGTCTGAGATGACCACTGGATAGATTTCAGGCGCGTGGCCGTACTTGGCAGCAAACTTGGCTGTCACATCCTCCACGAACTTGTCGTAGATTTCGTCCTTCACCAGGTTTATGGTGCATCCGCCAAATCCGCCGCCCATGATACGGCTTCCTGTGACACCGTTTTCTTTTGCCACGTCGTTAAGGAAGTCGAGTTCCTCGCAGCTGACCTCATATTCCTTGCTCAGTCCGTAATGGGTCTCGTACATCTTCTGTCCCACGGTCTCGTAGTCGCCTTTCTGAAGCGCGTCGCATACAGCCAACACCCTGTCCTTCTCGCCAAGGACGAAGTGGGCGCGGGTATAGTCCTCTTCTCCTACTTCAGCGCGTACCTCATCGAGTTGTTCCCATGTGCAGTCGCGCAGTGTGGCGAACTTGCCCTCCGGGTGCTTGGCGGCGATGTGCTTTACCACATTCTCGCATGAGTTGCGGCGGTCGTTGTATGGAGAACCTGCCAACTCGTGCTTTACCTTTGAGTTCACCAGACAGAGCTTGTAACCCTTAGGCTCGAACGGGTAGTACTCGAACTCGCGGCTGTTGCAGTCGAGGCGCATCAACTTGCCCTCCTTGCCGAACACGGAAGCGAACTGGTCCATAATGCCGCAGTTCACACCGACATACTTGTGTTCGGTAGCCTGACCTGCCAGAACCAAATCCCACTTGGACACTTTGTTGTCTCCGAAGAGGTCGTTCAATGCGAAGGCAAAGCAACTCTCAAGGGCGGCTGAGGAAGACATGCCCGCACCGAGAGGCACGTCACCGTAAAAGGCTGCGTTGAATCCCTTGACATCCACACCAAGCGATTTCATTTCCTGGCAGACTCCGTAAATATACCGCGCCCAAGACGCGCGTGGACCTTGAGGGTCGTCAACCGTAAATTCAACACGGTCCTTCAGGTCGATGGAGTAGAGCATTACCTTGTCTGTACCATTCGGACGGATTTCAGCCATGATGCCTTTGTCCACTGCGCCGGGGAAGACAAATCCCCCGTTGTAGTCGGTATGCTCTCCAATCAGGTTGATACGGCCCGGAGACATATAAACATTACCCGTTTTACCGTCGAAGTGCTTGATGAAACGGCTTCTTACTTTTTCTATATCCATGTCTTTGTGTGTTTATTAGTTATTAAAGTTCTTGTGAATCAATCATATCAGTTAACGTGCGGCCTTCCCCAGTCCTATGCGGCTGCCGAAGTTGCAGAACCAGATGATATAGGCGTAGAAGACAAACATCGTGCAGAGTGCGACAATGACGTTCGTGTTGTCAACGATGGTACCCATGAAAGGGGTGAGGATGGCTGCGCCGATGACACCTGTGTTGATGACTCCGGTCGCCGCCTTGGTGTGCGGACCGAGATCCTGCAGACCGAGGTTGAATATGAGCGGCCACATCACAGAGTGGAACAGTCCGGCAGCGAGCATGAGCCAGATGCCAGCCATGCTGCTTGCGAAGAACAGTGAGACTCCGATACAGGCCGCGCCGAGGCAGAGGCATGCGGTGAGCAACTTACGTGGTTCGAATTTAGTGAGGATACCCGCGCCGATGAAACGTCCTACCATCATTCCGCCCCAGTAATAAGCAAGGTAACTGGTGGACAGGGCTGCCAAGGCCGCAGTGTCCTTGTCGGGGTAGAGCAACTCAAAGCGGTACTTCAACATGGACGGTACTCCGACTTCAAGTCCCATGTACATGAAGATGCCCAACGCTCCCAACCATACGTGGGGATACATGAACACGCTCTTCTTGTATTCGCGGTGAAATCCTGCCTCCTCGGCCTGTTTGCCCTCGTCGATTTTCGGCAGTTTGAGGAACGCGAGAGTTATACATATGAGCAGGGTGAACGCTCCCAGTCCCAAGAACGGGCCAGGTACGAATTCGGGTGCCGGTGCCTTACCGTTTATAATCACGTACGCGATGAACAGAGGGGCTACGGTAGTCGCCACGGAGTTCAGTGCCTGACTGAGTGTCATGCGGAAAGCTCCCTTCTCCGGTGACCCGAGAACCATCACGTAGGGGTTGGCCACGTTCTGGAGCATGACCACTCCCATGGCCACCAGACACATTGAGGCGAGGAATATCGCATAGACATTCGCCCCGGCGCCTATCGCCCAAGTGATACCAAGCGAGTTTATTATGAAACCGATACCTGCCACCGCAAGACCGAGAATCAGTGTGTTCTTGTAACCGATCTTGCTCATAAGAAGCGCGAACGGTATGGAAAGCAGGTATGCGCCGTAGAACGCAGAGTTGACATACTGTCCTTCTTGCGCCGTCAGGTCGAACGCTTCGGAGCAGAACGTAATCATCGAATTGTTCATCGTGGTGATGAATCCTATGAGGAAGCATACTATGAACACGACAATCAGTGCGAACGTGTAGTTCGGCTTTGTTTTTTGTATCATTTTTTCAGAGTGTTTTTATTGGATGAGTTTATTAGTTATAAGTAGCAAGTGATTTTACGGCATCATTTCTCGACACCGAATTTGTAGATTGTCTTTTGCTTGTACTGGTCGCCCACGTTGAGTACCGCCGACGGGAAATAGGGGTGGTTCGGAGTGTCGGGGAAGTGCTGGCACTCAAAGCAGATGGCAGACCTGCGCGGGAAGGTGGCGCCGTGCTGGCCTTTGTAGCCGTCCGCCCAGTTGTCGGTGTAGACCTGCACTCCCGGTTCTGTAGTGTAGACCTCCATCGTGCGTCCGCTGTTCGGTTCGGTAATCTTCGCAGCGAAGCTCAGTTCTCCCTCTTCCTTTTTGTTGAGTACGAAGCAGTGGTCGTACCCTGCGCCGTTCTTAATCTGCACATCGTCAGCGTCGATGTCTTTACCCACGGCTTTGGGTTTGCGGAAGTCGAACGGAGTGCCTTCCACAAAGCGTATCTCGCCTGTCGGAATGGACGTTTCGTCGATAGGAATATAATAATTGGCGTTGATTTCGCAAATAAGATTGTCGATTGTGGGTGTCGGATTTGCGATTCCGGCGAGACTGAAATAACCGTGGTGGGTGAGGTTCATCACTGTCTTCTTGTTTGTGCATGCGAGGTATTCGATTACAAGTTCATTGTCGTCGGTGAACGTGAACTCTGCGGTAACCCTGAATTCCCCGGAGAATCCCTCCTCGCCATAGGCTGAGACGTAGTGGAGAGCCAGTGAACTGGGACTCATCTGACGGGCGTCCCATACTCTTGTGTGGAAACCTGTAGGTCCTCCGTGCAGGGCGTTGGGACCGTTGTTGACTGCCAACTGATACTCCTTGCCGTTAAGGGTGAACTTGCCCCGCGCTATACGGTTGCCGTACCGGCCGATAAGTGTGGAGAGGAACGGCTCGGGACTGTTGATAACGTCGTCAATGTTGTCGTGTCCCTGTATGACGTTCGCCACATTTCCGTTTTTGTCCGGCACCATTATCGCCACAATCGCCCCTCCGTAGTTGGTGATGGCCACTTCATATCCCTTTTTGTTGTGCAGGAAGAAAAGGTCGGTTTTCTTGCCATGGACTTCTTTCTGGAACTTTTCCCTCTGGAGTCCAGACAGAATTTTCCCTGTATTTTCGCTCATAGTACGTATGTATTTGTTATTAGTAAATTATTTCAATGCAAATAAAACGGTTTTTTTTCTAACAAGCAAATAATACGCGATGATTTTCGATTATTGGTGATTTTTTTTCTCGTGCATCAGAAAATCGGCAACAACAAATGAACTTCCCCCTACAAATATGAAGTCATTTGCCTCCGATTCCCGCAATGCCTCCCCGTATGCCTCGCCTACGGTGGCGAAGGATTTTCCTGCCAGTCCGTGGCGGTTTGCAAGCTCTTTCAAGGTGGAGTGGGGCATGGCCCTCTTGACGGACGACTGTGTGAAGTAGTAGACCGCGTCCTTTGGCATCAGGCTCAGGACACCGTCCACGTCCTTGTCGCTCACCATCCCGAACACAATCCGCATGGTGTCGCACTTCTGTAGCTTCAGTTGCCGCGCAATGTAGCTTATTCCACCCATGTTGTGGCCAGTGTCGCAAACGACGGTAGGATTGGTGTGGACTGTCTGCCACCTGCCCTGCAGTCCGGTGTTCTCGCAGACTCGTCCCAGTCCCCTGCTTATATCGCCGGGTGTGATGGTGTACCCATTATTAATAAGGTGTGAAATGGCGCAGAGGATGGTCCTGAGGTTCTTCTCCTGATACAGTCCCTTCAGCTCGAAGTCGAAACTGTTGGCCACTTCTGTATCTTCTGCGAAGAAGATGTCAGCGCCCACTTCCTTGGCTTTGTCAGTGAAGACAGGTCTGGTCTCGTCTGTGGTCTCCCCAATCACCACAGGAACTCCATGTTTGATGATTCCGGCTTTTTCTCCGGCAATCTCCGCCAGTGTGTTGCCAAGGAACTGCGTGTGGTCGAGACTGATGTTGGTAATGACACTCAGGTCGGGCCGTATGATGTTGGTGCAGTCCAACCGTCCTCCCATCCCGACCTCTATCACCGCCACATCCACCTTCTCGTCCGCAAAGTACTTGAACGCCAAGGCGGTGGTCAGCTCAAAGAAAGTGGGGTGGAGCGGCTCGAAAAACTGGCGTTCGCCATCGATGAAGTCCATCACGTACCGCTCCGTGATTTTCCTTCCGTTGACCCTTATCCGTTCCCTGAAGTCGGTGAGGTGGGGCGAGGTGAACAGTCCCACCTTGTAGCCAGCTTCCTGCAGTACCGACGCTATAGTATGAGAGCAGGAACCCTTGCCGTTGGTTCCCGCTATGTGTATTGTTCTGAAACTGCGGTGCGGATGCCCGAAATGAGCGTCGAGTATGTTAGTGTTCTCAAGCCCTTCCTTGTATGCCCCAGCTCCTATGTTCTGGAACATCGGGACCTGTGAGAACAGATAGTCGGTGTATTGCGCAAAGTCTCTCATCGCAGCCTCTCTTGATGTTGGTGAAGTCTTCCCCTATGATTCGAAGAAAGACCTGAACTTCTTGAAGATTTTGTCCTTGATACTTTCTGTGGGGGCGAAGTTGTCGCTGCCCGCCAGTTTCTGGATGCAAGCCTTTTCCTCCTTGCTCAGTGTCTCAGGTATATAGACGCTGATGTTTATCACCTCGTCGCCTCTCCTGCCTTTGTTGTAGCCCTGGACCTCCGGTATTCCCTTGCCTTTGAGACGGAGTACCGTACCCGGTTGAGTTCCAGCGGAGACGGAAATCTTCGCTTTTCCGTCAACGGTAGGCACTTCCACCTCACCTCCCAGTATCGCCATAGGCAATGACAGCACGAGGTTGTACACGAGGTCGTTGCCGTCCCGTGTCAGCGTGTCGTCCGCCTTTTCGTTGATGATTATCTGGAGGTCACCGTTCACACCGTTGCGTCTGCCGGCGCCGCCCTTGCCCGGGACATTCAGTATCATGCCGTCGGTAAGTCCTGCGGGGAAGGTCACTTCCACCACCTCCTCTCCGGGGACGATGCCCTCGCCGCGGCATTCCGGACATTTGTTCTTGATGACGACACCCTCTCCGTGGCAGTCGGGACACACGCTCTGTGTCCTCATGACACCGAAGAAACTCTGCTGTGTCTTCACCACGTAACCGCTGCCGTGGCAGGTGGCGCAGGTGGATGTGGAACCGTCGGTAGATCCGCTTCCGTGGCAATGCCCGCACTTAATCTGTTTCTTAAGCTTGAATTTCTTGGTCGTTCCGTTGACAATCTCCTTGAGGGTGAGTTCCACTCTCAGTCTCTGGTCCTGTCCCTTGTACACTGGCTTGCCGCCGCCTCTGCCGCCACCGGCGTTGAAGCCGCCGAAACCGCCGAACCCTCCAAAGCCGGAGGCTCCGCCGAAGAGGTCACCGAACATGGAGAATATGTCGTTCATGTCCATGCCCTGTCCTCCGAAACCGCCCATACCCTTGACCCCTTCAGGTCCGAACTGGTCGTAACGCTGGCGTTTCTCCGGGTCGCGCAGCACGTCGTACGCCTCCGCCGCTTCCTTGAACTTGGCTTCCGCCTCCTTGTTACCCGGATTCCTGTCCGGATGATATTTGATAGCCATTTTCTTGTAGGCTGTCTTTATCTCATCAGCACTGGCACTCTTGTCCACTCCAAGAATGTCGTAATAGTCTCTGTTTGCCATTATCTATGTACGGTTAATTGGCTACGACCACTTTGGCGTACCTTATCACTTTGTCGTTCAGTGTATATCCCTTGCTCAGACAGTCCACAATCTTGCCTTTCTGCTCGTCGCTCGCGCTCGGCACCATCGTGACCGCCTCGTGGTAGTTGACGTCAAAGTCCTTGTCCTTGGTCTCTATCTCCTCCACGCCCTGTGACTTGAGTGTCTTCTTGAACTTGTCGATGATAAGGTCAATCCCTTCCCTCAGCGCGTTCACGTCGGTAGCGTCTTCCATGTGCTGCCGCGCCCTCTCAAGGTCGTCTACCACAGGCAGGAAATTGGTCAGCACCTTCTCGCCTCCGTTGAGTATCAGTTCGGCCTTCTCCTTCATGACACGTCTCCTGAAGTTGTCGAACTCAGCCACCTGCCGCAGGTACTTGTCCTCCAGTTCCGCTATTTTCCTGTTGGCCTTGTCCAGTTCACTTACTTCCTCCTCCTTGCAGTCCTGCTTGGAGTCCTTGTCCTTTCCGTCCGTGCCGCAGCCACAGGCCTTCTCCTGTTCCCCGGTCTCCTTATCTATGATTTCTTCCTTTTCGTTCTCTTTCTCTTTCATAATACTTTGGCATTTGTTTATCTCGTGACATGCAAAATTGATGCCAATCAACGTTCTGTATTCAGTTCCCTGTCATTATGTCCTTGTCCGAGTGGCTTTTGGGCAGAGTCCTGCAGTTGTACTGCGAGGCCATCACCTCTCCGTACGCTCCCGCACTGAGTATCGCCAGCAGGTCGCCACGCTTGGTAGAGTTCAGTAGGATTCCGGTGTCGAACACGTCGCTCGACTCACAGATAGGGCCTACCACGTCATAGGTCTCGGGTGCGGCTTCGCTCGTGAGGTTCACAATCTTGTGGTGCGCCCCGTAGAGGGCGGGACGTATGAGTTCCGTCATTCCGGCGTCCACGATGGCGAACTTCTTGTCCGTGTTGTCCTTGACGTACAGCACTTTCGTGATGAGGCTGCCGCACTGTCCCACCACCGCGCGTCCCAGCTCGAAGTGCAGTTCCTGTCCTTCCCTGAGCCTGAGGTTCTTGTGGTATACCTCGAAATACTCCTTGAACTGTGGTATGGGGTGCGCCTCAGGGTCTTGGTAGTCGATGCCGAGTCCTCCTCCCACGTCAATTATTCTGATGCTGACCCCGTGCCTGTCGAGCAGGTCCTGTATCTCGTTTATCTTTACGCTCAGAGCCGCGAAGTCGTCCATTTCGAGAATCTGGCTTCCTATGTGGAAGTGCAGTCCCACGAGGTTGACTCCCTCCATCTCCCTTGCCTTGTCAATCACCCCCGTCATGTGGGCGAGGTCTATGCCGAACTTGTTCTCCGACAGTCCTGTGGTGATGTTGGCATGCGTGTGCGCCCCCACGTTGGGGTTAATCCTCAGACAGATGTCGGCTGTCCTGCCCATGCTCCTTGCGATTCCGTCTATTACCTCCAGCTCGGGTACGCTCTCCACGTTGAAGCAGCCGATGCCCCTGTCCAGGCCAGTGGCTATCTCCTTGTCGGTCTTGCCCACTCCGGCGAACATGATGGTCCCCGGCGCAAACCCGGCCTTGACCGCCGCCTCTATCTCTCCTCCGCTCACACAGTCCACGCCCAGTCCCACTTCCCTTATCAGTGCCAGCACTGTGGGGTTGGCGTTGGCCTTGATGGCGTAGTGTACATGGTAGTTGTCGTACTTCTTGACCTCCCTGTTCAGCTCGTCGAGAGTCTGTTTCAGCAGTTCCGTGTCATAATAATAATAAGGTGTGTCTATGTCCTTGAGTCTCGTGGCCAGTTCTTTTGGTGTCATGTGTCGTGTCTTGCCTTTATCAGTTGTTCTTGTGGCGCATTGCCTGTGTCCTTCTTACTGTTTCCCGTTCTTGAACAGGTGGTCACTCAGCGACTGCAGTGCCTTCTTCTTGTCAGCCGCAGCCACGAGGAACGATATGTTGTTGTTGCTGCCTCCGTAGCTTATCATCCTCACAGGCACCTCCTTCATGGTCTCCGTGGCGAGTGCCTCGAAGCCGATGTTGTGCCAGTCGAGGTCGCCCACGACACAGATGATGCACATGTCCACGTCCACGGTGACCGTTCCCAGTTTCTTCAGCTCGTTGAGAATCTGGCTGAGGTTGTTGGTGTTGTCGATGGACACGGACACGCCCACCTCACTTGTCGTCACGAGGTCGATGCTTGTCTTGTAGGTCTCGAATATCTCGAACACCTTACGGAGGAAACCGTAGGCGAGCAGCATCCGGCTCGAAGTGATGTTGATTGCCGTGATGTTGTCCTTGGCGGCCACAGCCTTGATGATGCCCCTCTGTGTCCTGTTGCTTATGATGGTGCCGGGAGCGGTCGGGTCCATGGTGTTCAGCAACCTTACCGGGATGCCGGCGAACTTGGCCGGCTGCACGCATGTGGGGTGCAGAATCTTTGCCCCGAAGTAGGCCAGCTCCGACGCCTCCTCGAAGTTGAGTTGGCCGACCGGCTCAGTGTCGTCCACGTACCTCGGGTCGTTGTTGTGCATACCGTCGATGTCGGTCCAAATCTGTATCTCCTCAGCTCCCACGGCTGCGCCAATCAATGAGGCGGAGTAGTCCGATCCGCCCCTTTGCAGGTTGTCCACCTCTCCGTACGCGTTCTTGCAGATGAATCCCTGGGTGATGTAGATGTCCTTGTCGGGGTTCTCCGTCAGTTGCAGCTTTATCTTCTCACGGATATATTCCAGGTCGGGTTCTCCGTTCTTGTCGGTCCTCATGAACTCCAGGGCCGGCAGAAGCACTGCGTTGATTCCCTGTTCCTGCATGTAGAACGTAACCATGTTGGTACTGAGAATCTCTCCCTGTCCCACGATGATTTTCTCCTCGAACATGGTGAAGATTCCCTTGGTGAACGAACGGATATAGTTGAATTCAGTCTTCAGGAAGTCTGTGGCGGCCTTCTTGTACTCGTCGGTCGCATACAGGTCCTCCACATGCTGCATGTACCTGTCCTCCAGCTTGTTGATGTTCTCGTTGGCGCCGACCGGGTTCTTCTTGTGGAGATAGTCGGCTATTTCGTACAATGCGTTCGTGGTGCCGGACATAGCCGAGAGTACCACAATCTTCTGGTTGCCGTCGTTGACCAGCGCGACGACCTCTTTCATCCTTTGGGGAGTACCCACAGAGGTTCCTCCGAACTTTAATACTTTCATATCTGTTTCCGTTTATTTTCTTGTTTTCTTTCCCACTTCAACCAGGTCCTCGATGATTTCCATGTCTCCGTCGGGCGTCTCCGTCCTGTCGTTCCCCGTACCGTCCCCTGTCAGCTCCGTCTCCTCTTTCCTGAGGTCAGAGTCTGTGAGTTCGGTGAGTCTCTTGTCCCTGCACTCGAACACCCTGCCGGGGAACTCCTCCAGCAGGTGGGTGTTGTGGGTTATCATCACCACGGTGGACCCCTGTTCCCTCACTATCCTCTGTAGCAGTTCGGTGATCCGTCTGCTGGTCTCCGAGTCGAGGTTTCCTGTAGGCTCGTCGGCGAGGATGAGTTTGGGGTGGTTGAGTATAGCTCTGGCGATGGCAATTCGCTGCTGCTCTCCGCCCGACAGCTCACTCGGCAGCTTGTAGCCCTTGGTGCTCATCCCCACGAGGTCCAGCACCTCCTGTATGCGGGTCTTTATCTCCGCCTTGTTCTTCCACCCTGTGGCCTTGAGTACAAACCGCAGGTTAGCCTCCACCGTACGGTCTGTCAGCAGCTGGAAGTCCTGGAAGATGACCCCCAGTTTCCTCCTGAGTTCGGGCAGGCGCTTCCGTTTCAGTGTGGCGAGGTCGTGTCCCATCACGGTAGCCTCTCCGCCGTGGACGGGCAGTTCTCCGTAGAGGGTCTTGAGGAACGAGCTTTTGCCCGACCCCACCTTGCCTATGATGTAGGCCAGTTCGCCCTCGTCGATGGTGACTGACACTCCGTTCAGCACTTCCTGTGCCTCCTGAAACACTCCGACGTTCTTGTATTCTATCAGCATGGCTTGTATGTTGTTAATCCGTTCCGCCCCTACGGCTCAGTGCTTGTGCCAGCCAGGGTTGTGGCGTTCCATCAGTTCCCTCGCGATGTCCTCTATTCGCAGCCCCTTGGAGGTGAGTAGCACGATGAGGTGGTAGAACAGGTCGGACGCTTCGTAAATCAGTCTGTCGTTGTCTCCCTTCATCGATTCGATTACCAGTTCCACGGCCTCTTCGCCCACCTTCTGGGTCATGCGGCCCAGACCCTCGCGGAACAGACTGGTGGTGTACGACCCCTCGGGCATCTCGCTGTGCCGCTTGTCGATGAACCGCTGCAGTTCGGTGAGGAACATTATGGGGTTGTCGTTGGTCTCGTTCCAACAGGTGTCCGCTCCGGTGTGGCACACCGGTCCGGTGGGGTTGGCCTTGACGAGCAGTGTGTCGTTGTCGCAGTCGTTGGTGATGGAGACCACCTCCAGGAAGTTTCCGCTGGTCTCTCCCTTGGTCCACAGCCTCTGTTTCGTGCGGCTCCAGAAAGTGACCTTCCCTGTCTCCACCGTCTTGTTGTATGCTTCCTCGTTCATGAATCCGAGCATCAGCACCTTCAGTGTCTTGTCGTCCTGTATGATGGCAGGCACGATGCCGTTCATCTTGTCGAAATCTATTGTCATAGTCGTATTGGTATGTTTTGTCCGTTCAGATATTCCTTCAGTTCTCCTATCTTTATCTCTCCGAAGTGGAAGACGCTTGCCGCAAGCGCCGCGTCGGCCTTTCCCAGGGTGAACGCGTCCCTAAAGTCCTCCTTCTTTCCCGCTCCGCCCGAGGCGATGACCGGGATGGAGAGTGTGTCGGCGAGGCTGGCCAGCGCGTCGTTGGCGAATCCCTGTTTCACTCCGTCGTGGTTCATGCTGGTGAACAGTATCTCTCCCGCGCCGCGGTCGTTTGCCTCCTTCGCCCATTCGGTCAGCCTTCTGCCGGTGGCCAACCGTCCTCCGTTGAGGTAGCATGTCCAGTCGTCCCCGTCCAGCCGCGCGTCTATCGCCACCACGCACACCTGACTGCCGAAGTGCCTGGCAATCTCATCGATGAGGTCCGGGTTGCGCAGTGCGGCCGAGTTGACGCTCACCTTGTCCGCCCCGGCGTTGAGCAGCCGTTCCACGTCCGCCAGTTCACCTATGCCTCCTCCCACGGTGAAGGGTATGTTTATCTCCCTGGCTATGCGTCCCACCAGTTCGGTGAATGTCTTCCGTCCCTCGTGGCTCGCCGTGATGTCGAGGTACACCAGCTCGTCAGCCCCTTGGCTGCTGTAGGCTTTCCCCAGTTCTATGGGGTCGCCCGCTTCCCTCAGTCCCACGAAGTTGACCCCCTTCACGGTCTGTCCGTCCTTGATGTCGAGACAGGGTATGATTCGTTTTGCCAGCATGTCGTCTATCCTTCCTTTTTAAGTGTTTCCCGGAGTCGGTCGATGTCTATGCGCCCTTCGTAGAAGGCCTTGCCGAACACTACCGCCGGTATTCCCTCCCTGTCGAGTTCCAGTATGTCGTCCTCGCAGCTCACCCCTCCGCTCGCAATTAGGTGGCAGTCGGGGAATGCGTCCATAATCTGCCGGTAGAGTGGGGTGTTGGGACCCTGCAGCATCCCGTCCTTGCTTATGTCGGTACACAGCACGTTTCTGACGCCCAGTCCCATGTAGCGGGTGAGGAGCGTCGTCAGGTCTGTGTCTCCATTGTCTTTCCATCCGTTTATCCTCACCTTCCCGTCCAGCACGTCCGCTCCAAGCACTATCTTGTCCGCGCCGTACCGCTCAATCCATCTTGCCACGGTCTCGGGCGAGGTGACCGCAATGCTGCCGGCAGTGACCATCGCCGCCCCGGCGCCGAACGCCTTCTCGATGTCCTCGTCGCTCTTGACTCCTCCGCCGAAGTCCACCGTCAGACTGGTGTGCATGCAGATGTCCCTCAGCACCCGGTCGTTGACCACGTGCCTCGACTTGGCCCCGTCGAGGTCCACGAGGTGCAGTCTCCTGAGTCCTTTCCGCTCGAACAGCCGTGCCATCTGCAGCGGACTTTCGCTGTACACGGTCTTCTGTCCGTAGTCGCCCTTGGTGAGGCGCACGCACTTGCCGTCAATCAGGTCAATGGCTGGTATGAGTTCTATCATAGTCCGATGTTGATGAAGTTCTCCAATATCCGCTCGCCCACGCTTCCGCTCTTCTCCGGGTGGAACTGCACGGCGTAGAAGTTGTCCTTGTGCAGCGCCGCGCTGTAGGGCTGTATGTAGTCGGTCTCCGCTATCGTGTCTGCGCACAGCGGCACGCGGTAGCTGTGTACATAGTACACGAACTCGGGCCGGTCGAACCCCTTGAACAGGTCGGTTCGGGTGTTCCCGATTGTGTTCCATCCCATCTGCGGCACCTTGTCCTCTTTCCTCTCCGGACGGAACCTCACCACGTCGGCGTCGAATATGCCGAGGCAGTCGGTGTCCTCCTCCTCGCTGTGGCGGCACATGAGCTGCATCCCGACGCATATCCCCAGCACCGGCTGCCGCAGTCCCTTTATCAGACTGTCCAGTCCGTGTTCCTTCAGGTAGGTCATGGTGGTCCGTGCCTCGCCCTGTCCGGGGAATATCACTTTGTCCGCTTTACGCAGTGCCTCGAAGTCGTCTGTCAAGGTCGGGACGACACCACATCTCCTGAGCGCGTTCATCACGGAGAATATGTTTCCTGCGTTGTATTTTACAATAGCTACGTTCATAATAGGGTGCAAAGTTACGAATTTATTCGCACTTCCGTGTGTCCTCCACCTTTTTTTTACTCTGGAGACCCGATTGTCTGTCTTTCCGGACACCTCTTTCGCTTACTTTGCTTGTGGAAACGTTAATAATATGGAAAACCGGACGCGCACCAGTCGATTTTCCCGCGGATTGTCTTGCGGGTTACACGAAAAGAATCTATCTTTGCAACAGTTAAACTAATAAAGGGAACAATATGAAACAGGTTTTTCTGACTTTACTCCTGGCAGCGTCCGTTTCGGCGGCAAGCGCGCAGAGCCTCTACAAGAAGGTGTTCGACAACGCCACGAGCGTGGTCAACAACGCCGCGTCCAACGACCAACAGATTGAAATCAACCAGTATAAGATTACTGTGCTGAACTACATCTCCAACCAGGTGAAGAAACGCAAGCTGACCAAGGACAGCTATTTCTACGACTCACAGGCGGTCAACCTCGCCTCGTTCATCACCGACTTCGAGACCAACGTCATCAAGGCCAGGTCCATCTCCACCGAGAAGCGTCTGGAGGTCATCAAGGTCTACCGCGACGCCTCGCTGCAGAACCCCCTGTTCGGCGATGACGACAAGGAACTGACTTGTGTCTACGTGAACGACAAGCAGACCTACACCCCGTTCTCCCTCGACACCGATTGGGAGAAGGCGTACGCCCAGGCCACTGAGAAAATAAAGGCTGTGCTTGTGAAATGAGGAACCCTTTTCCCCGAGTGGTCGGGATTACTGGACTCGAACCAGCGACCTCGCGCCCCCCAGACGCGTGCGCTAACCAACTGCGCTAAATCCCGATCCTGTTGCGGAAAAGTGGTGCAAAGGTAGTGAAAAAATCCGGTCGCGGTACCGGTAACACGATTTTTTTTCAATAAACAGCGGTTCCAGGCCCGATTTCGGGTCTGGAACTTGTTTTTTTTAACTGCAATCAGTAATTTTGCACAGCTAACGGCAAACAAATATTCGACGAAGATGAACAAACTGAAGGAAATGCTGGGCTACGACCCTGGACGGACCACGGTCCGCACAGAACTGGTGGCTGGAATGACCACCTTCCTAACCATGTGTTACATACTGGCGGTCAACCCGTCCGTACTCGCCACGACAGGCATGGACAAGGGCGCGCTGTTCACCTCCACGGCCATTGCGTCCGCCGTGGCGACCCTGCTGCTTGCCTTCATGTCCAAGCTGCCCATAGCCCAGGCCCCCGGCATGGGGATGAACGCCTTCTTCGCCTTCACCCTCTGCCAGTCGATGGGTCTCACGTGGCAACAGGCCATGGCGGTACTGTTGGTGGAGTCCGCTGTCTTCCTCCTCATCACGTTCCTCAACATACGCGACCGTATTCTGGAGTGCATCCCTCGGAACCTGCGTTACGCCATCTCCGCCGGCATCGGCATGTTCATAGCGTTCGTGGGACTGAAGAACGCCGGCATCATCGTGGCGGACGGGTCCACCTTCGTGAAACTCGGCGCCGCCACCCCGTCGTCCGTCCTCGGCTTTGTCAGCATCCTGCTCTGCGGCGCGCTTCTCGCCCGGAGAGTGAAGGGAGGCTTGTTCATCGGCATAGTCGCGACCACACTCATCGGCATTCCGATCGGGGTCACGGAGATAGGCGAGGGGTGGGCGCCGGTGTCCGCACCGCACAGTATCGCCCCCATAAGCTGCCAGTTCGACTTCGAGGGCTTCTTCACCTTCAAGATGGCGCTCGCGGTGCTGTCCCTGTTGCTCGTCAACATCTTCGACAGCATCGGCACCATACTGGGCGTGGTCTCCAAGATGGGTCTCAAGGAGGACGCGAAGGGGAACATACCAGGAGTGAAGGAGGCGATGACGAGCGATGCCATCGGCACTTCCGTGGCGGCTCTGATTGGCTGCTCCTCCATATCCGCCTACGCCGAGAGCGCATCGGGGGTGGCGGAGGGCGGACGCACGGGCCTCACGTCCTTCACCGTGGGCATCCTCTTCCTGCTCAGCGTCTTCTTCGCTCCGGTCTTCCTCCTCATCCCCAGTGTCGCCACCTGCGGCGCTCTTGTGGTAGTGGGGGTACTGATGGCGGACTCGTTCGGCAAGATCGACTTCGGTGACATCTCCGAGGCCCTGCCGGCTTTCGTCACCACGGTGGGCATGGTGCTGTGCTGTAGCATAGCAGACGGCATCGGTCTCGGAATGCTGTGCTACGTGCTTGTGAAGATACTGGTGGGCAAGTTCCGCGACCTGAACCTTACCTTATATATATTGGCGGCCTTCCTGTTGGTGAACTTCGCCCTGAGGTGAACTTGCCTGTTCTTCCCCTCTTTTCCCTTTCCTCCGTGTGCGGACACAATCCGTTTGCGTTGCACACCACCATATTGTGTGTGCGTGGATTTATGCCCGAAACTTGTCGTTTGGTAGGTTTTATGTGGTTGGAAGTGAAAAATCGCAAAAAAAACCAGTGGTTCGTATTGGTAAAGGCAGTAACTTTGCCGCGCTTTTCCGCAGAAGCGGTTAGGCGAGGGGATGCTGAAAACCTCGAAAAGAGTAGGCGGACATAAAACTTATACGTAATATTATTTTATGAAGAAGATTATTTTGTCAGCAATCGTAGCTCTCAGCGCGCTGGCTGCAGACGCTCAGGTATGGGCTGGAGGTTCAATCGGCTTTGGGATTATTGACTATGACAATGCTGAAAAGTCACAGGTGTCATACGAACTCATGCCGGAAGTCGGCTATTCACTCAACGATAAGTGGGACGTGGCAGTAGCTCTGGGTATCCAGTCTATCAGCAATGTTGCAGGAACCACCCAAAACCAGACTATCTACAAGATTAACCCTTACGCTCGTTACACTTTCGCCTCTTCAGGCATCGCGTCATTCTTCGTTGAGGGCGGTTTCTATTTCTCTTCAACAAAGAAGAGCGGTTCCGACGCTGTGACAGGCTTCACCATAGGTGTTCGTCCGGGTGTGAAGTTCGATGTGACTGAGAACATTTCTCTCGTTTCACGTATCGGATTCCTCGGCTACGGCTCACAGAAGGATTCTTACAATCAGTTCTCTTTCGGCATCGACGACACTAAGCTCAGTCTCGGTATGTACTACAGCTTCTGATTCGTGGAAAGTATGCAATGAAATACAAGGGGAGACCTTCGGGTTTCCTCTTTTTTTTATGCCCAGGCCCAGACCTTCTTTGAATGGTTCCCACGCAACCTCAACTGTTAATGCCGGGTCTTTTTGTGTTAAACTACCGCAACGAACGCCACTTTTCCTGCCTTTTCCTTTGCCGTCACTAAACTTCACGCTATTTTTGGCATCAGTTTTGTAGATTGTAAGTTAAAAGCGACGTGATATTAACTATAGTAACACAATAAGATTATGAAACAGACAATGAAGAGATTCTACGGCATTGTCGCTCTGACGGCAGCCGTATCGGGCATTACAGGGGCTTTCGCCTTCTCGCTGGTGAACAGTAGGGTGGGGCTGACAGACAGCATCGCAGCGGCCGCACAGGCGGAGGATGGGACTCCGGCTCCGTTCATGACACTGGCGGCGGACGACGCTACCCCACAGTCGCGCCAGTATGTGGACCTCACCGCGGCGGCCGACAAGGCGTGCGGAGCGGTGGTGTACATCAAGGTGACCATCAACGGACAGACACGCGTGCAGGAGTACTACGACCCTTTCGCCGACTTCTTCGGTGACTTCTTTGGACGTGGCGGAGGCGGCATTCAGCAGCGACAGATTCAGACCCCCAAGCGGCAGGGCGCGGGTTCGGGAGTCATCATATCCTCTGACGGCTACATCGTGACCAACAACCACGTGGTGGCGGGGGCGGACGACATCGAGGTGACTCTGAACGACAACCGTGAGTTCAAGGCCACGGTGGTGGGACTGGACGAGTCCACTGACCTCGCCCTCATCAAGATAGAGGCCACAGGACTGCCTACCCTCGTCGTGGGAGACAGCGACAAACTCCGTGTGGGCGAGTGGGTGCTGGCCGTGGGCAACCCCTTCAACCTCAAGTCTACGGTCACCGCCGGCATCGTCAGTGCCAAGGCACGCAACATCTCCGACCACGGATCCAAGAACGATGTTGAGTCGTACATCCAGACCGACGCCGCCATCAACGCCGGCAACAGCGGAGGCGCGCTGGTCAATGCCGAGGGCGAGTTGGTGGGCATCAACGCAGCCCTTTACAGCCAGACAGGCAGCTTCACCGGCTACGGCTTCGCCATCCCAACGTCCATCATGAAGAAGGTGGTGGCTGACCTCAAGCAGTTCGGGGCTGTGCAGCGCGCCCTGCTCGGAGTCAGCGGCAGTGACCTGAGCGCGTACATCGATTCGCAGAAGGCGAAGGACGAGTCGTTCGACAAGGACTTCGGCACCACCTCGGGCGTGTATGTGGCGGAGGCCGCTGAAGGCGGTGCGGCAGAGGAGGCCGGTATCAAGGAAGGGGATGTCATCGTGTCAGTCGAAGGTAAGAAAATATCCAAGATGGCAGAACTCCAGGAGACTGTGGCGCGCTACAGCCCGGGCGACAAGGTGAGTGTCGGTGTCATGCGCGGCGGCAAGCCGAAGACGTTCACCGTCACTCTGAAGAACACCAGTGGCAACACTAAGGTGGTGAAGGCGCGCAACCTGTCGGCTCTCGGGGCTGAATTCAGCGAGGTGACAGCCGACCAGAAGAAGTCGCTCGGGGTGAAGTCGGGCGTGCAGATAACCTCCGTCTCCAGCGACAGTCCGCTCCGCAACGTGGGAGTCGGAAAGGACTTCATCATCATGATGGCCAACAACGTGAAGGTGACTTCCGTGACCGACCTGGAGAGGGTTTACCGTTCTGCGCTCGACTCGGAGTCCAAGACCCTCTTCCTCTGGGGCAAGTATCCCTCCGGGCGCACAGGCAGCTACGCCGTGGAACTGGAGTAGGCGGACGTGTCCTCCGCAGTGCTTAGGATGAAGAACTGAAGAACCATAAAAGTAAGACCGCCCGGGCCATCTTGGTCCGGGCGGTCTTCGTTGAGAGGGACTGGAAACCGTCCTGCCGGAGTGGGGTGGAGGGAAAGGTTTATTCGGGAAGAATGGGAAATAATGGGGAATGATGGGAGGCTTCCCATAGCTCCCATTCCTCCCATCATTTCCCATAGTTCCCATTCACCTATCCTCACTCCTTCACCGCCTTGGGCTTGCGGGTTTTCTTCTCCGCCTTGCCTTCCTTCTCCGCTGCCGGGCGGTACTTCTCCAGCTCCGCCTGGAGCTTCTCTATCTTGTGGTCCTTCGCCTCGATCTCCTCGCCCTGGTTCTTGATGGTGGTGAGGAGGGAGTTAAGCTCTTCGTTGTCCATGTCGAGGGGGTAGAGGGTGTTGACCCGGTTGATGAAGTCGCCGAGGATGTTCATGTAGTTTGTGAACGCATCGTAGGGACTGTCGTAGATTCCGCGGTTCATGCTCACGCCGCTCTGCTTGGTGGTCATGAAACGGAAGTTGTTCGACGCCTGAAGGTAGTCCCAGTCCTGCTTGATGCGCCTGTCGGTGCAGATGCGCACGCGGTCAGCCACACTGTAGAGCTTGCCGAACGCCTCGCGCTGCATGACGTTGCCCAACCAGCAGCTGGTGTCGCGCTCCTCGTCCACCCAACTGATGCTGTAAGGCACGTCGAGGCTGCCGACCGACTTGCCCTTGGCGCACAACTCGCCGGGCGTGGAGAAGGTGATGCCCCTGGCCTTGGCGCAGGAGGGGAGAGCCTTGAGGAACTCCAGGATGTTGCTGCTCAGTGGCTGGTAGACTCCCAGCGCGCACAGCTCCATAAAGATGTTGACCACCTTCTCCTCCTCGGGCAGGGAGGCGATCCAGTCGATGTACTTGTCGGCGAAGAGCGGGAACTCGCTCCAGTCGGAGTTGTTGAACCGCAGGCTTATGTCGTCGCTGAACTTGTAGTCGCGCAGCAGCAGCTTCAGGTTGGGGTTGAGCGCGCAGTTGTAGATGTAGTGGGGTGACTTCCACCCGAGCAGGTGTTTCGCCCCCTCGGTGAGCATTCCCTTGAAGCCCATGTCAGCTACTTGCGTGCCTATGTCGTTGGAGTAGATGAGCGAGCTGTTGCGGAACACGGTGGGGGTCTGCCCGAAGAGTTCCTCTATCTTGGCCTTCATCCTCAGACTCTCTTCGCGGAAGCAGTCCTCGTTGGCGAGCGACGACAGTCCGTGGCTGTAGGGCTCGCACAGGAACTCCACGCAGCCTGTCTCGTTAAGCTCCTTCAGCAGGTCGAGGACGAGGGGGGCGTGCATCTCCATCTGCTCGATGCCGACACCGGAGAGCGACAGCGCCACCTTGAAGTACTTCCCGTGTTCCTTTGCCATCTCGATGAGGGTGCGCAGGGCCGGGATGTACGACCGCTCCGCTATGTCACTGATACTGCGCTCGTTCTCGTAATCGTCGTAGTAGTAGTGGTCGCGCCCGATGTCGAAGAACCTGTAGCGTTTCAGATGAATGATCTGGTGGATTTCGAAGTATAAACAAATTGTCTTTGCCATATCCTTATGTGTTTTTTTTTAATTTATTCCTAAACATTGATTGTAGAGCCGGCGGATGCGCTGTCCCACTTTCTCCCACGTGATTCCAGCCACTTCCTTCATGCCCTCTTCCTGGAGGTAGGAGAAGAGCGACTGGTTAGTGCAGATGGAGTAGATGGCGTCAGCCATGGCGTAGATGTCCCAGTAGTCCACCTTTATCACCTTCGAGAGGATCTCTCCGCATCCCGACTGCTTCGATATGATGGACGGCGTGCCGCACTGCATGGCTTCCAGCGGGGCGATGCCGAACGGCTCGCTGACCGAGGGCATGACGAACACGTCGGAGTTCTTGTAGCACTCGTACACCTCCCTTCCCCTTTGGAATCCGGGGAAGTGGAAGCGGTCGGCTATGTCGCGCTGCGCCACAAGCTCTATCATCTGCTCCAGCATGTCGCCGGATCCGGCCATGACGAACCGTATGTTGTGGGTGCGCTGAAGCACCAGCGACGCGGCCTCCACGAAGTACTCCGGCCCTTTCTGCATGGTGATGCGCCCGAGGAAGGTAACGACCTTCTCGCGGGAGTGGTCGGGACGGGGGATGTCGAGCAGGTCCTGCGACAGGGGGTAGACAGCGTTGTGCATGGCGAAGCACTTGCGTGGGTCCTGGTGGTACTCGTTGATGACGGTCTGCCGGGTCAGCTCGCTCACGCACATGATGCAGTCGGCGTGGTCCATGCCGTTCTTCTCGATGGAGTAGACCGTGGGGTTGACCTTGCCGCGGCTGCGGTCGAAGTCGGTGGCGTGGACATGGATGCACAGCGGCTTGCCGCTGACCAACTTGGCGTGGACTCCGGCGGGGTAGGTGAGCCAGTCGTGCGCGTGGATGATGTCGAACCGCTCGGCGCGCGCCACCACCCCGGCTATGATGGAGAAGTTGTTTATCTCCTCGTGGAGGTTCTGCGGATAGCCTCCGGCGAACTCCATGCAGCCCAGGTCGTTGGTGTGCATGTAGGAGAAGTCAGCGTATATATGGCCTCTGAAATGACAGTACTCCTCGGGTGTTTCGTAGTCGGGCAGACGGTCTTTCAGGTAGTTGTAGTCGTGGTCTTTGTGGACTATCGGCACCTGGTTCATGCCTATGATCTTTAGGAACTTCTCCTCCTGCCCGGTAGGCTTGGGCAGACAGAACACTGTCTCCATGTCGGGTTGCAGGCTCAGTCCCTTGGTTATTCCGTACGAGGCAACCGCCAGTCCGCCGTATATTTTAGGAGGGAACTCCCATCCAAACATTAAAACTCTCATCTCGCTCTCCTTTTTTAGTAGTTATAGAATTTAGACAGCAGCTTGTTCACGCGCAGCACCGCCGCCACGTTCATCGCGAACGACAGCGCGCCACGGCCGTGGAACGGCGGGTTGCCGTCGAACAGCTCGGGCAGGGTGCCAATGCCGTGGTAGAATATCTCCTCCTCGAGTCCGATGAGGCAACGGTCCACGTAGGACAGTCCGCTGCGCTTGTAAATCTTCAGGCAGGTCTCCAGATAGAAGCCCAACATGAACGGCCAGACGGTGCCCTGGTGGTACGCCGCGTCGCGCTCCGCCTGTCCCCCTGCGTAGATGGGGTTGTAGGCTCCGCTCTTGGGCGAGAGCGACCGCATGCCCTTGGGCGTGCGCAGTTCCTTGGTGCAGATGTCGTATATGCTCTTGCGCTCGGCTATGGTGAGCGGCGTGTTCTCCATGGCGGTGGCCACGATCATGTTGGGACGCACCTCCCACGACATGTCGAAGCCGTCAACGTAGTCCATGAGGTAGCCGTAGTCGTTGATGAACGTCTCGCGGAACGACTTGCCGCACAGGTCGGCCAGGGTCTGCAGCTCCTTGGCGTCGGCTTCCTTGCCCTGCCGTCCGTAAATCTGTGAGGCGAAGACCAGGGCGTTGTACCAGAGGGCGCATATCTCGACCACGTACCCGGTGCGCGGCACCGCTGGGCGGCCTCCGACGGTGGAGTTCATCCACGTGGCGGGGCGGTTCTTCCCATTGGTGAACACCAATCCGTTCTCGTGGGGGAACAGGTTGGGGTGCTTGCCCTGCCTGATGAACTCCACGATGTCCTTCACGAGGGCGTCGTACCTCTCCATGGCCTGGTCCATGTCAACCATCCTCGCATACTGCTGGACGCACCACACGGCCCACAGCAGCACGTCGGGGTCTTCCATCTCTCTTATCTTCACCGAGAGGGGACGGCCAGCCATGAAGTCGTTGATGGCTTTCGTGGCTGTGGCCATGGTCTCCGTGAAGCTGTCCACCTCGTCGATAGCCAGAGTAAGTCCAGGCAGGGAGATGAACGTGTCGCGCGCCCTGGCCTTGAACCAAGGGTAGCCGGCCACGATGTAATGCTCGCCGTCCTTCTTGTTGTGGAACTGGTGGGCGGCGTTGACCAGACAGTGGAGGAAGCTGTCGCGCGAGGTGTGTACCTCCACCTCCTTGTCGAACACCTCCATGATGGTCTTGGTGTCCATCTCCTCCAGTCCGGCGGCGAAGATGACGCTCTCGCCCTTCTTGATGTCGAACTCAAAGTAGCCCGGCACGTAGAGGTCCTCTATGTACTCGTAGCCCAGCTCCTGGTCCTTCGGGTACTCAATGCCCTTGTACCAGTCGGGTCGGAACACGTAGTCCGCCTTCTTGTTCAGTTGCATGTAAAGATCCGGGTAGCCTTTGTACAGGCAGGTCTTCACTCCGTTGTCAATCTCCTTGTAGCTCTTGTTGACTGTCTGGTTCTCGTGCGTCAGTCCGTCGGCAGCCCTGAACGCGAGGAACGGGCGCAGACGTAGCGTGGTGACGGAGTGGGCGTCGAGCAGGGTGTAGCGTATCAGTATCCTGTCATGGAAATGCTGGAACACCCTCTCTTTCTTCAGTATGACTCCCCCCACACGGTATATGGTGGTCGGCACCTTGTCCCAGCTCCATTCGCGGATGTACTTGTGGCCGTTGGGACTGAACACGTTGCCGGCGTACTTGTGGAGTCCGAGGTTGAACTCAGCCCCGTGCTGTATGACTGTCTCGTCGAGCGACGACAGCAGCACGTGGTTCTTGTCGTCAATCTCCGGCACAGGCACCACCAGCAGACCGTGGTACTTCCGTGTGTTGCAGTCAACAATCGTTGAAGATGAATAGGCACCGGAACGGTTCGTGCGGAGAATCTCCTTGGGCAGAGATTCCTGCAGATTGGTCATCAGGCTTTTCTCGAATTGTAAGTAACTCATCTTATAGGTATTGTGATTTGTTATTGTTAAACGCTGTATCCTGTCCAACAGTTTCAGTTCTGTTGTGTCCAACAAATATACGTACTTTTTTTTTTGTGCAACTGTTTTTATCAATATTTTTGGCGGAAACGCGGCATTTCCGCCTGACGGAACACTGAAAAATGCAAAATCGTTTGTGCAGTTGGCACAATAGGCGTAACTTTGCAGCCGTAAAAGGATTGTATTTCATGGCGAAGAAAACAAGCTATCAACCAGAGGAACTGTTGGCAGCGCTGCACTTGTTGGTCCCGTGCCTGACCCCCGGTCAGCAGTCGGACCTGTTGGCGAGCTGCTCCATAATGAGGGTGGGGCGGAACGGCTTTATATATAAATTAGGTGAGGATGCGTCGGACCTGTACTGTCTGCTCTCCGGAGTGGTGAAGATTTACATGGAGGGTGACGGGCGGCAGAGGCAGATTGTGAGGATGGTGAAGGCCGGCGACATGTTCGGTTACAGGACCGCCTTCTCCCGGCGCGCCTACACCACCAGTTGCGTGGCGGTGGACGAGGCGGTGGTGTGCCGCGTCCCCATCGACAGCATCATCGGTGACATGAGGGACAGTGAGGCTGTCACCCGCCTGTTCCTCAAACTCATGGCGGACGACCTGATGGACTCCGATGCCAGATACGTGAGGCTCGTGCAGAAACACCTGCGTGGCAGATTGGCGGACACCCTGCTTTACCTCGCCGACTACTTCGGGATGAAGGAAGGCGGCACTCTGTCCGTGGCCCTGTCGAGGGAAGACATGGCCAACCTGTCGCTCATGTCCACGGCAAACGCCATACGCACGCTCTCCGCCTTCGCGTCGGAGGGACTGGTGGAACTGCGGCAGAGGGAAATCAGACTGAACGGCCTCGACCGCATCCGTCTCGTGAGCGAGCGCGGCTGACGCACCGTCTTCAGCCGCCATTCAGGAGTCCGGTGACCGCGAAACCGTGCCTGAAGGGCCGTTTTGGAGAGGCTGGACAACAAAACTGAAAAAAAAGTCACTAAAAGTTTTGTCGGTTTTGAGAAAAGTGCTACCTTTGCACTCGCAATTCGCAAGAGGTGTTGAAAAAGCCTCGACAAGGGCCCACGTGGCGGAATGGTAGACGCGCTCGTTTCAGGTGCGAGTGTTGAAAGACGTGCAAGTTCGATTCTTGTCGTGGGCACAATTGAAGACTGCGGAAATAGCTCAGTTGGTAGAGCACAACCTTGCCAAGGTTGGGGTCGCGAGT
>CAVBFD010000015.1:0-9513 GCA_963594655.1 Candidatus Methanomethylophilaceae archaeon
GGCCCGAAATACGCATTTCATCACGACATTCCTCCCTTCCGTTTGGTCATGCGACAAAAAAGCACTAACATTGCCGCAAAATATCACAATAGGAATGCCCTATGCGGAACCGCACGTACGAGTCATAATGACGGCTCACCGTCCTTGTGTGGCTTGACTATCTTCCATCCTATGGAAGCGACGATGATGCTCATCAGCGGACTTATGAGATTGAAGAAGCAGTACGGCAGATAGGACAGTGTAGCCACACCCAGCACAGTACTTTGCGTCATACCGCAGGTGTTCCACGGCACCAGCACCGAGGTGATGGTGGATGAATCCTCCGTGGATCGCGACAGCAACTTGGACTCATAGCCTTTCTCCTTGTATATCCCACGGAACATGTCGGTGGTTATGATGATGGAGACATACTGGTCGCACACCAGTATGTTGTTCATTACTCCGGCAGTAACCGTAGAGGCGACCAGACTGGCAGTGCCACTGATGACACGAATGAGCAGGGAGGCGAGACTGTGAATCATGCGGCTTGCCATCATAACTCCACCGAAACACATGGCACACAGGATAAGCCATATAGTGTTCATCATGCCCGACATACCACTGGTACCCACCAGTTCGTTCACCGACGCGCTGCCCGTATCGATGTTGGTGGACGTGACGAACACCATCATCACACCCTTTACCATACAGATGAAGTCCGACTGACCAGCGTCGCCTCCGATAGAGAGCAACACATCCGGTTGCATGACCATAGCCATCAGACCAGCCATCAAAGCCGACACGAACAGTATCACCAACGAGGGCAGTTTCCGTGCAATCATAAGTGCCGTCACAGCCGGCACTATCAATGTCCATAGGGATATGTTGAACGAACCCTCCAGTCCTTCCGTATACTCCGACGTGCGGATATTCCCCTCCGTGTCCATAAAGAAACCGGCCACGAAGAATATCACGAGGGTTATGCACATGGTAGGGACAGTGGTGAACAGCAGGTAGCGGATGTGCGTGAACAGGTTGACTCCGGAACAGGAGGAAGCCAAGACCGTGGTGTCGCTCAACGGAGACACCTTGTCACCGAAATAAGCTCCGGAGATGATGGCTCCTGCCGACCAGTACTCAGGGACACCCAGAGCGGAACCGATACCAATCAGAGCCACACCGATGGTCGCCACTGTGGTCCACGAGGAACCGGTCATTACCGACACTACGGCACATATCACGCAGGTGGTGAACAGAAAGAAGGTGGGCGACATGATCTGCACACCATAATATATCAATGTAGGCACTACCCCACTTATCATCCACGAAGCGGACATCATACCGATAAGAAGCAGTATGATGAGCGAGGTGGCGGAGTTGGATATGGTCTGCACTATCCCCTTCTCCAGTTCCTTCCATGTTAAACGGTACACCCACATGGCGAGGCACACACACACGGCGGTAGACATAAGCATGGCTATCTGGATGCCACCCCCGAGGGCATCACCGCCGAAGAGTTTCACTATCAGAGTCATCATGCCCACAAGCACCAGTATCGGGATACAGGCAATCATGGGATGGGGTATGCGGGGCGATTCGTTCGCATCAGTGTTCGTGTTTGGATTCATTTTAGCGTTAGTGTTTGTGTCGTTTGTGTTCATATATCAAAAATCAGTCAATATCTTGTTCAGTATCACTTCGTACTCGCTGCCGTAGGGATAGAGGTTGACATAATCGAGTTCGTCAATCACCGAGTCAGGCACAATCCCCGACCCATAGTCGTATGCACCGTCACCGTCCGCCACATAAGCCACCGCAGGATATACAGTATACTTATAGTCCGTCTGTATCGCCTGAAGCATCACGTTCTGTCCCGCTGTAGTCGTTCCTACCACCGTCATGTCGGGCTGTCCCAACGACCTCAGTCCGTAAATCAGCCACTCCGGCGCGCCTTGGGTCTTGCCATTGGTTATGAAGAAGAGTCTGTAACCGGCAGAGGCGTTGACTTGCCATGCGCTGTTGTTCGATGACTTGTCCGCGTTCCATATAGTACGCAGAAACGTTCCGCTGGCATTGCCCACAAGTCGGGCTATCTCGCTGGCGCACTCCACCGTACCACTGTTGCACAACCTGAAGTCAAACACGACGGAAGAAGGACACTTCTCCAGCAGCGACTCCAGTGAGGCCACAATCATGTCGGTCTCGTCCATGTTGGACAGCATGATATAACCCACGTCCCGCGACACCATCTTGTTGATGAGGATGGGGTCCACACTCACCTTCTCCGACTTCTCCATAACCACAGTGTCCACGGAAGCCCAGTAGTATGTGGCTTCATCGGTATTCACTGCCAGCCGGTTGACCACCAACGAGCGTGACCTGCCGTTGACCAACTGAGACGAGAGTGAGGTTGTCATATAGCTGTTGTCGATGCGTGCTATGAAGTCATTGCGTTCCAGTCCGCACCGCTCCGCAGGGGAATTGGGGTAGACGGTGACGACACGCGCGTACTGCCGTGTGGTCTCGCCCGTAGGGTCAGTCATCACCACGAAGTCCAGTCCGTAGGAATCCGCATGGTTGAAATACCCACACGGATTGCCGTCGCTCTCCACAGTGTCGATAAGGCAGTACGACCAGCTGTCGTCCGGACTCAAAGCCGTCATTTTACTGATGAACGACGTGGGTGACAGGAAATAATCCTTCCACGCCAAGTCCCTGATACTGTCGTTCCACAAGTACCACTCCGCAAGCAGACTCTGCATAGTATGACAAGCGGCGGTCTCCCTCTCATACTCGTAAGTCCTGTCCTCACCGCATGAGAAGAAACCACCTGTCAACGACAGTGCGGTGGCAAACGCCACCGCCCCGTTCCTAATTCCTCTTAATATACTCATATATCTTCAACACGTCCTGAGTGTCCACCGTTCCGTCACCGTTGACATCCTCCACTGGATCGGCACTTCCGTCCGGCTGACTCCTCATGTACTCATATACCGCCTCTGCGTCCTGTGTGTCCACCAGTCCGTCTCCGTTCACGTCCTCACGGGCCGCCCTCGCAAACTCGGTGAGGGTCAACCGGAAGTCATCCGCCTTGTAGTAGAATCCGGACTTCACACCGATCTCCAGTTCACCCGACTGGTCCACACGGATGCCGTCTATCACCGCCTTGGTAAGGTAATGCGCACCTAGGTCGCTCGCATCCACAGTGACCGTAGTGTCCCCTGCGAATACTGTTATCTGATGTCCCTCAGACGAACCTACCATTACTGTCATCCTGTAACGCCCTGGGTAAAGTCCGCTTACCACCTGACTCACGCCACTGCCCACACTGTCCGCCTGGCAGTCCGCCAGATAATAAGTGCCGTCGGCGTTGACACTCTTGTAGATTAAGGCTGATGAGTTGTACACCGTTCCTTTGGTTGTCCAACCTGTAGTCTTCCCGTCCTCAAACGACGGATTCGTAATGAACGAAGTGCAGTCGAGGTTGAGGTTCGGGTTAATTGCGCCGTCAAGGTAAGCCGTTACCGCCGAGTCCAGACTCTGGTATGCCGCCCTCACCTCCAAATTGCCCGCGGCGCGTTCCGTGAACATCACCTCCGCATTTTCGATGAGTTGCCGCAAACCTTCCGTAGCCGTCTGTGTGGAGTACGCACCGTTGTCCTCTATCGCATTATAGGCCGTCTCTATGTTCTTCGCCAGAGTAAGGTAAGTGGGGTCAGATATGATTATGGAGTAAGCCCGGAAAGACTTGGTAACGTCTGACGCATGGAAATATCCTCTCAAAGCCTCCACGGCTGTACCCTCTTCCACCACATCCACGAACTGAGGGTCGTCGTCGTTTATCTGCATGGCACCGCCTGGAGTGGTCGTGTTGACGAACGTGCCTACCACCGCATTGTCCACGTTGGCGGTAACGCCACTCACGACATCCACGTCCGTACCGGTCAACAGTTGCTTCTCAGAACTGGAAGCCATAATCTCGTAAGTGCAACCAGCCACCAGACTCGTCATGTTGGTGGTCTTGCTGCTGATGCCCGATGACGTGTGGCTGTCGATACGGCGCGCTATCATGCCCGACGGCACATCCGCGTCAAACGGCACAGTGACAAAGCCCCACTTGTCGGCTTTCTGCGCTATGTCGAGTGTGACGGACAGTGCCTTGAATCCGTCACGCGGCACAAAGTCATACCCTGCCACAAGCACCAGCTCGGGACAAACGCCGTCCTTGACGTAGTTATACCCGGACGACGGATTGGCGTCACCGCTGATGTAATACAGGGCATTGGGATTGTTGGGCGGCAGAGGCAAGTCTGTTATCTTCGTAACCCCCGTCAGGTCGTAGCTCGTGGCGTTCTTGTACGCCAGTTTCTTCGCAAAGGTAGTGAAGGCGTTGGCATCCCATGTTCCGGACAGAGCCAGACAGTTGTTCTCGAAGCCCACGACCTCCATGTCACTGCCCTTCAGCGCGAAACGGACAACGCTGTTGGCAGCCTCCTGCTTGTTGATGACATCCTCCACACGCAGTCCGGTTATCGTGTCCTGCACCACACCGTAGTAGAGGTTGCCCACAGACATGGCACATGAACTGGTAGACGTGATTGAGAAAGTGACAGATCCGGTCTCGCCACCGCCTATATTCATCGCCGCTGTCTTGTAGCCCTTATACTGGAAGGTCTGTCCACCGTCAACGCTCTCATATATTGACATCCGGGGATTGCCCTCGAAACCCACGGCACTCTTGTTCTGGAACACCACAGTAGCCGTAGCCTTACTGTTATACACAGCCCTGTAGGTCTCGCCTCCATGCACCTCCGTATCGGTGCTGCCCTCCACCGCCATGTCCTTCAGGTACAGTTTGCTTACAGGCACAGTAGGCTGCACCTTCTGTTTTGCCAGCACGTTCAGACTCGCGTCAGTCACGTAGAAGTACCACTCCGAATCCGAGTTGGGCTTTGCGGACATGGTGAAGCGTACCGCCTCCCCTGTGTTGGGAATGACAGTCTCCGTATCCTTGTCCTTGGCAGACGAGATATTTGTGGGAGCCGAACCCGTGGTGTTGGCAAAGAAATATATTCCGCCGCTGTAGTCCAGCGTACCGTTGTTGGTCACCTCAAAAGTAAAGTCGTTGGTACGGTTGGCGTACACAGGGGCATGGGACACAAATTCCGCTGACATGTTCGTCCTCTTAGGATAAACCCCGGTCACACACTCCTGCCAAGAGTCGTTGAACCCCCAGCTGGGACTCTTGCCGCGCGCCACGGTGAAATAACCGTCACCGCCACCACCCCATCCAAGGTTGAAATGGAAGTAGCCGGTAGAAGCCTGGTAGCCGTCGACCACCACAGCGTGTCCTTCGCCTTTGGCGTTACAACCGCTGTAGAGCACAGGGCGCGACTTCGACAGCTCGTTATACAACAGGGTTGCCCACGCGTCGTCAGAATAGTTGTTGTATGTCTGTCCCCAGTCCTTGGAGTTGTCCGTTCCGCCATTCAAGCCGAACGCGCCACTGAACACCTTGATGCAGTTGCCGTTATGTCCCGAAGTAGACGAACCGTAAGTCAGTCCCGCTCCGCCACCTACAAAAGCCATCAGTGTAGCCACGGCTGTCTTGTACTCATCCGGTTCAGACCCGGAGTACTGAGTCCTCATCAAGTCCCACTTCATCTTTGTACCCTTAGGGAAGGCTGTTGTGGCATTGGCCTCACTTCCATACACATAACTGCCTGTACCCATAGCCGTCTCCGTCGGCAGGTCTTTCCGCCAGTAATACACAACCTGCGAGGCTGCGGTGGCGACACACCCGGTGAGTCCCCTACCCCCAGCTTTCAGTGTGGGACACAAATCATTGTACGGAGTCCCCTGGTTCCAATGGGTCTCCAACAGCGGTTGGATATCAGTCCTGCCTGTAGCTGTAAGCACAGGAGCGTCCGTAGAGGACGCGCCAGCTGCCTGTGCCGCCTCCACCATCCCACCGTAGTAGTCCAAGTACCATGACAGGAACGGAGGCATGTTGTCCTCGTCGTAGTCGCCCTTCTCGGTGTATCCCAACACCCCAGGCAGCGCGTCGTCACCACTGACGATGACGAAGCCCTGTCCCTTGCCCCTACTGAATATATAATAAGGAGCGGTATCTGTATAAGCCTTCGCGAGCCGTACTCCCGAACTGCTTTTTCTCGGAGCTTTTCTCACCAATGCCGGTTCTCCCGCACCAGTGGGCATGAAATCCCGCGCGAGTTCGCTTGCCTTCTCCGCGTCAATCGGACCGGCAAACAGCACGGACGAAGCCTGCATAGCTAAGCAGGCCAAAGTCAGTAATCTTTTCATATCAGTCAGGTTATAAAGGTTTTCAATCAATGCCGTCGCCATCACTCATCCAGTTTCAGCACTGCGAGGAAGGCTTTCTGCGGAACCTGCACATTTCCGATCTGCTTCATCCTCTTCTTGCCGGCCTTCTGTTTCTCAAGCAACTTACGCTTACGGCTCACGTCACCTCCGTAGCACTTGGCAAGCACGTCCTTGCGCACCTGCTTCACCGTCTCCCTCGCCACGATCTTGCCACCGATGGCAGCCTGTATGGCGATGTCGAACTGCTGGCGTGGCAACAAGTCCTTCAACCGTTCACACATGCGCCGTCCCAGTGTGACGGCATTGTCCACATGCGTGAGTGTGGACAACGCGTCCACACACTCTCCGTTGAGCAGGATGTCCAGTTTCACCAACTTCGACGGTCGGAAGCCAGCGCTGTGGTAGTCGAACGAGGCGTAGCCACGGCTTATACTCTTGAGCTTGTCGTAGAAGTCGATGACAATCTCGCCCAGAGGCATGAGGAACTGTATCTCCACCCTACCCCCGGCGATGAACTCCTGTTTCTTCAGTTCACCCCGCTTACCGAGACACAAGGTCATGATAGGCCCGATGTAAGTGGCAGTGGTTATGATGGTGGCGTTGATATACGGTTCCTCCACATGTTCAATGAGGGTCGGGTCGGGCATACTCGAAGGGTTATGCACCTCCTTGCAGTCCCCATGCTTGTCGTATATCATGTAAGACACGTTCGGCACTGTGGTGATGACGTTCATGTTGAACTCACGGTCCAACCGCTCCTGCACAATCTCCATGTGAAGCAACCCGAGGAAGCCGCAGCGGAAACCGAAGCCCAAGGCGGCGGAACTCTCGTGCTGGAAGGTGAGCGACGCGTCGTTCAACTGTAGTTTCTCCAGTGAGGTCCGCAGGTTCTCGTAGTCCTCCGTCTCTATAGGATAGACACCGGCGAAGACCATCGGTTTCACCTCCTGGAAACCCTCTATGGCATTGTCGCTCGGGCGCGCCACGGTAGTGATGGTGTCGCCCACCTTCACCTCAGTGGCGTTCTTTATACCAGACACGATATAACCCACATTGCCCGTCCTCAGTTCCTTCTTGGGAATCATGTCCATCTTCAGGACACCGATTTCCTCCGCATTGTACTCTTTCCTGGTGTTGATGAACCTCACCTTCTCGCCTGACCGCATCACACCGTTCACAATCTTGAAGTACGCGATGATTCCACGGAACGAGTTGAACACCGAGTCGAATATAAGTGCCTGTAGCGGAGCGTCCTCATCGCCCTTGGGAGCCGGTATGCGGTCGATGACAGCATTCAGAATATCCTCAACACCCAGTCCGGTCTTGCCCGACGCGAGTATGATGTCGTCCCTGTCGCACCCGAGCAGGTCCACTATCTCGTCGGCCACCTCTTCGGGCATGGCGTTCGGCATGTCACACTTGTTGATGACCGGTATTATCTCCAGGTCATTGTCAATCGCCATGTAGAGGTTGGAGATGGTCTGCGCCTGTACCCCCTGTGTGGCGTCGACCACAAGCAGCGCGCCCTCACAGGCGGCGATGCTCCGTGACACCTCATAGGAGAAGTCCACGTGTCCGGGGGTGTCGATAAGGTTAAGTGTGTACACCTCGCCGTCCTTCGTGTATTCCATCTGTATGGCATGGCTCTTGATGGTGATGCCCCTCTCGCGTTCCAAGTCCATGTCGTCGAGCATCTGTCCCTCAGTAACTTTTATGGTATGCGTGTATTCGAGCAAGCGGTCAGCCAAGGTTGACTTGCCGTGGTCGATGTGCGCTATGATACAGAAATTCCTTATATTCTTCATGTGAGTTTACTATCCAATTATTGGCACAAAGATACGAATAAATTCGGGAACGGAACCTTGTGCGGCACAAAACAATGAGTTTTCACCTGTTTTCACAGACAAAAACCGCGGTATCACGATTCCGGCAGTTCAACCGAGGATCAATCCCACGGCGACGGACAGTCCGTACACGAATATGTTGCGCGCCGTCTCCGCAAGTACCTTGTTGAGTTCACGCCCCTCGCCTATCCTGACCATGTGGCGGTATGCCTTCACGTGCAGGGCGAGGTATACCAACGGCAATACAAACGCCCACAACCTGCCTTCAGCCACAAACGCCACACCGGCCATACAGGCGATGATGCCGAGCCAAAGGTAAAGCCGTCTGCCCCACTTGCCGCCTATAGCCACGATAAGAGTCCGTTTCCCAACTCTCCTGTCGTTGTGCATGTCACGGTAGTTGTTCACCACGAGCAGGGTGTCCACCACCAGTCCGCATGCCACAGCCGCGGTGAAGACTCTCAGTGGTGCGCATCCTGTCTGTATGTAATAGGTCGCCACCACAGGCACCAGCCCGAAGAACACCAACACCAGTATATCTCCCATCGCCCTTTGTGCCATGAATGTCGTGTAGAGGAAACAGAAGACCACGCACAGAAGTCCCACGACCACCATCTGCCAACCTGCGATGAAGGCAAGCGGCAGTCCCACCGCACATGCCACCAGCGTCGCCACCGCAATTCCACGTTTCATCGCCCGAGGGTCAATCCAACCCATCTGACATGCCCGTGGAGGTCCCAGACGCAGTTCATCGTCCTTTCCGCTTTTGAAGTCGAAATAGTCGTTCACAAAGTTGGCGTCGACCTGCATGACGAAAGCGAAAAGCATACAGAGGACGGCAGGTAACGGTTTGAAGCCTTCCGCACCCACATCACTCCACGCCATGGCAAGTGCAATCATGACCGGCACCGAAGCCCCGGCAAGGGTCTTAGGGCGTGCCGCCACGACCCACGCCTTCCACGAGTTTCTCTTTATATCCATATAACACCCACAGATCTATTGTAGACCACAAAGGTACAAAAATCATTGACAGGACGAACTGTGAGGAACAAGGATTCACATCATTTTTCGACACGAAAGGCGCGAGTTCACAGATTTATTCGTAACTTAGCGGCGTGAAATGTAAAGCAACTGGATTATGATGACGGAAATTGTGAACAAATATCCTGTAGGAATACAGGCCTTCGAGAATATTCGGGAGGAAAATTACCTTTATATCGACAAGACAAAGTACATCATCGACTTTCGAGTAAAGGGCATGAAATACATTTTCCTGAGTCGCCCGAGGCGGTTCGGCAAGTCGCTCTTCTCCTCCACCCTTCAGGCTTATTTCGAGGGGAGGAAG
>CAVBFD010000015.1:9523-42504 GCA_963594655.1 Candidatus Methanomethylophilaceae archaeon
CGAGGGTCTTGCCATAGCCGATTACGAGAAGGAGTGGGTGAAACATCCTGTGTTTCAATTTGACATGAGTGGTGCAAAACACATGGATGCGAAGGCCCTGGAAAGGTATCTGGCAGATATGTTGGACGAGCAGGAGAAACATTACGGATACAAAAGCGACAAGGTGGATGCCAACATCCGTCTGAAAGATTTAGTGGTTCGCGCTTATGAGCAGACTGGGCAGAAGGCGGTGGTGATTATCGACGAGTACGACGCACCGTTGCTCGACGTTGTACACGAGAATGAGAACCTGCAGCAGCTGCGCCACATAATGCGGAACTTCTACAGTCCGTTGAAGAAGCTCGACCCATATCTGGAGTTCACCTTCATCACAGGCATCACCAAGTTCTCCCAACTCAGCATTTTCTCTGAACTGAACAACCTCTACAACATCAGTATGCTCGATGAGTACTCCGCCATCTGCGGCATCAGCAAGACTGAACTTACGACAGTGATGAAGCCAGATGTGGAGAGACTGGGCAAGACTCTCGGCATGTCATACGAAGCGTGTCTGGAGGAACTGACACGCTACTACGACGGATACCATTTCAGCAAGCGTTCAGAAGACGTGTTCAACCCCTTCAGCCTTCTCTGCAGCCTTACCGGCGGGCAACTCGGGGCTTACTGGTTCGGTTCAGGCACACCCTCCTATCTCGTCAACATGATGCGCAAGTACGGCACACTGCCCACCGACATCGGTCCTGTAGAGGCCAACGAGAGCGAGTTCGACGCACCGACAGAAAACCTGAACACCATCGTGCCGCTTCTCTACCAGAGTGGACACATCACCATCAAAGACTACAACAGTGACTACGGATACTACACACTCGATGTGCCGAACAGGGAAGTGAAACTCGGTCTGACAGAGGCACTCATCCCTTCGTATGTCACAACCAACACGCTTGACACCACCAACACAGCCAGACGCATCGCCCAGGCACTCGACAAACAGGACATGGAGGCGGCGCTGCACCTGCTGCAGGACTTCCTCGGCACGATACCCTACTGCAACGTGACCAACCATGAGGGACACTACCAACAGATGCTCTTCATCATCTTCTCGCTCCTTACCGCCTATATGGTGGACGTTGAGGTACGTACACCCAAAGGCAGGGTGGACATCGTGCTGCTCACCCGGACAGACCTCTACATCATCGAGCTGAAGCTCAACAAAGACGCACAGACAGCCATGCGACAGATTGACATCAAAGACTACGCCAAGCGTTTCACCCTCTGCGGCAAGCCTGTCACCAAGGTTGGCGTCAACTTCGACTCTACAGTAGGCAACATCACCGACTGGAGGATAAGTCCAGACAATTAAAATCGGTTTATACGTAGCTGCCGTATACAAAAAGAGCATGAGAGTCAGTCCTGTTGCTCATCCCACCCTTCGAAGCTCTGGCATTGCTTTTGTAGTCGAAACGAGCAACGCCGAAGCCCACGCCTTTATGAATATACATCGTTAATATATATATACCATGCCAATGGGCGTCTTTTGTCAATTTGAGCCGCCATTTCCACGCAAAATCCACACACATGTTACAGTGTCTTAATCCTTCAGGCAACCGGCAGGAACGACCAACACACCATCGGTCCTCAAATACGCATACTGACCGACTGCGGTCAGAACCATCTTGAAGGAGGGCCTTTTCATTTTTGTCGTATCTATCTTCGCTTCCAAGATTTTCAAATTTGCGGCACCCTCCTCAATCCGTGTTTCGCCACCCAGTTTCACTTCTATAAGACCGTAATTGCCATTTTTCAGGTGGACAACAGCGTCGCACTCCAAACCACTCTTGTCCCTATAGTGAAAGACGTTTCCATCATTGGCCTCGGCATATACCCGAAGGTCTCTCACACATAGCGTTTCGAACAACAGCCCCAGCGTGTCCAAATCGTTCAACAAGTCATCAGGACCAATGCCCAATGCGGCAACTGCCAATGACGGGTCTACAAAATAGCGGGTGTCACTTGTCCGTATCGATGTTTTTGAACGCAGGTTCGGATTCCATGCCGGCATATCCTCTATGACAAAAATCATCTTCAAAGCCTTGACATAAGATGCGACTGTCTCATCACTCATATCTTCGGGTTCATTCGTTTTCATGTCGTCCACGATAGTGGGGATGCTGGCCATCGCCCCTTGTAGACGAGCATACGAACGCATAAGTCTCTTAGTCCGAAACTCATCTCTGATAACACCGTCCACCCGGGATATGTCGGAACGTGTGATTGCCTCGAAATATTCAGAGACTTGGCGAAGCGCTGCTTTCTGGCTTTTCTTGAACAAGGACATGGGCCATCCACCTCGGCAAATGGCATAAGCGACATCTTCCATCTTCAGGACGTTTTCCCCATCAACTTTTCCCGGATTTGAGAAGAGCGACCTGAGACTCACCTCACCAGAGGACTCACCCGACTCCCACAATGTCATTGGACGCATGGTAAGCCAAGCGAAACGCCCCGCTCCTGAATGATGAATCCTTGACTTGTCAGCGGGAACTGCCGAACCCGTCAGCATAAAGAGTCCGTCCTGTTTTCTATGGTCTACTTCAAAACGTATGGCATCCCATATCTGAGGAGCCAACTGCCATTCGTCGATAAGCCTCGGCGTGTCGCCCCGCAGCAATCGTTTCACATTGGTTTCCGCCAGTTGCAGGTTTTGTTGTATGCGTGTGGGGTCATCCATATACAGGATGCTTTTAGCCTGCTGTTCGGCAGTTGTTGTCTTGCCGCAAGCCTTGGGACCTTCAATCAGAACCGCACCCATCGCCTCCAACTTTTCTTCCAAAAGAATGTCTGCAATTCTTCTACGATAATTAGATGTATTCATTGACATAATAAACACTATTTCGATTCACACCGCAAAGATAGTATTTCTTCTTGAAACAGAGATGCTTTTAATCCATTATTTGGTCATTTGGCGCATTTTCGTTTGGTCATTTGGAGCGATTCCGTTTGGTTATTTGGCACGATTTCGTTTGGTCATTTGGCGCAATTTCGTTTGGTCATTTGGCACGCCTCTATCGATATAAGTTCACAGCAGACTTGCCACATCGTCCGGCAACATCACCAGACAGTTCTGAGAACCGGAAAGTGGCTTTTCTCTTAGGAACAGGACATATACCACATTCTTGTCCTGAGCAAATGGAGCGAGATCCACTTTCGCCTTCAGCTTTTCGAGAAGCCTGTCAGCATAGTCCGGGGATGTCCATTTACATTCTCCCACAAGTATGGTGTTCTTGTCGTATAGGTCCTCAGCAACAACGTCAAACTCCAGATCCTCGTTGCCTACAGGGGTCTTCTTCCCTTCCTCGAAGACCGCTACGAATTTCATTTTAGTGTTTTCAGAATTACTAACTGCAAAAATACTAAAGATATTTTGAAGCGGCAAATTTTAAGAGGAATATTCTATGAATGAGATGTTTTAATCCGTTATTGGGGGTTCTTCCGCTTTATGGGCTTTCAGTCCGATTGATGCCCAAACCAAGAGCCGATCCTATATAACACCACTTTTCCTCCTTACCGTCCGTCATAATTTCGTACCTTTGCACTGGCTTTGCCAAGCATTAGACAAAAGAAGCTGAAACATAAAACAAACAGGTATGGAAAAGAAGACATTTGGAGTACATGGAATGAAGTGCAACCACTGCAAGATGACAGTGGAGGAGGCTGTGAAGGCTCTGTCGGGAGTGACAGGAGCGGAAGCAAGCGTGGAAAGGGCGACCCTCACTGTAGACTATGACCCTACGGCAGTGGACGAGCGGCAGATTGCGGATGCCGTGGCGGACAGCGGACGCTTTGAACTGGTACTGTGACAATGACAGAAGGAGGGACAGATAGTGAAACAGACAATACCTGTGGCAGGGATGGCATGTTCCGCATGCGCCGCCAACGTAGAACGCAGACTTGCGGAACTCGACGGTATCAACAGTGCGTCAGTAAGTCTCGTGGGGCGTAGCGTACTGGTGGACTACAACCCAGACCGAATCAGTCTCGCAGAGATGAAACGTGCGGTGGGCGACATCGGCTACGACATGATTATCGAGACTGGACGCTCGGCAGAGGAAGTGCAGAGACGCGAGTACACGGTACTCAAACGGCGTACCCTACTCTCATGGTTCTTCGCCCTGGCAGTGATGAGTCTGTCGATGGGATGGGTGGACACAGGCGACAGAGACACAGGGGGACAACTGAGCCTCATCCTCGCCCTTGCCAACATAGCCTACTGTGGCTTGCCCTTCTACAGGACAGCCCTACGGCAGTTGCGCCACGGCCATGCCAGCATGGACACGCTGGTGGCACTCTCCACAGCAGTCAGCCTCTCCTTCAGTTGTTTCAACACCTTCTGCGGTGACAGTGTATGGACAGCACGTGGCATGGAGTGGTACACCTACTACGACGCGAGTGTGATGATTATCACGTTCGTACTCACCGGACGGTTGATCGAGGAGAAAGCCAAGGACGGCACAGCCAGCAGCATACGGCAACTCATGGGTATGGCACCCAAGACAGCACGAATTGTGGTGAAACCGGAGAGGCGCGACAAGGACACCGGCCAGATTATCGAAGCGGTGACCGACGAAGTGCCGATAGCTACCATAGAACCCGGTGACGTTCTGGAAGTGAGAGCAGGAGAGAAAGTGCCTGTGGACGGAGACGTGACATGGGCGACATCCTTCATGACAGAGGGATCGGCATACGTGGACGAGAGTATGATTACCGGCGAACCCACCCCTGTGGAGAAGCGGAAAGGGTCTACCCTACTTGCCGGCACCATACCGAGTCAGGGGAAGTTGCGCATGAAGGCACGACTTACTGGCGAGAAGACGGCACTGGCACAGATAATCCGACTGGTGCAGGAGGCACAGGGGTCGAAAGCTCCTGTGCAGCGCACCCTCGACAAGGTGTCGGCGGTGTTCGTGCCGGTAGTGGCAGCCATAGCCCTCCTCACGTTCGCAGTATGGTGGGCCGTCGGAGGCAACGCCTGTCTGCCCCAAGCCATAATGAGCACCGTGGCGGTACTCGTCGTCGCATGTCCGTGCGCCATGGGACTCGCCACACCCACAGCCCTGATGGTGGGGATAGGGAAAGCTGCGGAACGGCATCTGCTCGTGAAGGACGCGACCGCACTGGAGAACATGTGTAAGGTGGACGCACTGGTGGTAGACAAGACAGGCACGGTGACCCTTCCCAACCGCAATGTGGACTTCACCAAGTCCGATTCCATCCCACTCGAAGATCGCGAGACACTGAAGCCGCACGCCAACGAAGCCATGACGGCGTTGCAGAACCAAGGCATCGAGGTCTACATGATGAGTGGGGACAAAGAGGAGGCCGTGGCCTACTGGGCGGAGAAAGCCGGGATAAAGCACCACCGCAGCGGATGTGTGCCGCAGGACAAGCAAGACATGGTGAGAGGGCTACAGGCACAGGGGAAGTGCGTGGCGATGGTGGGCGACGGCATCAATGACACACAGGCACTCGCCCTTGCCGATGTGAGCATAGCCATGGGGAAAGGCACAGACGCAGCCATGGACGTGGCACAAGTGACACTGATGGGCGACGACCTCCGTTCACTGCCCGAAGCCATAGCCCTGAGCCGACGCACGGTACACATGATATGGCAAAACCTCTTTTGGGCGTTCGTCTACAACATCGTGTGCATCCCGCTGGCGGCGGGAGTCCTACAACTCTTCGGCATAGACTTCCAGATTACCCCCATGTGGGCATCAGCCTTGATGGCGTTCTCCAGCGTGAGTGTCGTGTTGAACAGTCTGCGGCTCAAGTTGGGCGCATGAGAAAGAAAGAAGAAGAGGAAGGGAACATCCGTCACTGCAAGTCCGCATAGTCGGGTATGTCGGGAAGGAAAAGGCAAGAACCACGGTCATAGTCCATCTTGCAGCAATAATGCTCCAAGCCGTTGCTCACAATCAGATAATCCACACGCATCACCAGATTATAACGGGAAATCTGGGCGAACACGTTACGCCCGATTTTCACCGACGGACGCTTGTATTCCATAATCATACGCGGTACAAGTCCCTGTGAGTACAGCACCGAGTCACAACGGCGCGACATGCCGTTGAGCCGAATGCACACCTCATTAGCCATGAGCGACGGACGGTAGGACTTGCAGTCCACGAGGAAAGCCACGAAATGCTGCCTCACCCACTCCTCGGGGGTGAGGGCGACAAACTGTCCCCGCAGTCCGTCCCATATCTGTTGCCGACCCTTCTCCACCCTCAGTCGGGGACAGATGGGCGGCAAGTTCAGTTTCTGCAAATCCATGATTAAGCGGCACCGGTCATTACCAGCCACTGTTAGGGGTCAGAAGTTCATAACCCTCCAACTTGTTGTCCCACGAATAGTCGCGGCATACTGTGGCGTAGCCCTCACGTCCGATGGAATCCCTCAGTTCCGGATTCCGCATCAGACGGACACAGGCATCAGCCATCGTCTGGTCACCCTCACAGATGAGACAGTTGCGTCCGTCCTCCAGTTCGGGGATAGCGCGAGCTATCAGCGGAGTCATGACAACAGGCAAGCCGCACCCCATGGCCACCAGCACCTTGTTCTGTATTCCGGCTGCCACACGCACTGGAGCCACCGCCAGACACGAGTCGGAGATGAAACCCTCAAGGTCGTCCACAAACCCGGTCACGATAATGTCGTCCGACGCAAGTTCCAGTATGTTGTCCGGAGGAAGTGAACCTACGACATAGAACTTGGCGTCAGGCACACTGCGTTTGATTAAGGGGAACACATGATGGGCGAAATAAATCACGGCGTCCTGGTTCTGCATCGACCTCATGTTACCGACGAAACAAATCTTGTCACGCCGGTGCGACTTTGGCAACACAGGCATGACATTGACACCGTTGGTATGCATACACAACGACCCACCGTCGCCTCCGCACCTCTCCTTCAGGTAATCCACATCCGGTTGGGACACAAGAACCACCTTGGGGAAGTTGCCGATGGCATACTGCTCGTAACGCGCGATGAAATTCCTCTCTATACCATATACATATTTAAGCATCCCTACCCCCTGCGCCCGTGACGAAAGCGTGTAGGTCTTCGACAAGGCGTCTGTCATCTCGACAATCGACTTCGACTGTACGCCCAACCTGTCAAGGTAAGTGGACATGCGCAACAGGTGGGATATGTACAAGTCCGGCTTTTCTTTCTCCACAACCTCCCTCAGCAGACTTTCGTACTTCCTGGAATAATAATAGCCACACTGCAACGGCATGTTCCTAAGCATGAACGACACGCCGTTGACATACGACTCCATACGGTTGCGGTGTATGAAAAACACCTTGTCGTAAAGAGCAAGAGCCTTACCGACAGGCGGCTTCTTGCCGTCACTCATGGAGACAAGCAACAACGAGTGTCCACGCGACTTCAAGTAACGCGCTATCTCGTTAATTCTCAACACATCGCCACCGTACTGTGGAAATGGGAACCGCGGTGTAAGTATACATATCTTCATCCTGTATTCACACTGTCTTTGCGCAATAAACCTGCCAACGGAGCAAGCTGCGTCAGAAAACAGTTTGCAAATGTACAAAAAATTGTCATTCGCACAGTAACCACAGGACTTATTTTTGCATTTTCGGGCAGCCTACCCGAAGATTTGTCTGAACAGACCTTCGACCCTACTGTCAGAATATCTTTCGAGGAACACGCTCCGTGAATAGTCGTTGAACCTCTTGACTGGGTGCGACGCGAAGAAGTTCAGTGTATCGATGAACTGCCGCGCCGTATCGCACTGCATACCACATTTACGAGTGTCGAGGTCATAGCCGACGAATGTCTCAGCCGACCCGATGATATTCTTCCCGTACATCAGAGCCTCACAGGTCTTCACCTTCATACCACTGCCCGAGAATACAGGCAACACCATAAAGTCGGCATTCATGAAATAAGGAGCAAGGTCGGGGACATCACTCTCCACCTCCACGTCCTTCATGCAACTGTGACGTTTCAACTCGCCCATGCCCTTACCAACCACACGGAACTCAATGTCAACGTGCGTCAAGACATGTTCTACAAACCAAAGCACACCTTCTGTATTTGCAGGAAAATTGCTTCCTATAAACAGACAAAGAGGACGGGTCGAGGTGTAAGTGTCCCTGTCGAATATCATGTCCGCACATTTGTCGGCGAAAGAGACCGGCACCACATAATCAACACTGCTCCCATACACCTCTTTCAGTTTGTCCGCATCCCTATCGGTAAGCGCGACCCTCAGGTCGGCATACTCCATGCAGAACCTGTCGTTCCGTGCCGCACAGCCTATAATCACCTCCCTGAGAGGAAGGTTCTTTGGGACACGCGACTCATAGTAGTCGCTCTCCACATTGTGGAAGAAACTGACAATCTTACCCTTATAACCGGCCTTCCGCAGCCGTTTCGCAACGATACCGAGAACACTGGTGCATATGAACACTGTGTCATAGTTCTGACACCGCTCCAGAACACGGTTCACCTTGTCGGGAGTGACACCGTTCCAGTAACCGAACGGAAACAGACAGGCGGACTGTATGAGGCGTGGAAGAAAGAGGCGGTTGTCATCGTCATTCATATAGAACACATCCACATTCTCCTCGCCCACTATCCTGCGGGCCATATCCACACTGCGCGCATTGGCAATTCCCCCACCCTCAAGGATAGAGTTGTATTTCTTAAAAGCGACAAACAATATTCTCTTTTTCATACTCGTCCGTTTCCTTACATGTCACGTTTGTTCTTTTCCCCGGCAATCTTTCCCTTAATCACACGGCGGAACTCCTTCAGTTTACGGAAGTCATCCTCGTCGCACCGTCCCAACAGTCTCGACACATGACTCCTGAACAGAAGAGTCGTGTTAATCTGCAAGTAAGTGCGCAAAGTCGACAATTTGCCGAAGCCTTTTTTCTCATGATGGTAGAGGTCCACCTCAAGCAGTTTGGTTTCGTAGTCCACACTGAGTTTCCGTCCCTGCACAAGGTGGATATACCGCAAGTGGGGATTGTACTTGAACTTCGTGCCGTAGCATTTCATCAGACGGTAGTGGATATCGTCCTCCTCGCCGTACAGGAACACCGACTCGTCGAACAGTCCGACCGACTCAAACATGTCCTTCCGCACAAAGAAACAAGAACCCGAAAAGTACATGATACGTGGGATATACCAGTCGAGCCGCACGCACAGTCCTGTGAGCAGTGTCCGCAGGCAACCGTTCATCAGGGTGGTACAACAGAAAGAGTTGGTACTCGGATGCGAGTCGTCATACATCTGTTTCATGCCATACATGATAAGACGGCTGTCACTGTCGAACTCATCAACAACAGTACGGAAGCACTTGTCCACCAGTCGGACATCAGGATTCATAATCATCACTATGGGAGCGGTACTGTGGGCGATGCCGATATTGTTGCCCTGTCCGTATCCCCCGTTATGGGTGTTCTCAACAAGAATTATGTCCTCGCCCCACAGGTCTTTCAGTTTGGAGAACATCTGTTGACAACCCCTACTCTGGTTGTCCACCACTATCAACTCTATCTCAGACAAATCTATGTCCGCACACCGGCGGATGCTTGTCACACAATCATAGATGTCCTTCTCGGAGTTGTATGTCACTATAATTACAGAAATCTTCTTCATCCGTTTTTGAGTCATAAATCCAACCTGCTTTGATTACTTAACCTCAATCCTGTTGTCCGTTGCGCCACAACCCTTTATCGCAGCCACCTTCTTGTGGATGCGGCGGTAATAGTCAATCAAGTGCGCAAGCATCGGAATCTGTCGCGCGCGCTTGCAAGGCAACGCCACAGCAAGACACCCGGTAAGCGTCACCTGCGCCTTCAACAGCAGTCCGTACACCTTGGAATGTCTGTAAACCACGTCAGCCATACCAGACGCGAAGCAACGGTCTATCCCGTCGGTCTGTATCCAGTTATAAAGGAAGAGAGTCCCATGATACAAGGCACGGTCGTACTTGTGTCCGAACCGATCCTGATACAGGGTGTAAAACCTGTCAATGGCATACAGTGTACTTTCCCTGTAAGCCGGAAATGTTGCTTTCTTGGACACAGAACCGGAACCGGCATCTATCCTGTAGCCGAACTGAGGCTTGCCATGAAAGTAGTCGTACTTCAGTCCCGCAAGCATGACACGCACATTGAAGTCAGCGTCCTGCAACGAGAGGAGCCGTTCATCCCATGTAATGTGTGTCCTGCGCAATGCTTCCGTCCTGTAGATATTGTTCCACACGACAAAAGGCAGAATCCTGCGGGCAAAGGCATCGAAGTCGTCCCTGAAGACATGATAACCGTAATCGAACTCATGTGCCTCAGTCATGAAGACCCCGTCCTTGACAATGCCAGACGGAAAGACCATGTAATCCAACTCCGGATTCTTTTCCAAAGCCTCCACCCTCTCCCGAAGACAGTCAGGAGTAATATAGTCATCTGAATCGAAGAAGATGACATACTTGCCCCTTGCCATCCGGAAGCCGATGTTACGACAGGTCTGCGCACCTTTTGGCATGGCAGTCCTACTCGCATAACAGATACGGGTGTCAGTGGCGGCATAAGCCGCAAGCGAGTCGAAGACATCCTTGTCCGACCCGTCGTCCACCGCAAGCAGTTCCCAGTCAGAGAACGTGTTGCCCTGGATGCACCGCCACATCTGCAGGACGAAATCCGGATGATTAAACACCGGCATCACGATGGACAGCAACGGAACGTTCACCATATCACGGTTGTCATTCACCATGTTTCCTCCTTTCCAGTATAATCTGGAGACACAGTCCTGTCAACATGAAGAACAGTGGCTCGATAATAAACGAACTGCTCAAGAAGAGTTTCACTACCGCAGCGGAGACGAGCAACAGCAGGAACTCACGTTCAGTCTTCCGGGAAGTCCTGACAAAGGCGTATGTTATCATAGCGAACAGAGCGAACAACAGCAATCCGCCAAAAATGTAACCGAAAGTGAAGAACAAATCCAACGGCAAGTCATGCGGATAGATGATGCCGTATCTTTGTGAACCGAAAAGCCCGAAACCGAACAAAGGGTCGGACGAGTCCAGACGACCGTACAGGTTGTCTTTCAGAAACCCGCGTCCAGAGTCGTTGCCTATATCCCCGGAAAGGAATTTCTCGATAATACGCGGACTCATATTGATGAAACGCACCAGTTCGAACAGCCACACAGCTATCTCGCGCATGAAGAGTACAAGTATGAATCCTCCCAGAGCGACCACCGACTTCACCCAGAGAGAATACTTGAACTTCATGAAGAATATGAAGTAGACCGCAATGAAAAACGCCAGACAAGCCAAAGGGCCACGGGTACCAAATGAGACCAGCAGAATGGACCCGATTGCAAATACCAACGCCTTCCATATCATGAACTTCTTCATTGTCCCCCACGCCAGCATAATCACATGCGGCAATATCTGGTAGGCGGCAAACATGTTATAGCCTCCATGTGCCATTTCTGCGATATGAGCGGCAGACTGTACGTAATAAAGGAAATAGAACACGTCGAGCAGGACGCAAACGACTGACAGGTTGAAGAACAGGTTGAAGAACTTGTCGATATTCACTACCTTGCCCACAAAGTAGAACGGGAAGGTGGAGACGAGCGTTTGGAACGCGTATTTCGCCAATCCTTCCGCATTATCGGGATATATGGCGATATTCAACAGATAGACTGTAGGGAACAGCAACAGTATTATGTAGTCGTATACTGAAAACTTATTCAAGAGTGTGGGAAGGGCGCAAAGCACGAGAAGGCATACGAGAACCAGTTCCACTGTGGCCGTATAGTCGCTGAGTCCAGGCACATGATTGATTATACCCCTCATGAACGCAAGCAGCATGGATGCCCACGACAGGCATACCAGCACATTGAACGCCACCTGTCTGGAAAACAATATGTCACGCAACTTATACATACCTCACTCCGCAAGAATCTTTTTATATTCCACAATCAGTTTCTCCGCAATCCCGGCCGGAGAGAAATTAGTCTCTATGTATTGTCTCGTAGCCGGTTGGAAACGGATCTTGCCGTCCAGAAAGTCCCTCACAGCCGACCCGATACTGTCAACATCCATAGGGTTGACAGTACTGCAAAGCCCATTGTAATATTCCTTCGGGCCTCCGATGTCAGTCATCACAATCTCGTCACCGAAGACGGCAGCGTCAAGCGCCACGATGCCGACTCCCTCCTGGACACTCGGCAAGGCAAACACCTTCGCCCTTCTGTAAAGGTCTATTTTCCGCTCCTCTGAGACAAGCCCAAGCACGTGTATGTTCTTTGCTCCGCCAATCGCGTCAGCTATAGGCTTGAACTGTGAGTCGGAACCCTTGTTGCCGGCGAGGTAAAGTTCAAACTCATATTTCTTGGCAGCCTCTATCAGTCGCGCGACATTCTTCCTCGGTTGGTATACGGAGCTGACATGGAAACAGAACGGTTCCTTTTCCACCTCAGTGTACGCGCCTTCGTACTGAGACGAATATGACAGTGGAACTACAGAGAAACGGTCTTTGTCGAACCCGTGGCAGGCAGCTATGAAACTGCCCTCATACTGAGTCCGGACGAATATCCTCTTATAGTAAGAGAAACAAGTGTGCTGCAGATACGTATGGGAAACGACAAGCGGTCTCAGACACTCCAGTATTCTCAGTTTCATCCTTATCTTTGAAGGGTTATCCTCAATTCCCGGATCGCATATCGGCGACAGGCACAGGTTGGGATTCAACTTACTCAACCGCTGCGGCACAGCCCACCCCATGTCTCCGAATATATGGATGACGTCATAGTCTCCCCATGTGTAATCTCCCCACTCGTTTATCAAGTCCACCTGATGCCCGAGACTCCTGACGCCACGCGCCCAGTTCTCCGCCTGACTCCTGATACCGTTTGTACGGTTGGAGATGATTACTTCGGGGTATAATATATATGCAATCTTCATAGCTATACACCTAAAATTGTTTCATTATGGACGACATCATCCGATCATAGTCCTTCTGCATGTCCGCAGCCTTACGGCTTACCTGTTCTTTCGGAAAGGCATCCAAAGCGGAGACAATCTCGGTAGCCGTCACTTTACAACTTTCCCTCTCTATCGCACGGTAATTGTCGGACAACCCAAAGACACCCATTATGTGTTCCACCTTACTGGACATGTCGTGCAGGGACTTGCCTGTGAGGAAATGGCGTGTACCCCATTGGTCTATACTGAAGCATGGGACAGAGTTGTGGAGACTGACTATCACAGGGTGCATGTTACTGCCGATGTAGGCATCCGCATATTTGATGAGAGCATACCAGTCAAGCGGAGGCAGCGGCACGTCAATCCTGTAGTCAAAATCACTCTGGAACATTATCCCTGAAGGCATCGGAAACGCCACACAGTCCTTCCCCCTCTTCTTCAGTTCCGACTTCAAGTCCGACAGAACTGCCTTCGACACACTCTGGGAGTAGAGGCATACCAGCACATAGTGTTCCGGCAAATTATATTTTTTTCTAATAACCGATTCAGACGGTATCAAGTCAGACGCATTACTGTTGAACGCGAATACCGGGTCGGGGGTGACATGGATGTCCTTGTCCACGCCTACAGACCTCATCATGCGTAGAGTCCATGTGTCACGTACCGATATGTAGCGCATGGCAGAGAGCAATGAACACATCTTGCGTTTGGTGGTGAAAGGAAACAGACGGTACTTGCTGTTCTGACAGGACACCGACATCATTGCGGTAGGCACTGTACAGTTGAACCCCTCTCCCCAAAACGGATTGGGGAACATCCTTTCCGGCTCAAAGTGGGATATGACAAACGGATTAAGCTTATGGATGCGGTGAATGAGAGGATAATGCTGCAAGACGGCATCGGATCCGATTATCACCGCCCCGATACCGTACTGCCGTATGGCAGCCTCCACCTCCTCCGCATTGTGGCAAACCGCAGTCTGCTGTTTTATTACAGAGTCGATGAAATCCAGATGGCAGCGTGACTGCACCTGAGTCTCGTACCTCACCTTGTACCTCGCCTCCTTCTCTTCCGAATAGTACAGGATAAAAACCGGAGTATGACCGTTGTTTGTCAGATAACGGTACGTGGACAAGGCTTGCAGGTTTGCCCCGAAATTCATTTCCCTGTAGAATGTCAATATCCCTATCGTCATAAGCGAAACAGTTTTTTATGCTCTATCCCCAACATCCTCTTCACCCGGTTCTTGAAACGTTGGAAACGTGATACTACAAAGAACTTCTCATAAGTGGCCTCAAAACCATGACTGCCGTAAAATTCCCAAAAGAGTTTTCTGCGCGGGTTCTTGGGGACATTACGGTAGAGGCAGGGCTGCATGGCCGCCTCTTTAGTTATCTGCCATACATCCATCACTTTCTCCACTTCACCAAGAAGCTGTAAGCCCTTGTCGGAATTCACCAGACACAGGGATGTGCCACGAGTGGAATACAGTTCAGGGAACAGGTGGTCATCATCCCAGAAATCAGCCAGTGTGAAGTCCCCTACCCTGTTCAGATTTGTGTACGGACACTCACCGCACACAGGCCGTGAGACAAGTTCCGAGAACATCAGTCTGCCCCAGTCAAGGATATGTGGGGGATCAACTTCCGTTTCTCCGCCGGTGTAGTGAAACCTGTATGAGTAATCATGACTCCATCCATGGGACGGCTTGTAGCGCATGTCTATGTACGCAACCTCACGGCCAGACCTGCGGGATGCCAGTGCCACATATTCACGGTAAACCAAAGGACTGGGAACTCCGTGGCACACCAGATCGGCGGTAATGAGTTTGGGATAATCACCACGGAGGAAACCACGCAGACCGTCCACCTGACAGGGAGAGCCTACAAACAGCACCCAACGGTCATGCCGCAAGAACGACAGCACCTGACTGAATACGCCCCTCAAATCACTCTGGACATATTTCGATCCCCTCATCCGCACCAGTTCCTCCATAGTCTCGGCAAACACATGAGAGACCGGTTGCTGTCCGCCATAAACGGCTCCACACACTACGCCCCCCTTACCTATCACCACTGAGGCCAAAGCGGAAAACGCCCCGCCACTCGAACTGGACATCAGCACGTCCTGGTCCTTAATGCGTGAGGCACAGTACCTGAGGACAGTAGACTTGTCCAAATCAGCAGTTTTTCGTTTGACTATCGGACAGGCCTTCTCGCACAGTCCGCAGCCGACACACTTCTCCGCATCTGTATGGGGATACAGGAAGCCCTCACTGTCAGGCCGCATGACTATCGCCTTATGAGCGCATACACTCTCACAGGCTGTGCAGCCGCAACAATCCATGGGTGATTCAATCCGTATCATAGGCCTTTGCGTTTTGAGATTAGTCTGCAACCTACGGAAAGTGAACGTCTGCACCTCACCAATGCACCTAAACGCTCATCACGGTTCATCCCGATGTACAGTATGGACAGCGATGTAGTGACAATACAGACTACTGTCAAGGCGACGAATGAGACGAATGACTCATGCAGACAACTGGTCAACAGGACAGGGATGACACATGCGCACAGTGCCACCAGAAGAATGTTCACATACACGTCCCTCACAAACCTGAGGACTGACAACCGTATCATGCCACGAAGGAAACATATCCGTAACGCAAGACAGCACTGCGAAATGACGAGGGCTATTACAAACACACTCTCCGGTGCGAAACCGAGACGTATGGCGACATACGACACTGGGAGGTTCATCATCTGCAAACCGCCCACAGCAATCTGGTAATTGCGGATCCTACCAGTGGCGAGCATGGCTGTAATCAACGGACTCGATATGCACTCGCTAAGTGCAAAAAGCAGGATCAGTTGCACGAAAGCAACCGTGTGTTCAGGCACCAGCCTCAACCAGAGTACAAGGATGTAGTGTGTGTTCACGATTACAGGCAACGACAGCAACAGCAACATGTAAAAGGAGAACCGCGCCCCTTTATAAATAAGGTACATCATGTAGTCGTGGTTGCCTGAAGCGTAAGACTTTGTTATCTGTGGATTGAGCGCCATGGTGAAATTGGTCACAAAACCCATCAAAGCGGTGTTCACCTGCACAGCAATTCCCCTTGCCGCATTGACTGAAGGCCCGAAAAAAATGTTGAGAAGGATATTGCCTCCCTGGTCGCGCAGAATTGACGATGACGCGCCTATGAAGTTCCAGCCGGCAAACCCGAACATCTTGCCTAAAATATCCCTGTCCCAACATAAGTGGAATACGCACTCTGCGAAATGCCTCTTGCAGTAATAGCCGTACAAAAGTCTCACTGTCACGGCAACCACACACACAAGGATGGAATAGACTATCAGACGGTCGTAAGAGGAATATAAGATGAGGACAGCTATCGCCAGTTTGCCGAACGCCTCAAACAGACTGATATAGGCAAACGCCGACATCCGTTCATGGGCCACAATCACCGCATTGTACGGGGTACTTATCAGACTGACGGCAAATGCGATGGCGGAGAAATGCAGGACCCAGTTGGCTGCATGAATACGGTCATCGGGAATGGTCATGTGAGTGTTGAGAAACCACACACCCACAGTCTCCGCCAGTGCCAAGACCGCCAGTGCCAAGATGAGCTGTATGGTGACAGACGCGGCAAACACCCTCTTCAGTCTGCCCATGTCGTTCTTGCCGAGTTCAAAAGTAATGAAACGGCTGACAGCTGCCGAGAGCGAACCCGAGATGAACGAGAACGCCGCCACGACACCACCGACCACATTGTAAATGCCGAAGTCGGTCTCGCCCAGTGCATGGAGAATAACCCGGCTGGTGTACAGCGACACCACCATGAGAACCAACATTCTCATGTAAAGCAACATAGTGTTCTTTGCCAGACGCGTTTTTTTCTCCTCTGCAGACAATACCATATACTACATATTACACAACTCTCATCCACCTGACCGACAGGACATCATGAAGCGGAGTCCTTCCCGAAGAACTTGACGGTAGAGAACAGTTCCGACCTTAAAAGATAGCCAATCAGCACTATTGTGGAAAGAATAAGCATACTTGCCACGAATATCATGCGCTTGGGTCCTGACGGACGTACCGGGACAGACGCGTTCTGGAGTACAGTGAACGCGGGGGTACTCTCCTGTATCTTGGCCCTTGCTGTCTGCAGTTGAGTGGTCATCACCGTGTAGGCGTTATACTTCAACGACATGTCGTTCTCCAGTTCGTCCCTTTCGGAGATGAACGACTGCAGTATGATGTTCTGGTGCGCGTCGCAGTAACTGCTGTACCTGTCCAGAGCCTGTTGATACTCCTTCCGGGCAGTGTCGACAAGCGACTCGTAGTATGCGAAATCCTTCCTCGCCTTACTTGTACGGTAGTCCGTGATGAACGTCTGAAGGTGCGCGCTTACAGAATCGGCAAGCGTGGCAGACACAAGCGGGTCCTGTGAGGTGACACGTATTCTGAAACAGCTTGTCTTCGCGTCCACAATACAGAAGATGTCGCCCTTGAGTTTTTCCACGAGCGCGTCCTGCCGCTCCGTAAGGTGGAACGGATTGACCTTGCGCACGGTGTCAACATCCAGGCCTTCACCGTCAGTCAGTTCCTTTATCTTCTTTTTCACCCACATGAAAGGTATGTTGTAGAAGGCTGTCTTCTGGCACTCTGACTCATAGGTGTACAAATCCGTCTCAATCTCTCCGTCAACCGTCTTCACAGGGATGTCGAACAGCCCCACGATAAAGTCATTGGATGACATCAAGTCGGGATACAGCTCCGGATAGATGGCGTCAGTGGTGGCGCCTGAACCCAGATTGAAACCGAACGAAGAGGCGATGGAACTAAGTCCGCCCAATGCGTCCTGCGAGTTGACTTCAGGAGCCAACAACACTTCAGCCGTATAGAACCGCGGCTGCGGCAAGATGTAGGTGCAAGAGAGGACAAAAACAATTATCCACACCTTGATGAAGAGGCGTTTTCCCGTATAGAGTTTTCTCCAGATATCCTTTATTCTTATTGAATTCATATCACATTCTGTCGATTAATTGTTATGGCCGGATCCGGCAGTCCTCCTATTTCAGCAGGTTTGAGATTGAGACCAGCATCGTCGCTATGGAAGCGGCGGAAGTACCCATAGCCGAATATTCGGCGGTAGTCATCCTGTTCTTGTTCTTCTTTGAAGGCACCACAATCTGGCAACCCGGCTGCACGGCAGTCTTCGAGCGGTGGCTTAACAGTTCCACCGACCCGTTCATGTAGATGGCGTACACACGGCTCTTGCGGGCATTGTCGCCATAACCGCCGGCGCGCTTGATGTAATAGTTGAGCGACTCCCCTTCCCTGAAGTTCATGGTTATCGGGTACATCACGTCACCTGTTATCTTGACCGTGCTGGTGTATTGCGGCACGATGAGTTTGTCTCCGTCCCGGAGTGCCAGGTCCTCGACACCTCCCGGATCTTGTATGGCCTTTTCAAGGTCGATGGCCACGTTGGACGTAGTACTCAAGTCGAGCTTCATGTTGAGCAGGGTGTCGGCTTTCTCCAGGTCGAAGTTCTTGTCGCCCTGCATCGCCTCCTCGTAGAGGGAAATCTGCGAGGTGCGGAGCGTAGCCTCGTTCTGTTGCTTCTCCTCGTCGGTCATGCGGCGTTCCAGACGCGCGCCCTTGGCGTAAGCCAGGTCAGTGAGACCTCCGGCCGCCTTCACAAGGTCGCTCAACCTGTAGTTCTTGGTGGTCAGAGAGTATGAGCCTTCGAAATTGACCGATCCCGATACCTCCACGCTCTGCATCTCAGTGAATGTAGGACTCTTCCTCACCACCACCTCGTCGAACGGCTTCAACACGAAGCCCTGTTCACCGTCTATCACGAAACCGTCCTTCAGCGCGAACGAGTAGGTCTCCGAAATGACATCAGACTTGGCGGTGGACTTAGGGTCGTATACCCTGCGAAACACGTCCACCTTGGTGGTTGAGGCCGACGTGGTGAGTCCTCCCGCCTGCAGGACGATGTCCTCCAGTGTGGTGTTGTCGGCATACTGGTAAGTGCCGGGGTACATCACCTCTCCGTCAATCTTTATAATCTGTTCCGTCACGTAGTCCTGACGGCTCGGGATATACAGCACATCGTTCTTCTGCAACGGGATGTCGGGAACAGACCCTTCGAGCAGTCCCTTGATGTCAACCGCAATCACCTCCAGAGTCTTGTCGGGTTTCTCGCGGTGCATCACGCCACGGTTGATGAAGGCATCCTCACGCACGCCCTCAGCCGCCAGAATCAAGTCACGCACCCCACTGATGTTCCCACCCATCTGGTACATGCCCGGATGGAACACAGCCCCGCGAATCTCCACCATGTTGGAGTAGCGGGCGACTACAGAGTCCACGTAAAGGGAGTCGCCGTCGCTCAACTTGAAACTGTTCATGTCGAACTCCTCGACTGTGAAAATGGAGTATTCCGTTCCGCTCTTGCGGATGAGCCGTACATTCTTCTTGTAGGCGTCCCCGGCAAAGCCACCGGCATAGTTGATGACAGTGGAGACACTCTCGTCCTTCTTCATCTCGTAGAACATCGGTCGCTTGACACGTCCCTTAACCCTCACGAGACAGTCGTACGGACCGACCACGATGACATCATTGTCCTGCAGACGCACGTCACCGCTTGAATTACCGTTGAGGATATAGTCGTACACGTCGATGGACGCTATCTGTCTGCCCGACCTGTAGACCTTTATGTCACGGAGCGTACCTATGTCGCTTATTCCACCAGCCGCATAGAGGGCGTTGAAAGAGGTGGACAATGAACTCAGTGTATATGTTCCAGGCACCTTCACCTCACCCATCACCTGCACGATGATGGATCGGGTCTCGCCCAGCGACAGTTTGATGTCCGAACCCGAATAGTAGCGTCCCAAGCGCGCCGACAGCACGTCCTGCGCCTGTGCCACGGTAAGGTTTGCCAGTTTCACCGGGCCCACACCCTCAATGGTCACCGTACCGTCGGGAGAAATCGTACCCTCGAAAGTCTCCTGTGAGGCTCCCCACACATCGATGATTACTGCGTCACCCGCCCCGAGACGGTAGTTTGAGGGAGTCGCGATGTTGACGTTGGGCTGGAAAGTCAGTTCGGGATTGTTGAAGAGGTTGTGTCCGAACACCTGGTCCTCCTGGTCGCCGAGCATGTTCCTGTAATACAATAAGGAGTCGATGTCGAGGAAACCGATCTCACCGTTCAAGAGTTGCGTTTGTTCGTCCTGGGTGTAGCCATCCGTACCTTTCAGTCCGCGCGCCTTACTGCGCACCATATAGTTGTTCTGCTGCTGGTACGATTCGCCGCCAAGTTGCTTGTTGGTACGCAGACGGCTGGCCGACGGTGACGTTCCCGTGCCTGAGACCTCCACAGCCCCCAGCTGGTTCTGCTTCGCCTCCATGTTCTTCCTGATTCTCTTCAACTGCTGCACGGTCACACCCTTCTTCATGAGTTTCCGCACTATGTTCGCCTGGTTGTCGCCCTTGGCCTGCTGCTTGGTCACGAAGTCAATCACCTGGTCGTCGGTCATCGACTGGGCGTAAATGAAAGAGAGTTGGCAACCCATGATTGACAACAGGAAAAATATGAATATCCGTTTTATCATTGATTTGTTCTTTGCTTCCATCATCTGTTTCTATTATAAGGCTGATTGTTTTGGCGTTAAAGTCAAAGGAAAGAGTCTCAGGAGAAGGTCTTGCCTGTTATGAAGAAGAACAGGGTCTCCGTTATTATCTTCGCGTCCGTCCACAGACTGCGGTGACGGAGATAGTCGAGATCCATGTCGAGCCTACGCAACATCTTGTCCATAGTGTACGTGTAACCGTTGTGGATGGTAGCGTCCGATGTCATTCCCGGGCGACTCACATAAAGTTGTTCATAATCTGGGCGGAGTTCACATATGCGCTTGATGAAGTAAGGCCGCTCCGGACGGTAGCCCACAAACGACATGTCCCCACGCAGGACATTGACCAGTTGCGGAAGCTCGTCGAGATGGTGCGAGCGCAGTACCCTGCCGACACGTGTCAGCCGCTCATCGTCGTCCTGTGCCAGCTGCGGACCTTCGTCCTCTGCCCCAACCTTCATTGTCCTGAACTTCAATATATAGAATGGCTTGCCGTGCAAACCTATCCTTTCCTGCTTGTACAGAACCGGGCCGGATCCCTCCCTCTTCAGTGTTATCACGATGGCGAGGAACAGCGGAGAGGTACAAATAAGCCCTACCAGCGAGCCTATTATGTCAAAGACACGCTTCAATGCCATCTCCAGAGCGTTCATCCCATCTGTTGCTATCGTATTGTCAGATTCTCTTGTCATTACTTAATCAGTTTTGCGCTATGGCACACCAATCCGTACTCACGCCGTTATTCATACAAACGTAAGTTCCGGTTATTTATTGTGAACTCCGTTAAATAAAACTGTAGCCTCCGCGGGCATCGGTAAACTGCCGGAGACGAGTCCAAAATTCGTGCAAAGGTACTACAAATTTGCCTATGCGCAAAACAATCGGAGCGATTTATGGTGTCAGGCAACAAAGAACACGTATCTTTGCAGGAGGTTTATCAACTGCGACAACGACTATGGACAAAAGAATATTAAGCGGAGGTGAAGGCTGCCACCCGGAAGAACGTGGACAACTCATGTGTCATATTCCCAAGTAACGGTCTACCTCAACGACTCGCTCGTAGACCTCGACACGAAGGTAAGGGTGACGCACAACGGCAAGATCCTCTTCTACGGAAAACTGAAACGGCTCAAGAGCAACCTGCAGTCGTCGCTTCAGGAAAGAGGCGACCCGAGGTACTGCTTCCCGGCAAAAGTAACAGTAAGCATCCCGAAGAGATAACCGAACGGACAATTTGTCGGAATAAACGCCATTTTGTCGCACACCTCCAGTTGTGGAACGGTCTTTGAAACTCCTTAGTCAGAAACTGGAATCCCTCCGGTTAGAGAAAAAAGAAGGAAGAAAGGAGTGACAAAGATATGAATACAGACAGTAACAATAACACCAAAGAGCAGAACCTTGAAGCTCTCAAGAAGTATGCTACGAACCTGATTGACGAGGCAAAACAGGGAAAGCTCGACCCGGTAATCGGACGTGACGACGAAATCCGTAGGGTTCTGCAGATACTGAGCCGAAGGACAAAGAACAACCCTATCCTTATCGGTGAACCCGGTACGGGTAAGACAGCGATTGTGGAGGGACTGGCGCACCGTATACTGCGTGGCGACGTGCCGGAGAACCTGAAGGACAAGCAACTCTACTCACTCGATATGGGCGCGCTCATAGCCGGGGCGAAGTACCAGGGCGAGTTTGAGGAGCGGTTGAAGTCGGTCATCAACGCCGTCACCGAAAGCCAGGGAAACATCATCCTGTTCATCGACGAGATACACACCCTCGTAGGTGCGGGACAGAGCCAGGGAGCCATGGACGCGGCCAACATACTGAAACCGGCGTTGGCGCGGGGCGAACTGAGGAGCATCGGTGCAACTACCCTCGACGAGTACCAGAAGTACTTCGAGAAGGACAAGGCGTTGGAGCGGCGGTTCCAGACAGTCATGGTGGACGAGCCTGACGTACCCAACAGCATCAGTATACTTCGGGGACTGAAGGAGAGGTACGAGAACCACCACAAGGTGCGAATCAAGGACGACGCCATCATCGCCGCCGTGGAACTCTCCAACAGGTACATCTCCGAGCGGTTTCTCCCCGACAAGGCCATCGACCTTATGGACGAGGCTGCCGCGAAGCTCCGTATGGAAAGGGACTCCGTGCCGGAGGAACTCGACGAGATAGAGCGTAAGTTGAAGCAGCTGGAAATTGAGCGCGCCGCCATCAAGCGTGAGGGCGACAAGGAAAAGCTGGAGCAGTTGAACGCGGAGATAGACTCCCTCAACGGACAGTTCAAGGTACTCAACGAGAAATGGCAGGCGGAGCGCAGTCTGGTGAACAAAATCCAACAGGACAAGGTACAGATTGAGCAGTTGAAGTTCGAGGCTGACAAGGCGGAGCGCGAGGGCAACTACGGTAAGGTGGCTGAGATACGCTACGGCAAGATACAGTCCATGCAGGAGGACATCAAGAAGATACAGACGGAACTCGCCAACACCCAGGGCGGCAACGCCATGATAAAGGAGGAGGTGACAGGCGACGACATCGCCGACGTGGTGAGCCGTTGGACAGGAATACCTGTGAGCAAGATGATGCAGAGCGAGAAGGACAAGCTGCTGCATCTGGAGGACGAGCTGCACCGCAGGGTCGTGGGACAGGACGAGGCCATCAAGGCGGTCAGTGACGCCGTGCGCCGTAGCCGCGCCGGACTGCAGGACCCGCGCCGGCCTATAGGCAGCTTCATATTCCTCGGGCCTACCGGCGTGGGCAAGACGGAACTGGCGAAGGCACTTGCCGACTACCTCTTCAACGACGAGTCGCTGATGACCCGGATAGACATGAGCGAGTACCAGGAGAAGTACAGTGTGAGCCGACTCATCGGCGCCCCTCCGGGCTACGTGGGCTATGACGAGGGCGGACAACTGACGGAGGCGGTGCGCAGAAAACCGTACAGTGTCGTACTGTTCGACGAGATAGAGAAGGCGCACCCGGATGTGTTCAACACCCTGCTGCAGGTCCTCGACGACGGCAGGTTGACCGACAACAAGGGACGTACGGTGAACTTCAAGAACACCATCATCATCATGACCTCCAACTGCACGGAAGAACAGTTGCACAAACTGATGAGACCTGAGTTCATCAACCGTATCGACGAGATTATCACCTTCAAGTCGCTCGACGAGGCGGAGATAAGGAAGATTGTGACGCTCCAGATCAACGGGGTCAAGAAGATGCTGGAGGGCAACGGAGTGACGATGACCATCACCGACGCGGCCACGGACTTCATAGCGGAGAAAGGGTTCGACCCTCAGTTCGGTGCGCGTCCGGTCAAGAGAGCCATACAGAACTATCTGCTCAACGACCTGTCGAAGAAGATTCTCGACGGTTCTGTCTGCAAGGATTCCGACATCAAGGTGGATGTCAAGGACGGGGCTTTGGTATTCGGAAACTAACCTGCGACAGACACACTCACAGAAGAGGGGATGCTCCTTTTGGGAGCATCCCCTCTTCTGTGTTTTCACGTACGTCTTACTTCACGACCCTGTTATGCCCGTCGGGGAATATCACCGTGGGCTTGAAGGTCTTCGCCTCCTCAAAGTCCATGAGGGCATAAGACATGATGATGCAGATGTCGCCCACCTGCACCTTACGCGCGGCGGCTCCGTTCAGGCAGACACAACCGCTGCCCCTCTCACCTTTTATAATATAAGTCTCAAAACGTTCTCCATTGTTGTTGTCCACAATAGCCACCTTCTCCCCCGCTATGAGGTTGGCGGCATCCATCAAGTCCTCGTCGATGGTGATGCTCCCCATGTAATGAAGGTTCGCCTCGGTGATTGTGGCGCAATGAATCTTGGACTTCAGTACTTCTATCAGCATGTCTTGTATTTTATATTGTCAATCAACCTTACGGGAACTGCCCCGCAATAGACGGTGATGCAACCGACCACATAACGGGAGTCGTCCCAATTGTCGAGACTGGCAAGTGAGTCGCCGTCCACAATCTCGTAATACTGCACCTTCAGTCCGTCCACAGCGTCAATCTGGTCTATCACCCACTGCTTGGTCTCCTTCAGCGCGTGTTCCTTCGCATAGTCGAGACTCGCGAAAAGGGTCTTGGAGATGGCAAGTGCGGTCTTACGCTCGTCAGCGGACAACAGACTGTTGCGGCTCGACAGAGCCAGTCCGTCGGTCTCCCTCACGATGGGACAAGGACAGATTTCAAGAGGGAACTTCTTGTCGGCCACCATACGCTTGATGACCGCAATCTGCTGGAAGTCCTTCTCCCCGAAGTAAGCCCTGTCCGGCTCAACCATCATGAACAGTTTGCTTACCACCTGGCACACTCCGTTGAAGTGTCCCGGGCGGAACTGCCCCTCCATCACCTCGTCGGTGGGAGGATAACTGAACGAGCGTGTGTCCGGCTCGGGATACACCTCCTCCACTGAAGGCACGAACACAAGCAGTTCACTGCCCGAGTGTCCCTCCCCGCCCCTCACACTGTCGAGTATCGACGAGAGGAGTTCACAGTCCTTATCGACCGTGCGCGGATAGTTGGCCAAATCATTCTTGTCGTTGAACTGTGTGGGATTGACGAAGACGCTCACCGCCGTGACATCGTTCTCCCTCAGGCTGCGGCCCACGAGAGACGCATGCCCCGCATGCAAAGCGCCCATTGTGGGAACAAGTCCTACTGATTTTCCGTCTTTTTTGAAAGCGCCGAGTATAGCTTTCAAATCAGAGACAGTATTTACTACTTTCATTTTGATATTGTCTGTTTTTCCAAAAAACGGTGCAAAGTTAGGAATATTCAATGAAACAAGGTGCGGATAATCACATATTTTTCGTTTTCAAGTCCAAAACAGTCCGTGTCCGCTCCTTAATATCATTTCTTCTGTTCCTTCAGCAGGTCTCTGATTTCCGTCAGCAGCAACTCTTCCTTACTTGGAGCGGCAGGTGCCTTCGCCTCTTCCTCCTCCTTCTTGCGGATACTGGCAAGTTTACTTATGCCCTTGACCATAAGGAATATGATGAAGGCTATGATAATGAAATCGATACAGTTCTGGATGAAAGCCCCATAGTTTATGGAAATCTCGGCCACGGCAGGTGCAACCACATTGCCGGCCGCGTCGGTAACCTCCGCCGCCGCATCCCTGAGAACCCACTTGGAGTTGCCTGTGTTCGCACCGGAGAGCAGGAAGTTGATCGGAGGCATAATGATGTCGCCCACCACCGATGACACTATCTTGCCGAACGCGCCGCCGATGATGACACCGACAGCCATATCCATCACGTTACCCCTCAGGGCAAAGGCCTTGAACTCTTGAATAAACTGCTTCATTGTTTGTCTATCTGATTACTGTTGTTGGTGTTCCGCAGAGACCGCCCCTGCGGTTTGACAGCGCAAAGGTAGTCATTTTCCCACAAGAAGGACTCGGGGAATGTTGATTTTTTGTTTAACGGATATGGCAAATCACTTGCTTGACGTGGAAAGTGATTGTCCTTTTCAAAAAAAACCGCCTTCCGAGTGACACCCCTTTCATTAAATGTGTATCTTTGCAAACCGAAAAGAGTAACGATTCGAGATTATGAAACATCACACAGTCAATATACTTTACATCGTGTTGTCAGTGCTGCTGTGTGCGGCGTGTACAGCGTCAAAGAATTATTGCAACTGTGGTTAGTGACTGAATAGGACATATTATTATAGGAACTTTATTTAATAATTTAATTTACAAAGAAAATGGCAACAAAAGTTGGTATTAACGGATTTGGCCGTATCGGTCGCTTTGTTTTCCGTGCAGCACAGAACCGTAAAGACATCGAAATTGTAGGTATCAATGACCTCTGTCCAGTAGACTACCTTGCATACATGCTCAAGTATGACACTATGCACGGTGCGTTCGACGGCACAATCGAGGCTGACGTTGAGAACTCTCAGCTTATCGTAAACGGCAAGAAAATCCGCGTGACCGCAGAGCGCAACCCTGCTGACCTGAAGTGGGACGCAGTAGGCGCAGAGTACGTAGTTGAGTCTACAGGTCTCTTCCTCACTAAGGAGAAGGCACAGGCACACATCGAGGCCGGCGCTAAGTACGTTGTTATGTCAGCTCCTTCAAAGGACGACACTCCAATGTTCGTTTGCGGCGTTAACTTCGACAAGTACGTTAAGGGAACTCAGTTCGTTTCAAACGCTTCTTGTACCACTAACTGTCTCGCTCCTATCGCAAAGGTGTTGAACGACAAGTTCGGTATCACTGACGGTTTGATGACAACTGTTCACTCTACAACAGCTACTCAGAAGACTGTTGACGGTCCGTCTCTCAAGGACTGGCGTGGTGGCCGTGCCGCTTCTGGCAACATCATCCCGTCTTCAACAGGCGCGGCTAAGGCTGTGGGTAAGGTTATCCCTGAACTCAACGGCAAGCTGACTGGTATGTCAATGCGTGTTCCTACTCTTGACGTTTCAGTTGTTGACCTTACTGTCAACCTCGCAAAGCCAGCTAAGTACGACGAGATTTGCGCCGCTATGAAGGAGGCTTCTGAAGGCGAACTCAAGGGTGTACTCGGTTACACTGACGAGGCAGTCGTTTCATCTGACTTCCTTGGCTGCACTCTTACTTCAATCTTCGACGCTAAGGCAGGTATCGCCCTCACTGACACATTCGTTAAGGTTGTCAGCTGGTACGACAATGAGATCGGTTACTCTAACAAGGTTCTCGAACTCATCGCCCACATGGCTAAGGTTAACGCATAAGCGGTTAAACCGGATAAAAAAGAAGGCATGTAGATTTACATGCCTTCTTTTTTTGTGTTTGCACCTGTACACCGCACAAAATCCGCACCGTTCGCCAATAAATGGAGGATGAGTTGTCAACGTAACCGATTATTTTCGTATCTTTGCGAGACAAACAGGAACAGACAACTATGAAACGGGTATTTATCATTGCGATGCTGGGCATCGCGTCCGTAGGGGCGTTCGCCCAGTCAAAGGTGTACTTCACAAAGGAAATCACTCCGGAATCGTTGGTGAAAATCTACAAGTCGCTTGGCGTGAAGGCCAAAGGCAAGGTGGCTGTGAAGATTTCCACCGGAGAGTCGGCGCGCACGTACTACCTGCGCCCTGAGTTCATCGAACCGCTAGTAAAGAAGGTGAAAGGCACCATCGTGGAGTGCAACACCGCATACGGAGGTAACAGGAGCGACACCGAAAGCCACCGAAGGGCGATAGCAGAACGCGGGTTCGACAAGATTGCCAAGGTGGACATCATGGACGAGGAAGGTGACATGAAGATACCCGTGACGGACTCCACATGGATAAAGTACGACATCGTTGGGTCACACCTTGCCAACTATGACTTCATGATCAACCTCGCGCACTTCAAGGGTCACCAGATGGGTGGCTTCGGCGGAGTCCTGAAGAACGCGTCCATCGGTGTCGCGTCCAAGAGCGGCAAGGCCTACATCCACTCTGCCGGGAAGAGCGAACAGAACCCTTGGGGCAACAACAACCAGGATTCGTTCACTGAGTCCATGGCCGCGGCGGCACAGGCGGTGCATAATTATTTCGGCGGAAAGGTGTTGTACATCAACGTGATGAACAACATGTCGATTGACTGCGACTGCAACGGAAACCCACAAGACCCAAAGTTGGCGGATGTCGGGATACTGGCGTCAACCGACCCGGTGGCACTCGACAAGGCTTGCCTTGACATCATCTTCAACCACACGGACAAGCCGGGCGACGACTCGCGTCCACTGCAAGGACGCATAAAGCAGCTCCACGGCGAACACATTGTGGAACATGCGGAGAAGATAGGACTCGGCACTACCGGGTACACCATCATTGACCTCGACAAATAACTGAAACATCAACGATAAAAACAAACGGTCGGGACTGAGAACCGGCAAGCATTACATTATGGAGATAAAGACAGTGGGAATAGCGAGCGACCACGCCGCATTCCAGTTGAAGCAGTTCGTGAAGAAATACCTCGAAGAGAAGGGCTACGCGTACAAGGACTACGGCACATACTCCGAGGAGAGTTGCAACTACGCCACCTACGGACACGCCCTGGCAGAGGGCATTGAGAAGGGAGAGGTTTACCCGGGCATTGCCATGTGCGGCAGTGGCGAGGGAATCAGCATGACCCTCAACAAGCACCAGGGCATCCGTGCCGGACTGGTGTGGAGACCTGAGATAGCCCACCTCATACGTGAGCATAATAACGCCAACGTGATTGTCTTCCCCGGCAGGTTCATCACCGAGGACGTGTGCCGCCAGTGTCTCGACGAGTTCTTCTCCACCGAGTTTGCCGGCGGACGCCACCAGTTGAGAGTGGACACAATTCCAGTAAGCGCGGAATAAGGACGGACTTCAGTAAAGTAACATGGCGGCTTCCAGTAGGAAACCGCCATGTTTGATTTATAACGTGGTCTGTGAGATGTCAGTTTACCACATTCCGTGGTTTTCCGTCCATGAACGCCTTCACGTTCCCGATGCACGTGTCAATGAGCCGCACCCTCGACTCTTTGGTCGCCCATGCGACATGAGGGGTGATGAAACAGTTGCGGGCAGTGAGCAGCGGATTGTCTTTTGAAGGGGGTTCTGAAGACAGCACGTCCGCCCCATAGGCGGCAATCACACCTTCATTGAGGGCGCGCGCCACATCAGCCTCATCCACCACCAGACCGCGACTGGTATTGATGAGTATGGCTGTAGGCTTCATCAGACCAAGCCGCCGGCTGTTGACCAGTCCCCTTGTGCTTTCAGTAAGCGGACAGTGCAGACTCAACACGTCGCCATCCCTAAAGAGGGTGTCCATGTCAGCCTTCTCTATGCCTTCTGGCAGACTGTCCTTCGACGAGAAAGCCATCACCTTCATGCCAAACGCCTTGGCAATCCTTGCCACAGCCATTCCCGTGTGTCCAAGACCCACAATGCCGAACACCTTACCGGCCAGTTCCGTGTGAGTGAAGTCATAGTAGCAGAAATCCGGAGAGTCCGTCCACCTGCCCTTCCTGTCGGCTTCGGCATAATACCCTACCCTGTTCGTTATGTTGAGGACATGCGCCCACACCATCTGCGCCACACTATCAGTACTGTACGCCGGAATGTTGGTCACTACCACGCCACGGAGTCCGGCCGCCTCAAGGTCCACCACATTATATCCTGTAGCCAGCACCCCTATGTACTTGAGTTGTGGCAACCCGGCAAGTACCCCTGCGTCAAGTACCACCTTGTTGGTCAGTACAATGTCACATCCACAACACCTCTCCCACACCTCGTCGGGAGACGTGCGTTCAAAGATTGTCAACTCCGTAAGTTCGTCCAGTGGACTCCACGACAAGTCACCGTGGCTGACTGTCCCTGCGTCAAGTATTACCGCTTTCACGTTTGTTTATTGTGTTTCTTACCCTGCTCAGTGTCTCGGGAGCCATCCTCAGATATGACGCCACGTACTTCAGTGGAGTGCGTCTGATGACCTCACTGTCCCTCTTCATGAGGGCAAGGTACTTGTTGATGGGCGATTCGTCGAGCAGGTTGTATATTTCCTCTTTCTTTATTATTACCGATTCCATTATGGCGAACAGCAGTGTACTGACTTCCTTGTTCTCCGAGGCAAGGTTCTTGAAGTACTTGTAGTTCATCCCGTAGGCGTAGGTCGGTTCCAGAGTCTGCACTTTAAGTCGGGACGGTTGGCCGGCGAAGAGGCTCTCGTTACACACGAGCATGTCGCCCTCATGCACTATGTCCACCACGCTGTCCGTCCCGTCGTCCTCCGTATGGTACTGTCTGACCAGTCCCCTCACGAGGTAGAGCATATCCGCACTTACATCCCCCGCATCCAGTATGAGTGTACGGTGACGGAAATGTACAGGTTGCAGCATCTCGGACAGCATACTGACGGACTCGACGCCCATCTTCACATTATACTTCCTTGCTATCTCACGCGCCGCATCCCTCTTGTTGTCTAAAAACGCTTTCATGTGTCTGTGTTTGTGTGTTGTGTTGTTATAGTCGCGTATATGTTATTGCCGTGCGCTGTAGTCGCGTGGACCAAAAATCATACTGCCGATACGCACGAGGGTACTACCCTCCTCAAGCGCTATGCGGTAGTCGTCGCTCATGCCCATCGACAGCTCATTGAAACTCTCTTCACCGTGGAAGAACCGTTCACGTACTTCTTCGAATGTCTTGCGTGCCAGCCGGAACTCGCTCCGTATCTGGGCCTCATCATCGGTATTGGTGGCCATGCACATCAGTCCCCTGACTCTCACATGATCCAATCGCCTGTACTCACCCTCCTGCAAAGTGTCGAGCAGTTCTGTGGGAAGGAAACCGAACTTCGTCTCCTCCCGCGCCACATGCAGTTGCAGCAGACAGTCCACCGTACGCCCCACCCTTCCGGCCTGCTTGTCAATCTCCCTGAGCAGTTTCATGGAGTCGACCGCATGGATGAGACTGACGTACGGAACGATGTACTTCACCTTATTGGTCTGCAGGTGTCCGATGAAGTGCCACTCGATGTCAGACGGCAGTTCCTTCCGCTTCACATCCAGTTCCTGCACATGACTCTCTCCAAACACCCTCTGTCCCGCATCGTAAGCCTCGCGTATGGCTTCGGCAGGATGGTATTTGGACACTGCCACGAGTCTTGCCCCTGTGTTCAGAAGCTCACTCCGCAGCTGCCTCAGTGTTGTCTGTATGCATGTCATCCTGATTGTCTCCTTTAACCTCGAAGGGGAACACGTCGAGCAGACTTGTCTCCTGTATCGCAGCCACCTCATAGTCCGCCATCGTTCCCTTCATACCTTCCTCGAAACGGTCGAGAGCCCCACGGAAGTTGGCCGCCTGTACCAGCATGTAGTGTGACGATCTTTTCTCCGTCTGTGTCTTCTCATCGAGTGTGATGAAGTTGCACTTCACCTTATACCATTTGTCCGCATCGTCAGCCGTGTTGATGAACAACTCGTCAATCTTAGCCGGTGTGATGTTCTTTATATCAAGCGCGCCGCTGCAGAACGGAGCTATCTCCTTTGTGATTCTCGCCTCGGCGTCAGTGAAGTTGAGCGCGTCCACAAGGTAAGATTCCTTGAACTTCTTGCTCAGTCCGCCCTCCACGGCTTTCTCCGCCTCCACCTTGCACTCAAACCAGTAATTTCCCAACATAATCCTCTTCTGTTTCTATTCTTGTGTTATACATAATTGATTTGTTCTGCAAAGGTACAAAAAAAATCACGAGGCAGTGTGGATAACCATGGGAAATCGCATATTCAGGGACCTCCTGAAATCGGCAATCGGAGTTTGCCGTCAACGTCAATAGTAGGCTATTCTCAGCGGAAACACCAAAACAAACACCACTTTCCGCTGAGAATAGAGTATTTGTTGGTATATTTGCAGCGGATTTATGGTAGAATTCAATTTTTGATTCCACTCGGGAAAGTTTCGAGGGACAAACGCACCATCCACCTCGTCATGGTGACCACAAACGGCGTAACGCACAACAACTATTACAACATTGTGCAGAACGAGGTGACGATGGACCAGTTGTTCCGCATTTAGGAATGGTTGTGATTGACGCTTAAGCAGCAACACACCAATATGATAACAAAACAAGATTATTCCTCATTATGAAACACAGTCGCATTTCTCAAAAAACGTATGTTGTTCGGATGGCATTAAATAGAGACCTCTTAAGAATTTCTGATACTTATGCCCGTCTGTTGCAATATGAACAGATATATGGCAGTAATTCAAACTGGCAACTTAATTTGTATCCGACAAAAGAGACTGCACGAAAAAATATTGCAGCAAATACGATGTATGTCATCGAAAATGACGATGAGATATGTGGAAGCATGGTATTAAATAGCGATCAGGCTGCTGAATATGCAGATATTCAGTGGAAATACGCTGCCGTTCCTGAAAAGGTACTGGTCATTCATACACTGTGCATACCTCCTGACAAGGCGGGAAAAGGATATGCGACCAAAATGCTCGATTTTGCGAAATCGTTTGCAAAGGAGCAGCACTTTGAAGTGATTCGAATTGATACCTATGCGGAAAATAAACCGGCAATAAATCTGTATATCAATAATGGTTTTACTATTGCCGGATACGGAAATATCGTGTTGCAAGGAGTTATTCCCGAACATCAGGTATATTTGGAATATTTTGTAAATCAATAAACTTACCACTTTTTCTCCGACCGCGCACACCTGACTTTGACATGTATGTATACCTAAAAATATAAGTTGCTGATTTCCAATTTGCGGACAACTTTTTCTCAGTCAAAATG
>CAVBFD010000016.1:0-42356 GCA_963594655.1 Candidatus Methanomethylophilaceae archaeon
GGGTGGCCAAGGAGGAGTTTGACGCCGCCACGGAGACGATGACCACCATCATGCCGCTGCTCTACCAGAGCGGTTATATGACCATCAAGGACTACGATGAGGAAAGCAATCTCTATGAATTGGCCCTTCCAAACAACGAGATAAGGGCGGGGTTGTACGGTTCGCTCCTGCCCCACTACCTTGGCCGCCAGTCCGCCAAGGGCGGCACGGCGATAGCGAGGATGGCGGCGTTGATAAGGCGTGGAGACATCGAAGGCGGTTTGCAGTTGCTCTCTGACTTCCTCGCCACCGTGCCTTACTGCGACAACACCAACTACGAGGGACACTGGCAGCAGACACTCTACATCATCTTCGCCCTTCTTACCGGTCACCGCATACAGGTGGAGCAGCACACAGCCAAGGGACGCATCGACATCACCCTCGAAACGGCAACCACCATATACGTGATGGAACTGAAACTGAACGGCAGTGTGGAGGATGCCATCGCCCAGATTGAGGCGAAACATTATGCCGACGCCTTCAAGTTGAAGGACAAGCCTGTGGTGAAGGTCGGCATGTCCTTCATGCTGAAGGATGGGGTGAACACGCTGGAGTGGAGGATAGAATGACTAGGCAGCGGGGCAAGCGTCGCTGTATGGCCTTCTGGAGCTCGGATATGATCCATGCGGACGGAATGAGCAAGATGAACCCCCACAGATAAACGAGGACGCTGTATTTCGGATAATAGGGAGTAATATAGTTTTTTTTCAATCATTTGCCATTCTCAACAAATGATTGTAACTTCGCTTTCAAATCATAACAGGACAATATGAAAAGAGTTATCGTAATCTCAACCAGCCTCCGTGCTGGTTCAAACAGCGACATGCTCGCTGACAAGTTTGTGGAAGGTGTCCGGGCTGCCGGACATGAGGTGGAGAAGGTTTCGTTGCGAGGCAAACGACTGGCGTTCTGCAAGGGCTGTATGGGTTGCCAAAAGTTGGGCCGATGTGTCATTGACGATGACGCCAACGACATCATGCGGAAGGTGCTGAACGCTGATGTGGTCTGTTGGGCAACACCAATCTACTATTACGAGATGAGCGGACAGATGAAGGTACTCATCGACCGCATGAACGCCATGTACTCGCTGGACTATAAGTTCCGTAACGTGTATATGATCACCACTGCGGCTGAAGACGAACCCGAAGTGCCGAAGCGGGCCGAAGCGGGACTCACTGGTTGGATAGACTGCTATCCCAAGAGCCGACTGGCTGGCACACTCTTCTGCGGAGGCGTTGACGCTCCCCGGTCTATAGAAGGGAACGACAAGTTGCAGGAGGCTTATGAGTTGGGAAAGAGAGTATAGGACGCCACTGACGTGGGATAGATAAAAAAAAACAGTCCTGATGATGCTTGCCATCATCAGGACTTTCATATTCAGGGTCAAGCAACGCTTGACACAGGATTCTTCAAAATTGGAATCACTCCATGAACTTCTTCGCTGACCGCAACTGGTGACGCATGACGCTGAGAAGCTGCTGTGTCTCCTGAAGGATGTTGAGGTACACCATGTCTACCTGCAAGTCCTTGACTCCACGGCTCTGTTGCATACGGTTGATATGCAACTTACGGATGCGTGACAGCTCGTCCTTGCAGTTGTCCGCCTCAGCCAGCACGTCACGGTACTGCTCGTAGCGTCCAGTCTCTATCTCCTCACAAGTCATCTTCATCAGTTCGTTGACACGGTGGCGTATCTGGTCGTACTCCTCCACGTAGAGTTCCGGAACCGGGGTGAAGTTATTGTCCACATGCTCAATGATAGGCGAGAGCATACGGCGGAGGGTATAGATGAACTGCTGGTCGGCATTCGCGCCAACATGGAACCACGTGTTGCGCTCGATGGCGATTGCCATAGGAGCTTTCTTCAGTCCAAGCATCTCCTGTCTGCGCAGTTTCTTGAACTCATCGAGTTCCCTCTTCATGTCCCTGTCGGAACGCCTCAGGGTCTTTATCCTCTGTGTGCAGAAGCCCTCGATGATGTTGTTGTACTGCTCCAGGGTATAGGCGCAGACCCGAGACTGTGTGATGCGGACGTGCTTGCGCAACATCTCCCATACGAGTTCGGGGTCACGGGTGCGCATCATCAACTGGAAGCTGTTGTCTTCCTGTCCCTTGAGTTGCTTCTTCTTGTACTGGATATTGCTGTAGATAAGTACGGCGATGACAAGAGCCATGAACAGTCCCTGTATTATCGGACCGCCGAACCACATGCAGAGGCACACGATTGCGCAGGTGATGAAGGCGGCTCCAGCGGTGATGAACCAACCACCGATGACACTGAGTACGCCCGTCACACGGAACACCGCGCTCTCACGACTCCACGCCCTGTCGGCAAGGCTCGTACCCATAGCCACCATGAAGGTGACGTAGGTGGTGGACAGGGGCAACTTGTGGTTTGTACCGAAGGTTATGAGCATGGAAGCGATGACGAGGTTGACCGCAGCGCGCACCACATCGAATGCGGCCTTGTCGTCCACCAGTTCCACACTGTTGGTGTCAAACCGTCCCGCAACCCACTGGCGCACTCTCGGAGGCACGAGGCGTGTCACCGACTCGATGGTGTTCTGGCTGATACGCACAATCGAACGCGCGGCCCTGCTCGAACCGAACATCTCGTCGCCCTCGTCCTGACGTGACAGGTCTACGGATGTCTTTATGACGTTGTGGGCCTTCTTGGACGTAGCCATGGTGACTACCATGATGATACCGGCCACTATGAGATAGAGGGGCGGTGTCTTCGCGCTCTCCATGAGAGAGGTCATCTTGAACTCATCGATGCTGAGTCCGTTGGAATTTGCCACATAATCCTGATAAGAGTCGAGTCCGGCAAGCGGCACTCCAATGAAGTTTACGAGGTCGTTGCCAGCGAACGCCATGGCAAGGGCGAAAGTACCCATCAGTACTGTAAAACGGAAGATGTTGACACGGCACAGGTGGAGCAGCTCCATCAGTATGGTGGATCCGATGAAGGTCAGTCCCAACAACATGTTGGTGTTCTCCTCTATATATGTACGTATGTGTGTCGGCAGGTAAGGACTCGCTCCCACACCCTTCATGAAAATGAAGTAGCTCAGTGCGGTGAAGGCGATGCCACCGAAGATGGCGATTGAGTAGCGTGAGTGCTTGCTGTAGTTGAACGTGAACACCACGCGGCTTATCCACATGACCACCATACCTACAACGAAGGAGATGGCTACGGACACGAAGATGGCGATAATCACCTGCAAGGCCTTATCAGAGTTGAGCAACATGCTGTAATCGAGCGACGGGTCGCCAGCCACTTTCAGTATGGCGAGCATCACCGTACCGCCGAGCAGCTCGAAGACGAGCGAGACGGTGGTGGAGGTAGGCATACCGAGGGAGTTGAACACGTCAAGGATTAGCACGTCAGCCACCATCACCGCAAGGAGAATGGTAATCACCTCATGGAACGAGTACTGTGCCGGCATCATGATGCCATGCCGCGCCACATCCATCATGCCCGATGAGAGGACTGCACCCAGAAGCACTCCGAACGAGGCTATTATCAGCACTGTGCGGAACTTGGCGACACGGGCGCCGATTGCCGACTGCAGGAAATTGACCGCATCGTTGCTGACTCCCACGAACAGGTCGAACACGGCCAGACAGATGAGGAAGATGACGATGCAAAGATAGATTGTCTCCATAAAAAACTGTATTCTACGATTATTATTTACGGAGGCAAAATTAGGAAGGCGTGATTACACGGTTTTTGCAGAGATGTTACAATATTGTTACAATGCGTCAGGAGATACTGCAACCGGACAGGGTGAAGTCGAACTCCAGTCCTCCGCCCTCACGGTTCCTCACGCTTATCTGTCCCCCATGGAGCAGTACCGCATTCTTCACGATGGCAAGTCCCAGTCCAGTGCCGCCCATCAGACGGCTGCGCCCTTTGTCAACACGGTAGAACCGTTCAAACAGGCGCGGAAGGTGAACAGGGTCTACCCCTACTCCGTTGTCGCTGAAGACGAAGTGATAGGTGGGGTGACCGCCCTGCTTTGTCTTGCCCGACACCCTACTGACAAGCGTTATGCGGGTGCCTGTTCCGGCGTAAGCGATGGCGTTGTCGGTAAGGTTACGGAAGATGCTGTAGAGGAGGCTGCCGTTGCCACGTATCAGCATGTGTCCGGGGATGTCCACCGTCATGGTCATCTTCTTCTGTTCGAGGGCGAACTGGCACTCCTTCTCGATGGTGTGTATCTGATCCGCCACATCCACAGTCTCGAACGACATCATCCTTGCCCCGTCGTCGATGGTGTTGAGCATCGACATGTCGGCAAGCAGGGACGTGAGCCGTTTGCTCTGCGAGTAGCACCGTTCGAGGAAGAGGCGGCGTGTGGTGTCGTCCACTTTCGGGTTCTCTATGATGGTCTCCAGATAACCCTGTATGCTCGCCACAGGTGTCTTCAGTTCGTGTGCCACGTTCTGTGTCAACTGCCGTTTGAGGATGCCCTGCTCCTGTTGGGTGCGCTGGAGCGTGACGTAGAGTTTCACTATGCGCTCGGCTGTGTCGCCCAACTCGTCGTTGGAGAAACCGCTAAGCACCGCCTCCCAGTCCTCGCCCACGAGCGAGGGGGTCTGACTCACCTGCGCGGCGAAACTGTTGAGTTTGGTTATGTTGCGTCCCAGTCTGTGGATGAAACGGTAAAGCACTACTGTCAGCAGGAGCATGACTGCCAAGGCAAGCCACAGGTAGTGCTGTTCGGTCTGCAGGTTCTTAGCCAAGTCGAGGTTGTATGGCAGGGCAGACCGTATGATGTAGCCGTCTCCGGGATAGTAGGTCGCGCTGTAGAAGTAGTCCCGCCCGAGGGTCGTGCTGTTACGGTCTACAGTGGATCCGTTGCCTTTGGCAAGGGCCTCCACTATCTCGGGCCGTTTTCCGTGGTTGCCCATCGCCGCGATGTTTTTCTGCACATTGTCGAACAAGACGGAACCGCCGGTGCGTATGAGGGTGACACGCAGGTCGTGCAGCAGGTGGTGATTGTCGAGGTAGTCCTGCAACCGTGCCTGAAGACAGGAGTCCGGCACGTCCAACGCCTCGTGCAGCTTGTCGTTGAAGTCCTGCAGCCGCAGGTTGAGTGTCTCTATCTTGTACTGCCGTTCGCGGTGCTGCTGGAACACGATGAAAGCGAGGGCGAAGATGAGGAAGAGTGACAACACGCTCAGGTAGAGCTTGTTGCCGATGGATACCCGTTTTGCCATAATGGAGTGTCTTGTATGTAAAGAATTCCGGAACCCTCAGTGCCGGGTTCACGGAGTAAATGGTCTCATGCGTCGAAACAATAGCCGAAGCCGGTGCGTGTGACGAGACAGTCGGCGTACCTGCCCAGTTTCTTGCGCAGACGTGTTATGTTCACGTCGACGGTGCGGTCGGAAACGATTACATCGGTGGGCCACACCCTCATGATGAGGTCGTCGCGCGAGAAGACATGTCCCTTGTGTTCGAGCAGTGTGCGGAGGATGCCCAGCTCGGTCTTGGTGAAGTCCACGCCAATGCCGTCCACCGACACCGTCTTGCGTTCCAGGTCAACCGCCAGTCCCTCGTACCTCAGTACGCACGCCGCAGTTGTCACCGCTGTCTCCGTCGGCTGTTCGGTACGTCTGAGTACCGCCTTCACCCGCAGTATCACCTCACGGATGGAAAACGGTTTGGCTATGTAGTCGTCCGCCCCTATGTTGAAACCTGTGATGCGGTCGTTCTCCGTTCCCTTGGCTGTGAGGAACACGATAGGAACACTGGCTGTACGGTTGTCCCTGCGTATGCGACTGGCTGTCTCGAAACCGCTGATGCCGCCCATCATGACATCCAGCAGGATGAGGTCGTATGCGGAGAGTTGTCTGCCGAGCGCCTCCTCGCCCGAGAAGACCGTGTCCACCTCGTAGCCCTCAGTCTCCAGATTGAACCGCAGTATCTCGCAGAGGTCGACTTCATCGTCAACCACCAGTATCCGTTTTTTCTTGTCGTTGTCCATAGACTTGTAATGGTTTTGTTCTGAAATACGGCGGCAAAGGTAGCGTGCGGCGGTTTCCCGACTGTTACAATGGTGTTACAATGGTGTTACGTTTTACAGGACTATCCACCCGAAAAGGAAGGCCATGACAAACACCAGAATCACCACCACCAGTCCGAGCATGATGTTGGTCCACATGAACGTGCGGTTTGCCTTGTAGAGTTTACTGTTCCTCATTGTCTGCTTATTTTCTTTCGTTTACTTCGCGCGTTTACTCTCCTTTCAGAATCCTGTCGTACTCGTCCCTGTTTTCCAGAATCTCAGCCGCCTTCTCCACGTCGGGATCGTCCTTCAGCGATTCACGGATGCTGCCGGCCTGAAAGAAATAGTGTTTGACAAGCTCACAGGCGATGAGCGGCCGGAGCGACTTCTCGTGGCGGTCGAGTTCCGCTGACAGGTTGTGCTCCAACTTTGCCTCCAGCGCGTCGAACTCCGCCTTTGCGTCCTCATAGTAGCCCTCGAACTGCGCCACCTTCTTCAAGTCCTGCAACCGCTTGTCGCTCAGGCGGTCGTAGGTAAACCCACTCTCCAGCACCATACGCTTGAACTCTGCATAGTCCTCGTCGGTAAAGGTGAAGTCGTCCACCGAAGCTGGAGCGGGGTGTGTCCGGGCGTACCTGATGCAGTAGTCCATCAGCACGTCGTCGTTGGAGAGGTAAAGCACGATGTTGGGTACAGTGTCGTGGTGGACCTCCACGTCCGGGGCGATACCCTTGCCGCTGTACACCACCCTGCCTCCGGCGGTGTGGAACACGCTGTCGGCGGCTGATTCCGCCTTGTCGGTCCCCTCATGGCGCTTCAACTTGTAGTCAATCTCCTGTATGCAGCGTCCGCTCGGTATGTAGTACTTGGCGGTGGTCAGTTTCAGGTTGCCGTGGTAGGACAGTTCACGGATGGACTGCACGAGTCCCTTGCCGTAGGTTCTCGAACCGACAACCACTCCACGGTCGAGGTCCTGGATGCTGCCGGCCACGATTTCAGAGGCGGAGGCGGAGGAGTTGTTGACAAGTACCACTATCGGAATCTCGGGGTCGAGCGCGTTGTCACTGGTCTTGTACGTGGAGTTGCCTGTCTTGACCTTGCCGCGTGTCTCCACTATGGTGACACCCTTAGGCACGAACAGGTTCACTATCTTCACAGCCTGGTCGAGTGAACCTCCCGGATTTCCACGGAGGTCGAGTATGATGTCTTTTATCCCCTGTTGCCTGAGCATGACGAACGCCTTGCGCACATCGTCGTAACAGTCGTTGGTGAACTGACTGAGGTTGATGTAGCCGTGGCCGCGCACCACCCCATAGTAGGCCACAGCCGGGAGCTTGATGTTCCTGCGCGTTATCTTCACTTCACGCGTCTTGTCCTCACCAACTCTCCGGTACTTCAGCACGAAGGTGGATCCGGGTTCACCGCGCAGCAGGTCGCTGACCTCGGAGGTGTTCTTCCCCTTCAGGTCTGCATTGTCGATTTTCAGCAGCACGTCCCCCACCTGCAGTCCCACCTCGGCGGCGGGCATACCGGCGTAAGGCTCGGCAATGACCACCGTGGAGTCTTTCCTCATACGGATGAGACTGCCCACACCGCCGTACTTGGCCTGAGTGAGCATCTTGAGGTCGCCCTCGTCCTCTTCGGCATAGTACTCCGTGTAGGGGTCGAGCGACCTGAGTATGGCGTCGATGCCGGTCTCTACCAGTTTGTCAGCGTCGAGCGAGTCAACGTAGTACGTGTCGAGCGCGACGTACATGCTATTGAAGATGTCCAGATTCTTCATCACCTGAAACGAGTGGTTCTTCTGTGCCGCCACACTTGTAGGCACAACCGAACACAAAACCAGCAACACGTATGTTGCGACTGTTCTTTTCATCACCTTGTTACATATTTTATGCGGCAAAGTTAGTAAATAATCATCAACTAATTCGTATCTTTGCACGAATTATTGTTCACGACAACACGATATGGTTGATTCATTCGATTGGAAAGCCGTCTACGGCACTCTCAACTCCACACCGCCGGAGAGACAGGCGAGACCGGTGATAGGCATCACAGGCAACTACAGCGACCAGACATGCACACTGGCAGAGGGCTACTACCGTTCGGTGCTGCTTTCCGGTGGGATTCCGGTGGTCATACCTCCGTACAAGGAGACGGACATACTGGCTGACCAGCTGGACAGTCTCGACGGCATCATCTTCAGCGGAGGGGGCGACATCAACCCCCTGTTCACCGGAGAGGAGCCGCTGCCCGCACTCCACAGTATCAACGCCGAGCGGGACAGGCAGGAACTGCTCATGGCACGGATGGCGTACGACCGTCAGATTCCGATGCTGGGCATCTGCCGCGGCATCCAGATAATTGCGGCCGCCCTGGGCGGTGAGCTGTATCAGGACATCTACACGCAGGACACGGGAGCGACGGTGAAGCACAGCCAGGACTTGGACAGGGGTATCGCCTCGCACACTGTGGAGACTGAAGAAGGCACAGTGCTGCGCCGACTCTTCGGAACCGGACGACTGGCGGTCAACTCGTTCCACCACCAGGCGGTGAAGACCGTGCCGAAGGACTTCAGGGTCTGCGCGCGGAGCAGCGACGGACTGATTGAGGCGATGGAGTCGTCGGCTTTCAGGTCGGTCATCGGTGTGCAGTGGCATCCCGAGTGCTTCTGCCTCAACGGAGACAAGTCGATGGAACCGCTGTTCGGATGGTTGGTGGACGAGGCGCGGTCGTTCAACGAGGCGAAGCGGTTGCACTCACATATCCTCTCGCTCGACTCCCACTGCGACACACCCATGTTCTTCTCCGAGGGCATCGACTTCGGCAGACGTGACCCCAAGATTCTCGTGGACCTGCACAAGATGACGGAGGGACACCTCGACGCGACGATTATGGTGGCTTACCTGCAACAGGGGAAGAGGGACGACGCGTCGTTGCTGGAGGCCACGGACAAGGCGCACCGCATCCTCTCGGACATAGAGATGATGGCACACAAGTGCGAAGGTCACGTGAGGATAGCGAAGACCCCTGCTGAACTCTACCGCAACAAGGCGGAGGGACTGAAGTCTGTCATGCTCGGCATTGAGAACGGCTACGCCATAGGCAAGGACTTGGGCAACATACAGGCGTTCCGGGACAGGGGCGTGGTTTACATGACCCTCTGCCACAACGGTGACAACGACATCTGTGGGTCGGCGAAGAAGAGCGAGTCGGGCGGAGGCGGAGTGACCCCCTTCGGTGAGACTGTCATAAGGGAGATGAACCGCACAGGGATGATGGTGGACCTCTCCCACGCCAGTGAGAGGAGTTTCTACGATGCGGTGGAGATAAGCCGGAAGCCTGTGGTGTGCAGCCACTCCTCGGCACGTGCCGTCTGCAACAGTCCAAGAAACCTCACCGACGACCAGATGAGGCGACTGGCGGCTATGGGCGGAGTGGCGCAGGTTACGTTCTACAACGGCTTCCTCCGCACTTCGGGACAGGCAACGATAAACGACGCGCTGCAGCACCTCGACCATATGATACACGTGATGGGAATAGAACATGTGGGCATCGGCACCGACTTCGACGGTGACGGTGGAGTGCCGGGACTGGACTCGGCAAGCGAACTCATCAACTTCACCCGTCAACTGCTCGCAAGGCGGTACTCATGGGAGGACATCGAACTGATTTGGGGAAAGAACTTCCTGAGGGTGATGAGGGAGAATGAAGAATGAAGAATGAAGAATTAATAATGAGGAATTAGGAATGAGGAATTAGGAATTAACCAAACAATGCTGTTTGGTTCAAGACTAAAAATAAGAGTTAGACTATGAGACACATTATTTATAAAGTGGGAATTTATACTGTGGGGATGCTGGCCCTCATGTCATGCGGAGGGGGTGGAAGTAAGACTGCCACCGACACCGCTTACCAGCCAGTAGCCCCTGGCTTCAATGCGGACAGCGCATACACCTATGTGGCTGAACAGTGTGCTTTCGGTCCGAGGGTGATGAACTCGGCGGCACACGACTCGTGCGCCATCTATATCGCCGACAAGTTCCGTCAGTTCGGGGCTACGGTAACATTGCAGGACGCGGAAAGCAAACTGTACGACGGGACTCCGGTCAGGATGCGCAACATCATCGCGTCGTACGACACCGACAATCCCTCACGCATACTTATCTGCGCCCACTGGGACTCACGTCCATGGGCTGACAACGACCACGACAGCCAGCACCACCGCACCCCTATCGACGGGGCCAACGACGGAGCGAGCGGTGTGGGTGTCATGATGGAGATGGCAAGGCAGATACAGATGAAAGCCCCTAAAGTGGGTATCGACTTCATCTGCTTCGACGCAGAGGACTGTGGCACTCCGCAGTGGGACGAGACGGAGGGGCAGTCCACCTCCAGCACCTGGTGTCTGGGTTCACAGTACTGGGCAGGCAAACGGCATGTGGACGGCTACAAGGCGCGCTACGGAATACTGCTCGACATGGTGGGCGGACAGGACTGCATCTTCGAGAAAGAGATGTACTCGATGTACTATGCGCCCAACATAGTGGACAGGGTGTGGGCTAAGGCACAGCGGCTCGGCTACGGCGAACTCTTCAGGAACAGCGGAGGCGGTGCGGTGACCGACGACCACGTGCAGGTAAACCAGTCGGGCATACCCTGCATCGACATAATAGCTCGTGACAAGGATGAGGACTCGTTCTGCACCACCTGGCACACCATCAACGACAACCTATCGAACATAGACAAGCGGACGCTGGAAGCGGTAGGGCGGACTGTGATAGAGGTGGTTTACACGGAGGAATGAGGAATTAATAATTAGGAATGAGGAATTTAAGGAAAGGGACTATATTATGACTATAGAAGAGGCACAACAGGAAGTGGCGGAGGAGTTCAACGGTTTTGACGACTGGATGGACAAGTACCAGTTACTCATCGATTTGGGAAGCGATCAGAAGCCGCTGCCAGAGGAGTACAAGACAGAAAAGAACCTTATCGACGGCTGCCAGAGCCGAGTGTGGCTCCAGGCGGACTACGACGGTGGGGTAATCACATTCCAAGGGGAGAGCGACGCCCTCATCGTGAAAGGCATCGTGACACTGCTCATCAGGGTGCTTTCGGGACACACGCCCGACGAGATTCTGAATGCGGACATCCACTTCATCCACGACATCGGACTGACGGAACACCTCTCGCCCACACGCAGCAACGGACTCCTCGCCATGCTAAAACAGATGAAACTCTACGCCATGGCATTCAAGGCGAAAGAGTGACGTGCATGACTTTACAAGTGAGTGCAATCAAGTTCAACAACCATTTCAGAAGGAATAAAGACCGATATAAATGACAGAATACAGTAATTACATTGATAAACTATTGAAGCCGAACATTCAAGAGCAAGCCGTTGTTCTTGATTTGTTCGCAGGATGCGGAGGCTTGTCGCTAGGATTCGAAGCGGCGGGATTCAGAACTATCGGTTATGAAATGGTGGATGACGCAGTTAAAACATACAACAACAATTTACGTGGAGAGTGCCACAATGAATTTTTGACAGTGGGATTCAACTATCCAGAAACGGAGAATATAGACATTGTAATAGGAGGGCCACCCTGCCAGCCGTTTAGTAGATTTGGGAATCAAAAGGGCATTGAAGACGCACGAGACGGCTTTCCGATATTCATAGATGCCGTAAAACGATTACAACCAAGAGTTTTTGTCTTTGAAAATGTAGCAAACATGCTTGGACGTCATAAATGGTACCTCGACCTAATCGTGAAAGAGTTACAACATTTGGGGTATGTTGTGGAATTTAAAATCATGAATGCTGTCAACTATGGGGTTCCTCAAAGCCGAGAACGTCTTATCTGCGTTGGTCACCGCGCAAAATTTGAATTCCCGACAATAGAACTGCGCAAAACGACTGTAGAAGAAGCAATCGGTGACACTATGCTTAGTCCGGAGCCAGCCGAAAAGATTCTCACCCCTCGACAAGATGAGTATATTGCATCATACGAAAAGAAATCACACTGCGTCAACCCTCGTGACCTTTATCCCAATAAGCCCGCCAGAACAATAACATGCAGAAATCTTGCCGGCGCGACGAGCGACATGCAACGTGTAAGGTTGGAAGATGGCAGACGCAGAAGACTTACAGACAGAGAAGCGGCAAGACTCCAGAGTTTCCCTGACTGGTTTTGTTTCTCAGGCAATGAGACACGGCGTTATTATCAAATAGGTAATGCAGTGCCTCCTTTGTTGGCATATAAAATAGCTTTAAACGTGCGTAAAACATACCACATGGAGCAACGAGATCCACAAAACATCATCAACCAAATCATTCCTCAAACAATTTTTGAATATGCATATTAAGACTATAAAAACGACCCCTGCAAATATCGGAAAACATGTGTGCAGGTTGCTTGACATCTTTGAGGCGATTGGTATTCCTATAGAAAACACAGACAGGAAATTGGAGCGGATGGCAAAAGCATGTATGGCTGTCGGACAGATTAAACGTTCGTTTAATGAAGCCAAATCTTCCGAAGACAATACATTTCTTCGGTCTCGTGATATAATTGCATTTGAGAACAAGTATTATGGCGAGAACATCGCAGACGCGTCTTATGATGACATTCGTCGTCAGGATCTGAAATTATTAGTTGAAGCTGGCATAGTCCTCAATTCATCATCCAAAGAAGAACAAGCGACAAACAATCCATCGAGAGGCTATGCATTGAGTCCCGCTTTCGCCAAGTTACTCAGATGCCACAATACAGGCCTGTGGCAGAAATCCTTAGAAGAGTTTCTTCAACAGACAAAATCATTGAAGGAGGAACTTGAAAGGCGAAGGGAACTTCTAAAAGTTCCTGTAACTCTGCCTGGAGGTAAAACTATCGACTTATCATATGGCGAACACAATGTTTTACAAAAGGCCATAATTGAAGACTTCTTACCTTTATACGGATTTGGAGCAGAAGTGTTTTATGTCGGTGATACAAAAGAAAAGTACTTACATTTGGAGAAAGACGCACTTCAAAGCATCAATTTCTTTCCGTTGGAACATGAAGAATTGCCTGATGTTGTGGCTTATAGCAAAAGTAAGAATCTTCTGTATCTAATAGAGGCGTACCATTCAACAGGAGAATGGAGTGAAGTACGTGTGCGTAAGGTGAAACGGAAACTACAGGAATCCAAGTGTACGGCAAAAGCCATCTTCTTCACAGCCTTTGAGAACAAAAGCGCATTCAAGCAGAAAGCAAAAGACATTGCATGGGAAACAGAAGTGTGGATTGCAGACAGTCCAGAGCATTTGGTACATTTCAATGGGTATAAATTTCTTGAAATCAACAAGTAATTTCCGCCAACTTGACGAAACCATAGAACATAATGGGATTGTCCTTTATCGAATCAAACTCATACATATCCTTAGCCGCAAGCAAGTCATCGCAAACCTTGAGGATGTGTTCAAGCCTGTCTCTGACCTTTTCTCTCATAAATCAATATTTTGTCACGGTTAGCAGTCTTTTGGGCAAAAGGAAGGAGGCAGTCCTCTTCAACCAAATCCACAGGCTTCTTGAAATGCTCACCTGCAGTTTTTCACTGCCCACGCATATACTCGTAGACACGAAGCACATCCTGTGTGTCCACTGTACCGTCAGTATTCACGTCCTCGGGTTCGTAGGGTGAGGCGGTGTCAGACGAGCGGATACGGTCGTACACCTTCAAAGCGTCCTGCGTGTCCACCAGTCCGTTGGCATCCACGTCCGCGAAACGGCACACGGTGAGAGTGATGCGCCCGTCCTCATGCTCCACGATGCAGGTAATCGGCTGGCGGAGATACCCTGAGGCGGTGTAGATGGGTTGACTGCCCGACAGGAGCGATGTCCTGCCAGTGAGACCGGGGAACGGGTCGCCCTGTACCGACTCCCTCCACTGCGCCAGTCCCTCTTCAGTCTGCTCGATACTGTTGAAGGACAGCAACTCGTCGTCCGCAGGGACAATACTGACACCCTGATGGTCGTAGTTGCTGGCATTCACCTTACCGGCCTGCCAGCGGTAATAGTTGTAGTCCACATGCGTCACCAACAGTCCATGGCTTTTGTGTGAGTTGGTGCTGCGCGCAATGTACTTGTCCCACCCTGTGTTCTGACGGTTCTCCAGGATATAGTACTCCTTCTCGTTCTCCGGGTTGACAATCTTATAGCCCTTGCCGCCCTCACTCATCGGCAGGAGTTCGAGTTCATACTCCTTATTATATTCAAGGGTTTCAAGTGTGGTCCAACCCATGAACTCCTTCTCGTAACAACTGTAGCCGCACGGCCAGTAACCGTTCTTGTTGTAATTCCCCGAATCCATCACGTCCCAGTAGTCAAGTCCGTAGCCCGTTCCACCAGAGGCGGTATCGTAGAGGTCTGGCAGACCCATCGAATGACTGAGTTCATGGCAAATCACACCGATGCCGTCGCCCTTCTCACCGTACATCTCGTTGCACACGACGAAATCATCGAAGTCCACACCCCCATAGGTCTTTTCCATCCGCTTCTCCTTTGGCCAGATGGTATTGGGGTCGGTGGATGCGTTCTCCCCCTCACCGGCATAGACGATAACCACCGTCTCCACCATACCGTCACCGTCGTTGTCGAACCGGCTCCAGTCGTCCCACAGTGCCGTAGCCCCTGTAGCCGCTTCCTGATAGAACTCATTTATATTGGCGTCGCGCACCCCATTGGCGTTCCTTCCATAGTAGGCGTAGCCGTTGCCAAGCGTCACAGTACCCACGACGACAAACTCGGGCATGAACAGACTGTCACTCTGCTGCACGAAGTAGTCGCGCACCGATCCATAGCCACCCGACACGTCATAGAGCGTGCCGTCCATCCTGCCGTTGAAGAACAGCGAGTAGTAGTCACACAGGTCACTGTCCGTGTCACGGACGGAGAACCGAAGGTCAGTGAACTGCACCAGAATCACCGGAATCCGTGGACTTCCCTTAGACTTCAGAGCCGCCGTAGCCTGACTGGCGGTGCGCTTGACTGCGCTCCAGTGGCTGTAGCCCCAGCCCGACAGGTCATCAGCTTCACGGTACGCACTGTAGTCGTACTGCGAGGGGTCGCCTCCCTGTTCCACCCATGCCTTGCCCTGCTTGCCCAGCAGCCTGTCCCTCGGCGGCACATCCGCCACCGCCTGAAGACCACACATCACACCTGCCAGACACAATAAAAGATGTTTCATACCCATAAGCTCCATTTGATTCGGATGCAAATATACTAATTTATTTCCCATGCGCTTGCACAATCAAACGGATTGTTGTAAATTTGCCTGTCAATAATTCAACGGCAAACATTTATGAGAAGACTGAAGACGACCCTTGCCTTACTGCTGCTGACAGTATGCGTGACGGCAAAGACGACCGGATGGGTGACTATAAGGAACGGAGGACTGTGGTACGACACCGACGGCAACGTGGTGCAGGCGCACGGAGCGGGTTTCCTGCGTGTGGGTGACAGGTGGTACATGATTGGCGAGGACAGAAGCCAGTCGTGGAACCCCGACGTGAACATGTACTCGTCCAAAGACCTACAGACATGGAAGTTCGAGGGTAAGGTCATCGAGAACGGGGTGACGCACCCCGCCCTCGGCGCCGACCGCTTCATCGAGCGTCCTAAGATAATGTACAACAAGAAGACACGCAAGTACGTGATATGGTGCCACTGGGAGGGCAAGAACTACGGAGCCAGTGAGGCTGCCGTGTTCTACAGTGACAAGATAACCGGACCGTACACCTTCCACAAGGGGGAACGGCCGCTCGGCATCAAGAGCAGGGACTGCAACGTATTCGTGGACAATGACGGCACAGCCTACTTCATCTCGACCATCGAGGAAAACCAGCATCTGGGGTTCTTCCGTCTCTCGGACGACTATCTGGACGCTGTGCAGTGTACACAACTGTTCAAGGGACAGAGACGTGAGGCGCCAGCCATAGTGAGGGTGGACGACACCTACTACATGCTGTCGTCCGCATGCACAGGCTGGGATCCCAACCAGTGTAAGTTGGCCACATCCCACCACATGACACAGGACTGGAGCGGACTGACCGACATAGGCGACCGCATCGCCTACGACACGCAGGCGGCTTCCATCCTCACCGTGAAAGGGACGAAGCAGACGACTTACCTGTACGTGGGCGACAGGTGGATGGACCCAGACCTGCCCAACTCAAAGACCATCATCTTCCCCATAACCTTCAAGGACGGAAAGTGTGACTTCACCTACCGTGAGGAGTTCCAGATCAACTTCAAGACCGGAGAGGTGAGATACTGAAAACAAGAACCATAAGAACGATTAGTAAAATGAAGAAAGTGTATCTGTTTCTCGCTACAGGCTTTCAGGAGACGGAAGCCATCGCCAGCGTCACCGTCTGCCGCAGGACGGACGCGATAGACATCAAGACAGTGTCAATCACCGGGTCAGAACTGGTGGAGAGTGCATCGGGAGTGACCGTCAAGGCCGACATGCTGATGGAGGAGGGCGGCTTCAGTGACGCTGACATGCTGGTGATGCCGGGAGGAATGCCGGGAAGCACCAGTCTGCGCGACTGCAAACCGCTACAGGACATCATCATGAACCACTACAAGGCAGGTAAGGCTCTCGCCGCCATCTGCGCCGCCCCCATCGTCTACGGCCATCTGGGCATCCTCAGGGGCATGAACGCCACCTGCTACCCCGGTTTCGAGAGCCAACTGACAGGAGCCATCCCCACAGGCAAGACAGTGGAGGTGGACGGACAGTTCATCACCGGCCACGGACCGGGCGCGTCACTCGACTTCGGCTACGCCCTTGTGGAGTACCTGTTGGGCAAGGAGGCAGTCGGATCGGTGAAGGAAAGTATGGTATGGCCCTATAAATGACAGCGATGGACAAGGCTGTGATAATCGTGGCGAGCGGCAAGGGACTGCGGATGGGCGGAGACATCCCCAAGCAGTTCCTGCCTGTGGGCGGTCGCCCCATACTCATGCAGACCATAGACCGGTTTCACGAGTATGACCCGGCCATGCAAATCATCGTGGTTCTCCACCACGACTGGACTGACTATTGGAGGGAGTTGTGCATACAGTACGGCTTCACACTGCCAGTGACAGTTGCCGAGGGAGGAAAGGAGCGGTTTCACTCAGTGCGCAACGGACTGGCACTGGTGGACGACAGCCGTACCCTTGTAGGTGTACATGACGGAGTGCGTCCGTACGTGTCCACAGAGGTTATCGCGCGCTGCTACGACACAGCCGCCGTCAAGGGAGCCGCCATTCCGGTGATTGATGTGTACGAGACACTGAGGGAACTCACGCCCGAGGGAAGCCGCACGGTGCCACGGTCACAGTATAAGTTGGTGCAGACACCACAGGTGTTCCAGACCGCACTGCTGAGACAGGCCTACAACCAACAGTACAACAGCGGATTCACCGACGACGCGTCGGTGGTCGAGTCCATCGGACACGGCATCGCCCTTGTGGAGGGCAACAGGGGAAATATCAAGATTACCACACGGGCAGACCTGAAAACCGTCAACTGATTGCAGCCCAGTTGACATTCGTCTTACGCAGTTCCGCCAACCGTCTCCACAGAATCTCGTTCCCCGGTTCTTTCTCCTCGGGGTCACCGTCGAGAACCTGTGTAGCCGCGTCACGCGCCAGTTGCAGAATCTGACCGTCACGCGCCACATTGGATATTTTCAGGTCAAACGCCATACCACTTTGCTGCGTTCCCTCCAAATCACCCGGCCCACGCAGTTTCAAGTCCTGCTCGGCAATCTCGAAACCGTCGTTGGAGTCCACCATAATCTGGATGCGCTTGCGTGTGTCCGAACTGAGTTCGTGTTTGGTCACAAGGATACAGAACGACTGCTCCGCACCACGTCCGACACGTCCACGGAGCTGGTGCAACTGACTGAGACCGAACCGCTCGGCGTTCTCTATCACCATCACACTGGCGTTGGGGACATTGACACCGACCTCAATCACTGTGGTCGCCACGAGGATTTGTGTCTCCCCACTGGCGAACCGCTGCATCTCCGCGTCCTTCTCCTGCGCCTTCATCTTACCGTGTACCTTACCCACCTTATACTCCGGGAACGCCCCACAAATCTGCGCGTACCCGTCCTCAAGGTTTTTCAGGTCAATCTTCTCGCTCTCCTGAATCAGGGGGTAGACACAGTACACCTGATGCCCCTTCAGAATCTCCTGTCTCACCTTATTATATATGGCCTCCCTATGGCGGTCGAACATGTGGACTGTATATATAGGCTTGCGACCCGGCGGCAACTCGTCGATGACACTCACATCAAGGTCACCGTAGACCGTCATGGCAAGTGTGCGCGGAATCGGGGTGGCGGTCATCACCAGCACATGAGGCGGCACAGTGTTCTTCCGCCACATCCTGGCACGTTGGGCTACACCGAAACGGTGCTGCTCGTCGATGACTACCAGTCCCAGTTGATGGAACACCACATTGTCCTCTATGACCGCATGAGTACCCACCAGGATGTCGATGTCGCCAGTCCTCAAACCGTCGAGTACCGTCTGCCGCTTCTTGCCCTTCACAGTACCAGTAAGCAGTTCCACCCGAACCGGCATGTCTCCAAGGAAACCTCGGATGGTCTGCAGATGCTGCTCCGCCAGAATCTCCGTGGGGGCCATGATGCACACCTGACACCGGTTGTCCACCGCCATGAGCGCGCTCATGAGTGCCACCAGAGTCTTGCCCGAACCCACGTCGCCCTGCAGCAGACGGTTCATCTGTCTGCCCGAACCCATGTCCTTGCGGATTTCCTTCAGCACACGTTTCTGCGCCCCAGTAAGGTCGAACGGCAGTCGTTCCCTGTAGAACGTGTTGAACGTATCCGCAATCCGTGAGAACACGATGCCACGGTAATGCCTCATCCTGTCGCGCGAATAGCGGAGGATGCCCAACTGCACGTAAAACAGTTCCTCGAACTTCAGACGGGTCTGCGCCCTCCTGAGTTTGTCGGCGGACTGGGGGAAGTGGATGTTGCGGATGGCCTCGTCGTAGGACATGAGGTGAAAGTGTTCCACCAGATAAGGGTTCAGTGTCTCGGCGAATGGCTGGTCGGACAGTTCCAGCACCTTACGTGTCAACTTGCACAGTGCGGCGGAGTTGAGTCCCTTGCGCTTCATCTTCTCCGACGTGTTGTAACTTGGCACGAACATGTTGGCTGTTCCGCCCTGTCCGCCCCTCAGTTCCTCCTGCCTGTTGTCAGCCCTCTCCATCTCCGGGTGGGCGATACTGAAACGGCCGTTGAAGGGGGTGGGCTTACCGAACACGGTGTAAGGCACGTTGTAGTCGTAGTCCTTCAGCGCGAACTTGATGCCCTGGAACCACACCAGTTCCACTACCCCCGTGCCGTCGGAGAACCGGGCGACCAGCCGCCGTCCCTTGCCCTCGCCCACCACGTCGGACGAGAGTATGCGTCCCATTATCTGCACGTAGGGCATCGCCCCGTCAATCTCGCTGATACGGTAAATACGGCTCTTGTCGACGTACTTGTACGGATAGTACGTCAACAGGTCGCCCACAGTCCTTATGCCAAGCTCCGCAGCGAGCAACTCCGCCCGCGCCGGACCGACACCCTGTAGGTACTTTATGTCTTGCAATTGGCTTATCATCGGTGCAAAGATAGCACAAAGTTCGGAAGTATACACCATTTACCGCCAATTAGTGACAACTGACCGTCTGTTGTATAAACTTACACTTCTTATCCATTTTCACATGTTTATGCATTTTACAGTCACCGAATGTTGGCTGTTTCGCATATTATACGTACCTTTGCACCATCAAAACAACACAGACACAAAATAAAGTCAACTATTAAACCTACAAATGGTATATACAGACTCTATATAAATAAAAACTTTATCAAAACTGAAAATCATGGATTCTAAGAAAGTATTGGAGAATTTGAAGATGCGCTTTCCCAACGAGCCGGAGTATCACCAGGCAGTGGAGGAAGTGCTTAGCACAATCGAGGAAGAGTACAACAAGCACCCTGAGTTCGACAAGGTGAACCTCATCGAGAGACTGTGCATTCCTGACAGAGTGTACCAGTTCCGTGTCACTTGGATGGACGACAAGGGTAATATCCAGACAAATATGGGTTACCGTGTGCAGCACAACAACGCCATCGGTCCCTACAAGGGAGGTATCCGTTTCCACCAGAGCGTGAACCTCGGTATCCTGAAGTTCCTCGCCTTCGAGCAGACTTTCAAGAACTCACTCACAACCCTTCCCATGGGTGGCGGCAAGGGAGGTTCGGACTTCTCACCGCGCGGAAAGAGCAACGCTGAGGTGATGCGTTTCTGCCAGTCGTTCATGCTTGAACTGGCGCGCCACATCGGTCCAGACGTGGACGTTCCGGCAGGCGACATAGGAGTGGGCGGACGTGAGGTAGGCTACATGTTCGGCATGTACAAGAAACTCACCCGCGAGTTCAGTGGCACATTCACAGGCAAGGGACGCGAGTTCGGAGGATCACTCATCCGTCCTGAGGCAACAGGTTACGGCAACGTCTACTTCCTCATGGAGATGCTCAAGACCAAGGGCATGGACCTGAAGGGCAAGACAGTACTCGTGTCCGGTTCAGGCAACGTGGCACAGTACACGGCCGAGAAGGTTCTTGAACTGGGCGGCAAGGTGGTCACCATGTCTGACTCAGACGGTTACATCTACGATCCGGACGGAATCGACAGGGAGAAGCTCGACTACATCATGGAGCTGAAACAAGTGTACCGCGGACGTATCAAGGAATATGCTGACAAATATGGCTGCAAGTATGTGGCAGGTGAGAGACCATGGCACGAGAAAGGTGACATCGCCCTGCCGTCAGCCACACAGAACGAGATCAACGAGGAACAGGCGAAGGCTCTCGTAGCCAACGGTGTCATCGCAGTGTCCGAGGGAGCCAACATGCCGTCTACGCCGGGAGCCATCAAGGTGTTCCAGGAGGCAAAGATCCTGTACGCTCCGGGCAAGGCTGCCAACGCCGGTGGCGTGTCAGTGTCAGGACTGGAGATGAGCCAGAACTCAGAGCGTCTGTCATGGACCGCAGAGGAGGTGGACAACCGTCTCCACATGATCATGGAGGACATCCACAGCAACTGTGTGAAGTACGGAACGGAAGCCGACGGCTATGTCAACTACGTGAAGGGAGCCAACGTGGCAGGATTCATGAAGGTGGCAAAGGCTATGATGGCACAGGGTATCGTATAACCACAAACCACTCCATAAGTAAAGAGGGGACATCCTTACAAGGATGCCCCCTCTCTTTATATACCTTGTCAGACTGAATCCTACCGTCTGCCGTTGGACACCGCCCTGCCTGTCCCTGCCGAACGTGTGTTGACAGTGCCTCCACCACGTGTGTTGACCGATCGGTTCATATTGCTGTTCCCACCGCGTTGCTGACCCTGGGTATTGCGCTGTACGGCGGTACTGCTGGACCGTGTGCTGGAAGAACGGGTGTTGACAGTAGTGTTGTTCCGTGTGTTGACCGACACGCCACCGTTGTCGTTACGGTTGTTACCGCTGTTGTCGTGGTTTCTCGTGGCAGTCTCTCCCTGACGATTCTCATTACGGTTGTTCCTGTTGCCGTCGAAGCGGTTGCCGTCACCGATGCGGTATCCTGTCACAGTATTGGAACGTCCGTCGTTCCCACGGAAATTGCCGTGTCCCGGAACGTCACCCCTTCCCGGTTCCGGAGCGCGCATACCTACGAAGAACGCCCCACCCCGGTACTCGTTGAACTTACGTGGAGGATTGAAGAAGAAATGGTCCATCCTGTGGTCGTGTACGTAGATGGAGAAGTGCCAGTGGCGGTCAGCGAAAGTGATGGGACGGTAAAAATAGTCGTAGGTCATCAACAGCGCCCACTGACGCTCGGTAAGAAGCCGGCGGAGGGCGTAGTCACGTGCGAATACCACTGTCATGTAGTCATCGTACCTGTAACCCAGAGCCACCTGGTCGAGATAGTCGTTGACCCCACAGATATAATCATAGTTGATACAGTAGAGGTCGTCGAGGATTGCCGCGCTCAGTCCCAGCGTGTATGCCATACGGTCGGTCAGGAACCGCGCGTTGTTGCGCATCGAGTAAACGGACATCGGTTGCGCGCTTGCGGAGATTGACATTACAGTCATCATCAACGCCACTGTGATATTCCTAAGAGTTTTCATATCCTGTCTCCTTTCTTTTTACAGTTCTTTGTCTTTCTACACCGCAAAGGTAGGGGTAACGCGCCGTGCCGCAAAAAGAAAGTCCCTATTCGTGGAGGGGAAAACCCTATCGGTTTTCCGGTCCGAAGTCGAAATCAAGTTGACCGTCACCCATGATATTAAAGGAAAGCCGGTGGTACGGTGACAGTCCGTGTTCCGCAATACCCACCCTGTGTTCCTTGGTGGGGTATCCCGCGTTATGGTTCCAACCATAGTAGGGGTATTCCTCATGCAACTGTCTCATGTAGTCGTCCCGGTACGTCTTGGCGAGGATGGAGGCGGCGGCTATGGAGAGATACTTCCCGTCGCCCTTCACTACTGTCTGATACGGCAGGTCACGGTAGGGGTAGAACCTATTGCCGTCAATAATCAGTGCCTCGGGCCGCACCGCCAGTCCGTCCACGGCACGGTGCATCGCCGTGATACTTGCCCTGAGGATGTTCATCCGGTCAATCTCCTCCGCTGTCACGATACCCAAAGCCCAACTGACCGCATCACGCTCAATCTCCTCACGCAAGGCATAGCGTTGCTTGGCGGTCAACTGCTTGGAGTCGTTCAACCGTGTGTTGTGGTAGTCCTTAGGGAAAATCACTGCCGCGGCGTAGACGCTCCCGGCAAGACAGCCCCTGCCGGCCTCGTCGCACCCGGCTTCCACCAGTTCTTTATTATAATAAGGTAACAGCATGGTCATCCCGCCCCGTCATTTACCGTTCCTCTTTTCCTTGAGACGATCCAGGTTCTTCTTCCTGAGATCCTTTTCCTTGTCCGCCTTCTGCTTGGTTATCTGCGAAGGCTTCTGCTTCTGCACAGGCAGTGACGTGGGCGACCACTCCTGGTTGATGTCCCAGTTCTCCCTGACCACAAACGTTCCCGGATAGTAATAGACCTCCTCCGCCTGACGGTGGTCGTCGTACGACCCTGTGTCCCACACTCCGTTTCCGTTCCTGTCACAGAACATGCGCATGTAGTAAGTCCCGGCGTCCACATAATAGAATTCGGCGGTCATCGACCGGTTGACCCTCGCGCTCTTCACAGGCTTGTCGGACGAGTTGAGGAGTTCCACCACCGCACAGGAGTCCACTCCGTTGAGATGGATGAAAAGGGAGCCGAAGGTGTCAGCCGACCTCACCTTCACCTGCTTGGTGAAACCCTCCGACCGCTTGCCGTAGATATTCACAAACGCCCCGGTGTCCACCACAATCTCATACGTGTGTCCCGGTTGCCATTCGGCATAGAAACGGAACGTGTTGTGGGGATAGTCAACCGCCCGCACCTTGAAGTCACGATTCTCAAACACCGAGTCCACCTTCTCCCGGAAATGGAAGAGGGCGGTGTCCATGAGGGCAACCGGTTCACTACAGGTGAAATCCACGTTCTGCACGGGACTGATGGACGAGCTGGTGGCCTTGACCTCAAGGAACTCCTCGGGCATTGGCGGAACGACCGGTTCCTCTTCGTCCTTGTCCCTCACTTTCTTGTCCTTGTCACGCTTACGCTGCTTCTTCTGTTCGTCCTTGAAATCCTTGACCCACTGGTCGTAAGCCTCCTTCAACTGTTTGTCCACCTTCGCCTTGGAAATCTTGGACATCAGTTCCACCGCCGTGTCGGTGGTCTGGACCAACTGACCGAGGGTGTCGGTAGCCATGTACGTCAAGTCGAACACAAGGGTGTCGAGGTTGTATACCATCGAGTCCCTGATCCAGTAGCGTATCGTGTCGTTCGTGGGGTTAGGCTGCACTACAAAAGCGCCGTTGGAATCGAAGTTCACGCCACTGACCACAGGCAGCGAGTCTGCGGGACTGGTGAAGTAGAGGGTGAACTGCCGCAGGTTAGGCCGTTCCATCTTCAGGAAATAATGGTCGGTCACCTTCTCCGTGAAAGCCAGCAGCAGGATGTTGTCGGGAAAGAAGTGGGTGTAGCCCTTGGGGACGATGGAATCATAATGGATACTGTCGTGCCACACCGTATCGTAACGGATGTCGGGTCTGCACGTGGAACGTATCATGTCATCGTTGAACGCCAACATCTCGCTCTTCTGCGAATAGGAGTAACTCTGGTCCTGGTCCTGAAGTGCATAGGCACGGTAACGTCCCTTGTTCAGTCCCTTTACCACGAAACGCCCACGGCTGTCAGTACGGGATATCCTGTCGAACGGTCTTGTCTTGAACACCGAGTCGGGGAAACTGTCCCCAAAGGAGTCGGGGACTTCGTAGAGTCCCACGAATATGCCCTTGATGGGTTCCAGGTTACTTGCGTCAAGCACGTGGCCCGACACCTCCATCGTGTCGATAGAATCCCCTGTGGAGAACGTGAAGGCGTAGTTGCCCATCGGATTGCCCTCGTTGTTGTCCTCTATGGCGTCCGCGAAGTCAACAGTGTAAGTGACACCCTTTTTCACCGAGTCTATCAACTGAACGGTAATCCGCTTGCCCGAAGCGCTGATTTCCGGTTGCTCTATTTGCGGAGGCGACACAATCACCTTCTCCGACGCGTTGTCAATCTTTATGTTCTCGTCAAACTCCAGCACAATCCTGCGGGCGTTCGACCTCACCGCCCCATACTTGGGTGTGGTGCTGACAATCACAGGCGGAGTCTCGTCGTACGGTCCGCCGTCGGGAGTTCCCATACTGGCACAGGCAGCCACAAGCAATGCGGCTACCATCGCCACTACAACGTATGCCCCTCTGAATCCCTTCATTTATTCATGGCAAGAAGTTCGTCAATATACTCACGGCTGTTGCTCAGGCGCGGAATCTTGTGCTGACCGCCCAACTTGCCCTTACCCTTCAACCAGTCGTCGAACAGTTCGGGTCGAGCTTCCACTATCTCCAGTCGCTGAAGCGTAATGTCCTTGGACCGTTTTGCCTCATAATCAGAGTTGATGGCCTGAAGAGACCTGTCGAGTATAGTCGCGAAATCATCGATTGAGGCAGGACGCTTGGCGAACTCCACGACCCACTGGTGGCGGCATTTGGCATTCGCGTCCATAAAGATAGGGGCCGCCGTGTATTCGCGGACCTGCGCGCCGGTGGCTATACAAGCCTGCTCCAGTCCTTTCTCGGCGTTGTCCACTATCAGTTCCTCACCGAAAGCGTTGATGAAGTGCCGTGTTCGTCCGGTGATGATGAACTTGTAAGGGTCGGTACTGGTGAACTTCACCGTGTCGCCTATGATGTAACGCCACAAGCCACACGAGGTGCTGATGACAATCGCATAATTGACACCCTTCTCCACCTCCCACAACGGAACGGCCGTAGGCGACGGAGTGCCGAACTCACTCATCGGTATAAACTCGTAGAACACCCCATAGTCCATCATTATCTGCATCGCAGGGTCACTGAGGTCAGTCTGTATGCCGAAGAAACCCTCACTGGCGTTGTACGTCTCCATATAATGCATTCCCGGTAGGGTGATGATGCTCCTGTACTGCTCACGGTACGGGGTGAACGCCACTCCACCGTGGAAGAACACCTCCAGGTTGGGCCACACCTCATCTATCGTCCGCTTGCCTGTTATCTCCAGCATACGGTCGAGTACGGAAAGCATCCATGAGGGGACACCGCTTATGTTGGTCACGTTCTCGTGGCTCGCAAGCATGGCTATCTTGTCGCGCTTCTCCTCGAAGTCACTCAGCAACGCCACCTCCTTCGGGGGTACACGCACCATATTCGCCAGCGACGGGATGTTCTCTATCAGTATGGCACTGAGGTCGCCCACCAGACTGTTGGGAGTGTTCAGGTTGGGAGCGTGGCTTCCGCCGAGTATGAGACTCTTGCCGGCGAACAGCTTACTCTTTGGGTTTACCTTCAGGTAGGCGGCCACACAGTCCGTGCCGCCCATGTAATGGATGTTCTTGAGTCCTTCCTTGCTTACAGGGATGAACTTGCTCTTGTCATTGGTCGTTCCCGAAGACTTGGCGTACCAGTTGACCCGTCCCCTCCACAGGACATCCTTCGCGCCCTGGCGCATCTTCTGGATGTAGTCCTTCAGTTCCTCATAGGTATTCAATGGCACCTGCCTACGGTAGTCTTCGTAGCCGTTTATGTCGGAATAGCCGTGGCCCACTCCCCACTCGGTCTTTGACGCGGCACGGACGAGGTAGCCCAGGACTTCCCTCTGTATCTCCTCGGCACGTCCCCCGTAACAATCCATCGCCTTTTGTCTACGGGCAAAGTATATCTTATCCAGTAATGGTGTTATATTCATAACGGTAGTATTTAACGCACAAAGTTACAAAAATAATTGTTACCGCACGATGCGCCCTGTGCATTTATTCGTAAAAAGGACATGAAAAAGACGGAGGTCACACACCCCTCTGCCTCTTGTTTTTCTGTTCCATCAAACCATTGACGAACTTCACGTTAGTAGTCAACCTCTTGTACGCCGCCTGCGCCGCCTTCTGGTGGCTCTCTTTCTTAGTGAAGCCAAAGCCCTTGCCGCACTGCACGCCCTCAATCCTCACCTCGGAGTAGAACTGCGGGGTGTTGTTGCGTCCCATCTTCTCGTCGGTAATCAGGAACTCGAACTTGCACTGGTAGTGCTGCGCCCATTCAATCAGTTTACTTTTGTAGTTCTCCTCCTTCTGCGACATCTGGTCGATGTTGATGTGGGTGTCGAATACCTTTTCCTTCATGAACCTCACACAGTACTCGTACCCACGGTCAAGGTAAATCGCACCTACGAACGCCTCGAAGGCGTTTCCGTTCATGTAGTTGTTGTGCGCATGCTGCATGTTGTTGGCGTGGGTCACCAGCTTGTCCAGTCCGAGTTGTACCGCCAGTTCGTTGAGTGTGTCACGCTTGACGATGCGGCTGCGCAGGGTGGTCAGGAACCCCTCCTGCTGGTCCGCGTACTTACCGTAGATGATGTCGGCGACAATCGCACTGAGCACTGCGTCACCGAGGAACTCCATCCTCTCGTTATTCATGTGCTGCGGCCTCTGCGGTTTCGGAGTACTCGAACGGTGCATCAGCGCCAGCTTGTAGAGGTTGATATCCTTTGGATAGAACCCCATGATCTGATATAATTGCAAATAAGGCTCTTTATCCTTACGGAACAAGAGCCTTAGCTTGCATGTAATCTTTGCTATTTTGGATGCCAATTACTTATACTTTTTGAATATTGCACATGCGTTATGACCTCCGAAACCGAAAGTGTTGCTGAGTCCGGCGTTGACAGTACGCTCCTGAGCCTTGTTGAAAGTGAAGTTCAGGTCATAGTCAATCTCAGGGTCCTTGTCCTCCGGGTCGTGGTTGATTGTAGGAGGCACGATGTCGTTCTTGACAGCAAGGACAGTAGCCATTGCCTCGATACCGCCAGCCGCACCGAGAAGGTGACCGGTCATGGACTTGGTGGAACTGATGTTCAACTTATAAGCGGCATCACCGAAGACCTCCTTGATGGCCTTAGCCTCAGAGATGTCGCCCACATGTGTGGATGTTCCGTGTACATTGATGTAGTCAATCTCGTCAGGCTTCATTCCCGCATCCTTCAGGGCGCGCTCCATAACGAGTTTCGCTCCGTAACCTTCCGGATGTGAGGCTGTGATGTGATGGGCGTCAGCAGACATGCCGGCACCTACCATCTCAGCGTAAATCTTCGCTCCACGTGCCTTCGCGTGTTCCAGTTCCTCAAGAATGAGGATAGCGGAACCCTCACCTGCGACAAAACCGTCACGGCTGGCACTGAACGGACGACTTGCGCCCTGTGGGTCGTCATTGCGTGTTGACAATGCGTGGAGGGCGTTGAAACCGCCGATTCCAGACGGTGAGATAGCCGCCTCCGCACCTCCTGAGAGGATTATGTTGGCCTTGCCCAGACGGAGGAGGTTGAACGCGTCCGCCAGCGCATTTGTAGAAGAGGCGCATGCGGAAGCAGTGGCATAGTTGGGACCGTGGAAACCATATTTGATTGACACCAGACCGGCTGCCATGTCCGAAATCATCTTAGGGATGAAGAACGGGTTGTACTTCGGACCCTGTGTCGGGCCGTTGATGGCGTAGTTGGACACCTCACTCTCGAAGGAATGGATACCACCGATACCGACACCGAGAATAACACCTATCTCGTCCTTGTCCTCTGTCTCAAGGTCGAGACCGGCGTCCTCAACCGCCTCCTTGGCAGCCGCAAGCGCGAACATTGAATAACGGTCCATCTTGCGTGCCTCCTTACGGTCTATATCATACTGCGCGGGGTCGAAGTTCTTCACCTCACAGGCGAAATGAGTCTTGAATTCCGTCGCGTCAAACTGTGTGATAGGGCCGCATCCACTGACACCTTTCTTGAGGTTTTCCCATGTCTCCTCTACAGAAAGTCCAAGTGGAGTCACAGCGCCAATACCTGTCACAACAACTCTTTTCAATTCCATAACTGTCTATAAAAATAAAACCACTTGCTTACCTTCACCCCACAATGACGCAGCATGAAAGTCAAGCAAATGGTTATGATTGCTAATAATAATTATTTCGCGTTCTCTTCGATATACTTGATAGCGTCACCGACTGTTGCGATCTTTTCAGCACGGTCATCTGGAATGCTTACGCCGAAGGCCTTCTCAAATTCCATGATAAGTTCTACTGTGTCGAGGGAATCAGCGCCAAGGTCGTTAGTGAAACTTGCCTCTGGCTTTACTTCTGACTCGTCTACTCCAAGCTTGTCAACGATGACTGCTTTTACTCTTGATTCAATTTCAGACATAATTACTTTGTTTAATGTGTTAATGAATTCTCTTTTCAAATTGCGACTGCAAAGGTAAGAAATAATCCATGAACCATATGACAAATAAAGGAATTATTTACGATTTTACGCACACACCACAGGTAGAATGTGCAGAAATCAGCCATCAAGCCTCATTTTTGCTTCCGCGTTTCCTCTCCAAGTGGTCAAGTACAATCTTGCGGATTCGCATACTTTTCGGTGTCACCTCAACATACTCATCCTCTTTGATATACTCAAGTGCCTCCTCCAGAGAGAGCTGCACCGGAGGGATGATACGCGCCTTCTCGTCGGTTCCCGAAGCGCGCACGTTGGTGAGCTGCTTGGCCTTGGTCACATTCACCACCAGGTCGTTCTCGTGTACGTGTTCCCCTACCACCTGACCGGCGTATACGACATCCTGCGGTGAGATGAAGAACTTGCCACGGTCCTGCAGATGGTCAATGGCGTAGGCGAAGGCGGTGCCGCTCTCCATGGCGATCATACTTCCGTTCACCCTACGCACCATGTCGCCATTGTAGGGCTGATAGTCCTTGAAACGGTGCGCCATGATGGCCTCGCCCTGACTGGCGGTCAGCACATTGGTACGCAGACCGATGATTCCACGTGACGGGATGTCGAACTCGATATTCACACGATCCTCCTGAGCCTCCATCGAAAGCATCTCGCCCTTTCGGCGTGTCACCATGTCAATCATCTTACTGGAGAACTCCTGCGGCACGTTGATGGTCAGTTCCTCAATCGGCTCGCATCTCACTCCGTTCACCTCTTTATATATTACCTGCGGTTGTCCCACCTGCAACTCATATCCTTCACGGCGCATGGTCTCGATAAGCACACTGAGGTGCAGGACTCCACGTCCGCTCACAATCCACTGGTCGGTCATTCCCTCTTTCTGCTCCACTCTCAGCGCGAGGTTCTTCTCCAGTTCCTTCTGCAACCTGTCGTTGATGTGGCGGCTAGTACAGAACTTGCCCTCCTTGCCGAAGAACGGAGAGTTGTTGATGGTGAACAACATGCTCATTGTAGGCTCGTCGATGGAGATGGTGGGCAACGCCTCCGGGTTATCAAAGTCACAGATGGTGTCGCCAATCTCAAAGTTGGAAAGACCTATGACCGCACAGATGTCTCCGCTCGACACACTGTCGGTGGCCTTGTGGCCCATTCCCTCGAATGTGTGCAGTTCCTTTATCTTGGTCTTCTCCACCGAACCGTCACGGTGACAGATGGTGATGTTCTGACCGGAACGGAGCGTTCCCCTATGCACACGTCCCACAGCAATGCGTCCGGTGTAGGTTGAATAGTCCAATGACGTTATCAGCATCTGCGGCGTTCCCTCCAGATACTTTGGAGCCGGGATTACTTCTATTATCTTGTCAAGCAAGTAGGATATGTCCTCAGTCGGGGTGTTGTAGTCCTCGCCCATCCAGCCCTGCTTGGCGGATCCGTAGACAACAGGGAAGTCCAACTGGTCCTCGGTGGCGTTCAGACTGCACATCAGGTCGAACACCATCTCGTACACCTCCTCAGGGCGGCAGTTGGGCTTGTCCACCTTATTGACCACCACAATCGGTTTCAGTCCTATCTCAAGGGCTTTCTGAAGCACGAAACGGGTCTGCGGCATCGGGCCTTCAAACGCGTCGACCAACAGGATACATCCGTCCGCCATGTTAAGCACACGCTCCACCTCGCCTCCGAAGTCGCTGTGTCCCGGAGTGTCAATCACATTAATCTTCACTCCCTTATACATGATTGAGACATTCTTAGAGAGGATGGTTATGCCACGCTCCCTTTCCAGCTCGTTGTTGTCGAGGATGAGTTCCCCTGTCTGCTGATTGTCACGGAAGAGATGGCCCGCCATAAGCATCTTGTCAACCAACGTTGTTTTCCCATGGTCCACATGCGCGATAATCGCGATGTTCCTAATGTCTTGCATATCTTTTTACCTTTTTACCTTAAAATCAAGTGCAAAGTTACTAAAAAGATTGCACCCACACGTCCTGCCCACACATATTTTCGTCGGGCGCGGCTCACCAGAACTGATATTTAACTATCTTTGCACAGTAAATCCATCTATAAAGGCACTAATATGGCGACAGACGAAATCATAAGCAGCGTGAAGAATCCGAAGGTCAGGCGTTTGACCGAACTCCAGCAGAAATCAGCCGAACGGAGAGAGTCCGGACTGTTTGTGGTGGAGGGAAGAAGGGAACTGCAGCACTGCGTCAGTGCGGGACTGGAGGTTGACACGGTGTTCTACTGCCGGGAAATCTACGGAGGTGTGCCTGACGTGAGGTGCGACGCCTCTGTGGCGGTGTCGCCATACGTGTACAGTAAGATTGCGTACCGTGGAGGCACTGAGGGCATCATCGCCGAGGTGAAGTCGAGGCAACTCACACTGGAGAGTCTGCGGTTGGGAAGAAACCCACTGGTCATCGTACTGGAGAGTGTGGAGAAACCAGGCAACTTGGGGGCTGTACTCCGCAGTGCGGACGCTGCCGGAGCCGACGCGGTGATTGTGTGCGACCCTCTCACCGACCTGTATAACCCCAACCTCATACGGAGCAGCGTCGGGGCCATATTCACCGTACCGTGTGTAGCGTGCGAAAGTACAGAGTGCATAGACTGGCTGCACAGGGAAGGGATACAGATTCTGACAGCGCAGTTGCAGGATTCAAAGGCTTACTACGACACGGACATGACCTCTGGAACCGCCATCGTCATGGGAACGGAGTCCACGGGACTTACCGGTGTATGGAGGGAAGCGGCTGACGCTCACATCAGAATCCCGATGCTTGGATCACTCGACTCCCTCAACGTGTCTGTAAGTGCGGCGATACTCCTTTTCGAGGCTGTGCGGCAACGGCAGACACCATCACGCGACTAAAACATCTTCCTTACCCTGTCGATACCTGCGGTAAGCGCGTCGATTTCAGCTTTAGTGTTGTACAGACCGAAACTGACACGCACCGTCCCTTCAATACCGAGTCTGCGCATGAGAGGTTCGGCACAGTGGTGGCCCGTACGGACCGCAATGCCCAACCGGTCGAGCAGTGTTCCCAAATCCAAGTGGTGTATCTTCCCGACATTGAAACTGACAGGCCCCGCCGACAGGTCACCCTTGAGTGCGTCCAGTCCATAGATGTGCATCTCCGGTATTGTCTGTAGGGAATCCAATGCATAAGCCATCAGTCCGTGTTCATGCCTGTGGATTTTGTCCATACCGATGGCACTGACATAATCCAACGCCACAGCCAAGGCATGAGTCCCCACATAATCGGGAGTACCGGCCTCAAACTTATACGGAAGGTCGTTGAAGGTGGTGTGTTCAAACGTAACGTTACGTATCATCTCGCCTCCACCCTGGTAGGGAGGCAACTTGTCGAGCCACTCCTCCTTGCCGTAGAGTACCCCCACTCCCGTAGGGCCGTATATCTTGTGGCCACTGAACGCGAAGAAGTCGCAGGACAGGTTACGCACGTCTACCGCCATGTGGGGAGTGGACTGCGCTCCGTCGAGCAGCACCGGCACCTGATGATCATGCGCTATCCTTATTATCTCATTGACCGGGTTGACAGCTCCCAACACATTGGACACCTGGGTCACACACACCATCTGAGTCTCGGACGTGAACATCCGGCTATAAGCCTCGATGTCCAGCAGTCCGCCGTCAGTCATCGGAATGACACGCAGCTTGTATCCGTTCAGTTGCCACGGCACTATGTTGGAGTGGTGTTCCATAGCGGAGACGATGACCTCACGCCTACTGTCCACCTTGCTCATGCAAGTGGCGAGCAGGTTGATGGACTCCGTAGTGCCTCGTGTGAATATAATCTCCTTGGTGGAACGCGCGTTGATGAACGCCCTCACTGTCTCACGCGACTGCTCGTGCAGGTCCGTAGCCTTCTGCGAAAGGAAATGCACGCCACGGTGGACGTTAGCGTTCTCGTTATAATACTCGTCGGCAATGGCGTCAACCACCCTGCGTGGTTTCTGTGTCGTCGCCGCATTGTCCAGATAAACGAGCGGACGGTCATACACCGTCCTGCCCAGTATGGGGAAATCCTCCCTTATCTTATCCACGTCAAATTCCATAGTCACTGTTTCCGATTTCTCATGACATCCGTCATCACCCTCAGTTCGGGATTCGTGTAAACCACCTCTATCGTTGTACCTGTCTTGTCGCCCCTGAACTTGAACACAAGGTCGGCCTTCACCTTCACGAATGCCTCCACCATCGTTCTCATCGAGGCGTTGGTGAATATCTTGTCACGTGTGGACTCCTTCATGCGCTCCTCCATCGTCTGGTTCACCACCTGGTTCTGGAAAGTCACGGTACTGTCTTCCGCAACGGTGTAGTAGTACGTCCACACATTATTATTATACGACACACTGTCCATGGTGTTGTAATCGCCGGCCTTCACGGGACAGGCGGCGTTGACCTGAACCGCAGCCGCTTTCAGTTCCTCCACCGTCGAACTCTCCGGCTGCACCTTTATCGCCACGGAGTTTCTCTGCTGCCTGTCACATGCGGGCAGACAGACCGACACCGCCAATAATACCAACAGATTTCTCATATACCGTTCTCCTGTCATTTGCACAAGGCACATCCAGTACACTTGTCCAGTTCACCTCTAAGACGTTTCTCCACCAGCGAGTCGAGACGGTCACGCAGCGGAGCGAGCGGAATCATGTCCACCACCTGACTGATGAACGCCTGCACGAGCAGCATCCTCACCTCCTCCAGTGGTATTCCACGCTGTCTCATGTAGAAGAGGGACGCGTCATCCAGTTTCCCCACAGTACTGCCGTGCGAGCATTTCACGTCATCCGCATAAATCTCCAGCATGGGTTGGGTGTACATACGAGCGTCTCCACTCATACAGATGTTCTGGTTCACCTCCTCACTGACCGTCTTCTGCGCTCCTTCAGCCACATAGACCTTACCGGCGAACACACCGGTAGAACGCTCGTCAACGACATACTTGTACAGTTCACGGCTCGTACAGTTGGCCGCCTCATGGAGGATAAGCGTATTGTTGTCCACAACCTGTTTTTTGTCGGTCATCGCACATCCGTTGAGCGTCACCTCACCGTATTCGCCGTTCAGTCCCACCCGAATCGTGTTGCGGGTCATTCCGTTGAACAAGGTGATGTTGTTGTGCTTCACCGAAGCGTATCTTCCCATATTGACGTACACGTTGTTGAACCGTGTACACAACGTGTGTGTCTCCTCTATCTCGTACATGTCCAGACGGGCGTTCTCGCCCACGACCACCTCCATGACCTGGGTCGTCAGGAACTTCACCTTGTCTTTCGCCACGTAACGGAACACGATGGTGGCTGACGCGTTCTCGTCGAGTACCACAAGCAGACGCTTGTGTTCCATCTGCGGCCCGTCGCCCTTCAGCACGTCACTCACCTCGATGGGTTTGTCCAGCACCTGGTTCCTGCCCACATGGATACAGAGGCACTCATTCGCGAAAGCGGTGTTCAAGGCGGTCAGAGGGTCATCCATGTCCGCCGTCTTCGCATAATGGGCAGCCATCAGCCGGTCGTTGTTGACCTCCACCACAGCGTCCTTCGTACTTATCTGCGACGAGGTGACGGCATAGCGGTAAGTCCCGTCCAACGCCCCTTCCACATCGATATACTTGTACTCCTCCACCTCACGGCCGGGGAAGCCCTTCCGTCGGACCACATCCATCGCGGCGTCCCTCACGGAGTTCATCACCTCCGGAGTGCGCGTGGTCAGCGAGTCCCTGTGGGCTGAATACAGTTCTATGTAAGATTGTAACGCGCTCATCCCTTTATCCAGTCAAATCCCTGTTCCTCTATCTCCTTTGCCAGTTCCGCCCCACCGGTCTTCACAATCCTGCCGTTGAGCAGCACATGCACGACATCCGGACGGATATAATCGAGCAGACGCTGGTAGTGCGTGATGACTATCGCGCTGGTCTTCTCCGTGCGCAGTTTGTTGAAGCCCTCAGCGACCACACGCAACGCGTCCACATCCAGACCGCTGTCGGTCTCGTCGAGGATGCAGAACGACGGTTGCAGCATCGCCATCTGGAAAATCTCGTTCCTCTTCTTCTCACCGCCCGAGAAACCCTCGTTCACGGACCGTGACATCAGTTTCTTGTCAATCCCGACCAGAGCCTGTGTGTCGCGCATGAGTTTCAGGAACTCCGTGGACTTCAGCGGTTCCTCACGCAGCGCCTCACGCCGGGCGTTGACCGCCGCGCGCATGAAGTTGGTCATGCTGACCCCGGGAATCTCCACCGGAGTCTGGAACGACATGAATATCCCGGCATGTGACCGTTCCTCGGGAGTCATGGAAAGCAAATCCTGTCCGTTGAACATCATACTGCCTTCAGTCACCTCGTACTTGGGGTGTCCCACGATGACATTGCTCAACGTACTCTTTCCCGCACCGTTCGTACCCATCAGGGCGTGTATCTCACCGTCGTTGATTACAAGGTCCACCCCTTTCAGTATCTCCTTGCCCTCCACTCTGGCATGTAAGTTCTTTATCTCAAGCATAATTACTATCCAACTGTTTGTTCCAATGACACCGACAGGAGTTTCTGCGCCTCCACGGCAAACTCCATCGGCAGTTTGTTTATCACGTCCTTAGCATAGCCGTTCACTATCAGTCCTATGGCATCCTCAGTAGGGATACCCCTCTGGTTGCAGTAGAACAACTGCTCCTCGGAAATCTTGGAGGTAGTCGCCTCGTGTTCCACCGTGGCTGTATTGTTGTGGCAGTCAATGTAGGGGAATGTGTGCGCGCCGCACGTGCTGCCAAGCAACAGGGAGTCGCACGAGCTGTAGTTCCTCGCTCCGTCCGCCTTACTGCCTATCTTCACCAGTCCTCGGTAGGAGTTCTGGCTTCTGCCGGCTGATATGCCCTTGCTTATTATGGTGCTTGACGTGTGTTTTCCCAAGTGTATCATCTTAGTGCCGGTGTCCGCCTGCTGGTAGTTGTTGGTCAGGGCCACCGAGTAGAACTCCGCCTGTGATCCGTCGCCCGAGAGAATGCAACTGGGGTATTTCCATGTGACGGCGGAACCTGTCTCCACCTGCGTCCACGACAGTTTACTGTTCGCCCCGCGCAGATGTCCCCGTTTGGTCACGAGGTTCAGCACACCTCCCTTGCCGTCGGCGTCGCCGGGATACCAGTTCTGCACAGTACTGTACTTCACCTCCGCATTGTCCAGGACCACTATCTCCACGATGGCCGCATGAAGCTGGTTCTCGTCACGCATCGGGGCGGTACAGCCCTCAAGGTAAGAGACGTACGAGTTGTCGTCGCATACAATCAGTGTCCTCTCGAACTGGCCAGTGTTACGCGCGTTGATGCGGAAGTAGGTGGACAGCTCCATCGGACACCGTGTGTTCTTGGGGATGTACACGAACGATCCGTCACTGAACACGGCGGAGTTGAGTGCGGCATAATAGTTGTCGCGGTAGGACACCACACTGCCCAAGTACTGCCTCACCAGTTCCGGGTGGTTCTTCACCGCCTCACTGATGGAGCAGAAGATGATGCCCTTCTCCTCCAGAGCCTTCTTGTGTGTGGTCTTGACCGACACCGAGTCCATGACAGCGTCAACGGCAGTGCCGCTCAACGCCATACGCTCCTCCAGAGGAATACCCAGTTTGTCGAACGTCTTGACCAGTTCGGGGTCAATTTCCTTCGGTCCGTCACCGTCCTTCGACTTGGCGGTAGGGTCTGCATAATAGGAGATTGCCTGATAGTCGATCTCCGGCAGTCTCAGGTGTCCCCACGTAGGCTGCTTGGCGGTCTTCCAGTAGTCATACGCCTTCAGGCGGAACTCCAGAAGCCAGTCGGGCTCACCCTTCTTCCGGGAGATGAGGCGCACCACGTCCTCGTTCAGTCCCTTGTCTATTATCTCAGTATGTATGTCGGAGGTGAAGCCGTACTTGTACTTCTCGTTGGCTATCCTCCTGACAAACTCATTCGATTCGTTCATCGTCCGGTTCCAATCAAAGCTTCTGCTTAACCTCTACCTCTGCGAATGTCTCCAGAATATCCCCTTCACGGATATTGTCGTAGTTGACGATTGAGATACCGCACTCGAAGTTGACACCCACTTCCTTCACATCGTCCTTGAAACGCTTGAGCGCGTTTATCTGTCCCGTGTATACCACGATTCCCTCACGGATGACTCTCACCTTATTGCTACGCTGCACCTTTCCGTTCGTGACGAAAGCTCCGGCTACAGTTCCCACCTTCGTGATGTGGTACACCTGACGCACCTCCAGAGTGGCGGTAACCTCTTCCTTCGTCTCCGGTGCGAGCATTCCTTCCATCGCGCTCTTCACCTCCTCGATGGTGTCGTAGATGACAGAGTAGAGACGGATGTCCACACCCTCCTGCTCCGCCAGTTTCCTTGCCGCCTGTGACGGACGCACCTGGAAACCGATGATGATGGCGTCGGACGCGGCGGCGAGGGTCACGTCGCTCTCGCTTATCTGTCCCACAGCCTTGTGGATCACGTTCACCTGAATCTTCTCCGTAGAGAGTTTTATCAGCGAGTCGCTCAAAGCCTCGATGGATCCGTCCACGTCTCCCTTGACCACAAGGTTGAGTTCCTTGAAGTCGCCGAGGGCAATGCGTCGTCCCAGCTCGTTCAGGTCCACACGCTTCATCGTGCGCAGTCCCTGCTCACGCTTCAGTTGCTCGCGTTTGTTGCATATCTCGCGCGCCTCCTGCTCCGTCTCCATCACGTGGAACGTGTCACCTGCGGTAGGAGCGCCGTTCAGTCCGAGTATCACAGCCGGTTCAGCCGGCAGAGCCTCGCTCATCTTCTGTCCACGCTCGTTGAACATCGCCCTGATACGTCCGTAGTGTGTTCCGGCCAGCACGATGTCGCCCTGATGCAGGGTTCCGTTCTGACAGAGTATGGTGGCCACGTAGCCGCGTCCCTTGTCGAGTGTTGACTCGATGATTGAACCGGTCGCCTTCCTGTCGGGGTTCGCCTTCAGGTTGAGCATCTCCGCCTCAAGCAGCACCTTCTCCATCAGTTCATCCACACCGACTCCCTTCTTGGCGCTGATTTCCTGACACTGGTACTTACCGCCCCAGTCCTCCACCAGCAAGTTCATGTTGGCGAGCTGTTCCTTTATCTTCTCCGGATTGGCTCCGGGCTTGTCTATCTTGTTTATCGCGAAGACCATAGGCACTCCAGCCGCCTGGGCGTGGGCGATAGCCTCCCTGGTCTGCGGCATGATGGCGTCGTCGGCGGCGATGATGATGATGGCGATGTCCGTCACCTGCGCACCACGGGCGCGCATGGCTGTGAACGCCTCATGTCCCGGGGTGTCGAGGAAGGTGATGTGCCTTCCGTCCTTCATCTTCACGTTGTACGCGCCGATATGCTGGGTGATTCCTCCAGCCTCTCCGGCAATCACGTTGGTCTTGCGTATATAGTCGAGCAGTGAGGTCTTTCCGTGGTCCACATGTCCCATCACCGTGATGATTGGGGCGCGCGGCACGAGGTCTTCCTCCCTGTCCTCCTCCTCGATGATGGCGTTGCTCACCTCGCCGCTTACGTAGTTGGTCTGGAAACCGAACTCCTCTGCCACCATGTTGATGGTCTCCGCGTCCAGACGCTGGTTGATGCTCACCATCACACCGATGGACATACAGGTGGCGATGACCTTGGTCACCGGCACGTTCATCATCGAAGCCAACTCGTTGACCGTAACGAATTCAGTCAGCTGCAACACCTTGTCGTTCTGGTGTTCGCCCTCCTCCACCTCCATACGGTGGCGTTCACGCTTCTCCTTACGGTTCTTCACGCTGCTCTTGACCGACTTGGTGGTCAGTCGCGCCAGTGTTTCCTTCACCTGCTTTGCAACCTCCTCGTCAGACAGTTCCAGTTTGACATCCTTCTTCTTGTTCCGGTTCTTTTTGCCACCTTCCTGTTGGTTGCCGTTGAACTGGCCGGACCGCGGCGGCTTGCCGCCGCCCTGGTTTCCGTTGCCCTTGCCGGCAGCCGGCTTCTGAGCGTTGGACTGGTTGGACACCGCATTGATGTCAACCTTACCTTTATTTATACGCTGACGCTTCTTCTTGTTCTGCGACTGTGCGGAGTCGTCTGGCTTACCGCCCGGATTGATCTCGCGCATCACCGACTCCTTGTACTTGCTCTTGGCGTCGGCCCTGGCGCGTTCCTTCTCCTCACGCTCCTTCTTGCGTTCCGACTTGTTCTTCTTGTCGGGACGCATCTTGGCGTTCAGACTGTCGAGGTCGATGAAACCGACCTTTTTGAAACTGACACCAGCATCGTGGACAGGCGTGCGGAACACCCCGTCCTTCTTCTCCTGTTGCGGTGTCTCCGCCACAGTCGCCGACGGCTTGTCCGCTGCTGGAGCGGACGGAGTTTCCGTCTCCGCCGCACCGGCAGGAGCTTCCTGTCCGGCTACAGCGTCTGTCTTAGGCGCGTTCTCCCGCTGTACGGCAGCATCCGCAGACTGAGGCTTCTTTTCCTCTGCCACAGCCTCACCCGGTTTCTTTTCAGTCTCTTCCTTCGATGGGATTTCTTCTGCCTTTACCGCAGGTGTTGGAGAGGCAGTCTCCGGGGCGCTGACGGCAGCCGGTTGCCCCACAGTCTCCTCCGCAGTCTCGCCAGCGGGACGTGACACGTCGTTTATGTTACCGACAATCTTGAATTCGGTCTGCTTGCGCTCACTGTCAAGACGGAAAACGCCCTTTTTCTTCTCGTCGTTCTCACGCTGACTTTGTTCCCTGCGTTCCTTGGCCTTCTGCGCCCTCTCCTGCGACTCCTGCTCCTTCCGTTTCTGGATATTGAGATGGGTCTCCTGCTGTTTCAGCATGTCACTGCCGAATTCATTCAGCAGCATCGTGTACTGCTCGTCCGTTATCTTGGCATTGACACTGGCGTCCTCCAGTGGGAATCCCTTCTTCTGCAGGAACTCAGCGACTGTGTTGATTCCTACATTTAGTTCTTTAAGTGCTTTGTTTAGTCTTGGCATCTAAATCCCTTCGTTTGTATTTTCCTTTTTCTTCTCTTGTCAAATTAATCCTCGAACTCGCTCTTGAGTATGCTGATCACCTCGTCCACAGTACTCTCTTCGAGGTCTGCCTTCTCTATGAGGATTTCACGCGGAGCGTCGAGTACGGCACGGGCTGTGTCCAGACCGATTTTCTTGATTGCGTCGATGACCCATCCTTCAATCTCGTCCCTGAACTCGTCCAAGTAGATGTCGTCCACACTCTTCTCGCCCTCGTCGAGTTCACGGAACACGTCTATGGTGTAGCCGGTAAGCATACTTGCCAGCTTGATGTTCATACCGTTCTTGCCTATCGCCAGTGACACCTGGTCGGGGTTGAGGTACACCTCCGCCTTGCGGTCAGTCTCGTTCAGTGTGATTGAGTTGACATGCGCCGGAGCGAGAGCTCTCTGAATAAGCAACTTGTCGTTGGCCGTATAGTTAATGACATCGATGTTCTCGTTGTTCAACTCACGTACTATTCCGTGTATGCGCGAACCCTTCACACCCACACAGGCTCCCACCGGGTCAATCCTGTCGTTGTAGCTCTCCACCGTTATCTTGGCTCTCTCGCCCGGTATGCGCGCCACCTGATGGATGGTAATCAATCCGTCGCTTATCTCCGGTATTTCCTGTTCCATCAGACACTGAAGGAACGACGGTGCGGCACGGCTCAGTATAATCTTCGGGTTGTTGTTCAGGTTGTCCACACGCAGCACCACCGCACGCGCCGGTTCTCCCTTACGGAAGAAGTCGCTTGGAATCTGTTCCGCCTTCGGGAGCAGGAGTTCATTGCCCTCATCGTCCAGCAACAGCACCTCACGCTTCCAAATCTGGTAGACCTCACCACTGACAATCTGTCCCACCTTGTCCTTGTACTTGTTGTACAGGTTGTCGTGTTCCAGTTCCAGAATCTTTGACGCCATGGTCTGGCGCAGGGTGAGGATGGCGCGGCGACCGAAGTCGGAGAAGTTGATTTTCTCTGACACGTCTTCACCCACCTCGTATTCCTCGTCTATCTTCTGGGCCTCCGACAGACTTATCTCCGTGTTCGGGTCTGTCACCTCATCGTCAGCCACGACCACACGGTTGCGGTATATCTCGAAATCCCCGTTCTCGGGATTGACGATCACATCGAAATTCTCGTCTGTACCATACTGCCTCTGCAGCACACTGTGGAATGAGTCCTCAATCACGCTGACCAGTGTGGTACGGTCGATGTGTTTCGTGTCCTTGAACTCCTTGAAGGAGTCTATAAGGCTTATCTCTTCTTCGTTCTTTTTTGTTGCCATTATATTTGTTTTTGTTTCTTCTTGATAACGGTAGGGGATTCCATTCACTTGAAGTCGATGACCGCTTTAGTCCATTTCACCTCGTCATAACCGAACCTCTTGTCCACCTCCACCTGTACCGGGCGTTTCTTTCCCTCCACCTTCTGCCTCTCCTTGTAGCGGATTGTGAATCCCGCCTCGTCTGCGTCGGTCAGCACACCGGTGATTTTCTTGCCGCCCTGTCCGGTCGGCATCGTCTCCACGTTCTTCCCGACAGCGTTGACATACTGCCGCAGCACCTTGAACGGCTGACCTATACCGGCGGAACCCACCTCCAGCTCGAAGTCCTCCTCATCCCTGTCGAGGTGAGACTCGATGAAACGGCTCAGGTCGCAACAGTCGTCTATCCACACACCGTCCTTGTGGTCTATCTCGACTGCTATCCTACCGTCTTCCGTCACTGTGGCATCTACAAAAAAATAGTCTTTCGTGGCGAGCCATTCGTCCACCAATGCCTTGATCTTCTTGACATCTATCATATTGCGTTCTACATTGAAATGTTACAAAGGGAGGAACTTTTTCAGCCCCTCCCTTCACTTTCATGCCGCAAAGGTAGCACAAATCGGGTGAACTGCCAAACATTACCGCACTTTTTTGCTTGTCCGTCACAACTTTCCGTGCGGATGTGCCGAAAGATGTTTGGTCTATATTACTCCATATTATATATTATTCGAACCAGTGCATTAGTCAAACAAAAAAATTGGTTCTTCCGCTTTTCTCGTTGGTAAGACTGCGTAATCGTAATAATTCAGTTCACTACGTGTGGTACTCCGAGTGAAACCTCGGGCTGAAAGCCCAGTAAGCTCCTAGCCCAGGGCAAGCGAAGCGACACCCTGGGTAATAGGCACAAATGGACGTGCGCTCTGTAAGAGCAAAAGCGTTAATACACATATTCTGAATGAATTATGCTTTTGCTCTTACAGAGCGACATTACA
>CAVBFD010000017.1:0-41350 GCA_963594655.1 Candidatus Methanomethylophilaceae archaeon
CGAGTGAATTGATCAAAACACTCGAGTGAATCGATCAATTCACTCGAGTGAAATGGCATCGCCACTCGAGACCCATTTTCGGCCTTTTTCGGCGTTTTGCCAAAATGTAAGCAAATCGCAGGAATATGCCGATTTTACAGAAAAGGCAGCAAGTGTGTAGCATTAACAAAACCGATGTTAATCCATTAAGACATTCGGGTTTTCAGAAAAGATAATCACCGTCAGGGACCACTGGACGGTCGATACACATTATATAATATATAGGCATATATATGACCTTGTCCTTTGTGTACACCTCGCGTTCATTGTCAAGCACAATGCCCGATGGAATATTATACTCTTTGTCCGCGAGGAACCGGTCGAGTGCCTTATGTGACGTGAAGTCTTTACCCGATTTTACCTCAATAGGCAACACGGTCATGTCCGCCACATTGTTTACAAGATAGTCAACCTCCCCCTTCTTCACATTGTCATAGTAGAAGAGGTCGTGTCCATGCGCCTTCAATTCCTGAGCGACCACACTCTCATAAACAGAACCCAGATTTACGCTTCGCTCGTCTTTCATCACGGGAGCGATATTGTACTCATACAAACGTCCCGTAAGCATACCCACGTCGTTCAGATACAGTTTCAGCAAGTTTTTGTGAACAGACTCTGTAAGAGGATATTTAGGATTGGAGATCGCGTGTACGTCAATGGCTATGCCGGAAGATACAAGATATTCAAACTCTTCGGCAAACCACTCAAACCTGTCACCCTTTTTGTCACGGATGTCCTTAGCCATAATGCGTTTCTTCTTGTTCTCCATCTGAGATACAATCATGTCATATATGCGACGGACAAGAAGTTTCTTACTTGACTCTTTTTCGTATTTGGCGGCATCCTCCTTGTACAGATTGCGGATAGCCTCCTGTACTTCTCTCACCCTAACAATATTGTGGGTTTCCATATAAGTGTTGACTGCATCTGGCATACCTCCAACCAACAGATATTTCCTGAACTCACCAAGTAAGTTGCTATGCTGTGCCTCTGTGAGTGAAACCTTCCGTTTATAACAATCACGCACATAATCAAGAGCCTCTTTGCCCCACCCCTCCGCTATCAGCCATTCTTCAAAATCCAACTGAAACATCTGCTTACGGATAATGCTGCCTATGGGTATTGACGTGGTATTACGAAGGGCAATACCGAGTAAACTGCCACTGGCTATATAGGTGTATTTGCCTTCCTCTCGCAGGAATTTCAGCATGGTAAGATACTGGGGGTAATGCTGTATCTCGTCAAGAAAGACCAACGTGTCCGACTTGTCGCCCAACTTTCCACCGGCAATCATACTTAGGTTCATATAGAACTCATCCAATCGGTGTATGTCACGGAAAAGACCTTCCGTTTCATCATCTTTGGCAAAGTTTACCTCGACGAAGTTCTTGTAAAGACGGTTGCCGATCTCTCGAATTATGTATGATTTGCCTATCTGTCTGGCTCCTTCAACAATCAAAATCTTGTCGTTGCCAGAATACAAATGAGACTCTATGTATGTACTGATTTTTCTGTAAAGCATAGTCGAATTACACTTTTTCCAAATTTTCGTTGGTGCAAAATTACACTTTTTCCCTTATATACACACCGAGAAATTACACTTTTTCCAAGTTTTTGTGGATTCAAAATTACACTTTTTCCAAATAAAGGCGTGCCACTGTGGTGTGGCACGCCTTCTATCGTATCTCGAAGGAATTTCGTCTTGTTGTTTACTTCACGAGAATCTTCTTGCCGTTCAGGATGTAGATGCCCTTGGCAGGTGCTGACACCTTTCGTCCAGTGAGGTCATACACCGCACCGTCGGCTAATGCGTCGGTGGCATCTATCTCCCCGATTCCGTCTGGAAGGTCTGGAGCGTCAACCGCACCGAGCTTGATGCAAGTGAGGTGGAAGTTGTCAACCTTGAACCATCCCTGACCGTTGTGTGTTGTCTCGTTGACACCGTTGGCGTCGGTACGCATACCGATCTTGGCAACCTTGTCCGCACCTACGACGAACGTGAGTTTCATCGGACGGAGCAGGTTGGTGTAGTCGTAGCTTACGTCATTGTCGTAACCGGCATATGAATAGTAGGTCACATCCTCCACGGTGTTGTACTCCTGAAGCACCTTTGCGTTGAGAGCGTCCTGCGGGAGGTTGTCGGCATAGTCGGACTCACGCGCCCACATCTGTACAGATGAGTTGCCGAAGAGACGCTGGGTGGTGATATTGCTGCCGGCCCAGTCGTTCTGAACCATCATGTCGCAGGTGAGTTCGTACACGCCCTCGGGCAGTGTGAGAGTCTGTGAGAGTTCAGTCACAGGCATTGTCGCTGTCCAGATACCCCAGAGGTAACTGCCGTCGGTGTACTGGCTCGTATATGTCTCGCCCTCGAACTCTACGTTGATGGCGTCACCTCCGTTGATGGCGCACCAGTTTTGGATGGAGGCGGCTGTTATCTCAGCGGCTGTAGAGCATACCTTACCGTCAAGGGTGAGAGTCCAGCCCTTAGGAGCGTTGGCAATGCCTGTAGAAGCCGTGTTGTTCTGGTTTGAGAGGTCCTCGAAACTGTTGTTCACGATGTAAGATGTAAGGTCGGACCCTTCCTCAATCGGGTCTGACTCCAGACAACGTTGGTAGTACACGTCGAGCTGTGTTATAGCGGCGTTGATCTCCTCCACTGTCTGGTAGTCGGCATTGTCCCTGTGTTCCTCCACCATCATGATTGAGTCACAGAACTCACCGATACCGGCATAGAGTTCAGCGCCTTCGGCACGCTCCCAAGCGAGGGTGATGGCGTCAGACAGACGGGTGTAGGCGTCGGCGATGTCCTTGATGTCTGCGATGTTGGACGACAGGTCAAGGATGGACTTGTTGATGTCCCCGATGTCTGAAGTCTCGTCAAGTCCGCTCGCCGCCTTTACGAGTGCCTCCGCATTGGCGCGCACCGCCTCTGGAAGTGTGATTTCCGAGTCGTCAAGCATAACGCCCAACTTGCTGTTGAAGAAGTTGACGATGGAGAGCGCGTCGTCGGCATTGTAACCGTTGTAAGTGATATGGAAATTGTCGAGCTTGAACCATCCGTCGCCTCCGGATCCGTTGCCTGAAGTACGGTTGGCCGCCGCCACGTTGCCGTCAGTGCGCATACCGAACGTGAGTGTTCCGTCGTAGACATAAGCGTCCACAGTGACGAGTTTCAGTTCGGTGTCTGTCACAGGCTCTTCCAGTCCCTGGAACGCATAGACCTCAGACTGGTCGAGCTGACCCTCATTGTACTCCTCGGCCGACGCGTAGTAAGTGGAGTTGAGGTTTCCGAACACGCGCTGGGTGGTGCGGCGTGAACCGCTGCCGTTGGCTCCCACCATCAGTCCGGCTGTGATCGTGTACGAACCGTTCTCCAGTCCCTCGATGGTTTGGCTTATCTCGTACGAAGGCACTGAACTGGTCCAGAGTCCAAAGGCGTAGTTGCCGTCCTTGCCCTCACCTGTGGCGTCACCGTTGACACCGTGCCAGTTGGCTATGCCGGCGGCCTTCACCTCGTCGGCTGTGGTCACTTCCTTGGAGTTGATGTACACGTGCCATCCTGCCGGAGGCGCGCCGATACTGACCGTTGTCTGTCCGTTCTGTGAGGAGAGGTCCTCGAACGACATGTTCTTTCCGAGACTGGTGACATCGCCGTTGCCCAACTCGAAGTTCTTCACAGCCTCGGCAAGATCCGCCTGGGCCTTGACAAGGGAGGCGGCGTCGGTGGTGGACTCGAACATTTTCTTCGCGTTTTCTATGGCGGACTCAAGCACGTTGTCCTTGCCCTCAATGGCTTCAGCCTGCTCTATCTGCTTGTAGAGGGCTTCCTTCTGGATGAGCATAGTGTCAATCTTCGCCACGTCCTCTTCCAGGAACTCACCGTTGTAGATTGCCAGAGCCGCGTCGTATGAAGCCCTGAACCCCTTGGCATAGTCGGCATAAGCCTCGTCCTCGACATAGGACCGGTAGAAGTTTCTGATCAGGGTGTATCCGCTCGCCTTGACGATATAGTCCGCCACGTTTACGGTTTCCACGAACAACCAGTCGCACGACATGGAGTCAGCCATGAGAAGTCTGTCGTCATCGTCGAATATGTCTTCTCCATACTCGTCCTTCTTGTTGCCGCCATAGAAGTCGGGATACCAGGAGTCGCCCGGATAAGAGGCGACGATATATGCACAACCTGAGTTCATGTGCATGTTGTAGCCTACGGCATCGGCGTTAGTGCCCTCGCCCACCACAAGACGGTAGTAGTCGCCGTCGGTCGTCACTGTCCATCCGGCAGGTTCCGTGGACTTTATGTTGACGTTGGCTGTCGATGCAGGCACATTCATGTAGTAGCGCACCGGCTCATCATCGGACGAATCGTAGTAGAACGACCACGTATCGTCATCGTTCAGCTGCGCGTAGAACTTGAGGTAAGTCTCCGCCGACGCGCCGAAGTTGATGAGCGAGCCGTCCCAACTGGTGCGGCCAAGGTAGGACGCCGGAGCGTAGTAGTTGAACATAGTGTACTGCTTGCCGTTCTCCAAGGCATCGCCCTTGGGGGCTACAAGCCCTTCCTGCGCATTGGCGGAAAGTCCGGAGGCGCACAAGGCAGCCACCGCAATTAGTTTCGTGTAAGTTTTACTCATACAGTAGTTGTTATTGGTTTTGGTTAATAAGTGATGCAAAGATAAGAATTTATATTTTTATCAAACAAAAAAGTAAGTGTTTTTTTTATGCAAGGCGGCATTTTTGTACCTTTGCAGCCTGTAAATGAATTAATGAAAAACAAAAGACAAACGGACATGAAAAGACTTTGGAGTTTGACGGTGGCAGTGTGCCTGTGCGCGGCGGCTACCGCACAGGTGCAACGCCCGAAACTGATAGTGGGACTGGTGGTCGACCAGATGCGGTGGGACTACCTTTATTACTACTACGACCAGTTCGGCGAGGGAGGACTGCGGCGACTGGTGGACTGCGGCTACAGTTTCGAGAACACGATGATAAACTATGTGCCTACAGTGACCGCCATAGGCCATGCGAGTATTTACACAGGGTCTGTTCCTGCCCTGCACGGCATTGCCGGCAACAACTACCATATAGGCGACAGTATGACCTACTGTGTCTACGACAAGACAGTCCGCAGTGTGGGCTCCGACAGTGGGGAAGGACAGATGTCGCCACGCAACCTGTTGGCTTCGGGCATAGGCGACATGCTGAAGATAGCCACCGACTACAAGGCGAAGGTTATCGGTGTGGCGCTGAAAGACCGCGCGGCGATTCTTCCTGCGGGACATGCGGCGGACGCGGCCTACTGGTGGGACACCTCAGCGGGACATTTCGTGAGTTCCACTTACTACATGCCGGACCTGCCCGAGTGGGTGAAGAAGACAAACAAGAGGATTGCCGCCAAACCCGGCACGGACGTGAAGACGAGTGTGGAAGGTGTGGCGAAGACCTTCGAAATGGCCGAGGCGGCGCTCGTGAACGAGCGGATGGGACAGGATGACGTGACCGACATGCTGGCAGTGAGCGTGTCGTCTACGGACGCCATAGGTCACCAGTACGGGACACGGGGCAAGGAGAACACCGACGTGTACATGGAACTCGACCGTCAGATTGCCCGTTTCCTCTCCGTCCTCGACGAGAAGGTGGGACGCGGCAACTACCTGCTGTTCCTCTCCGCCGACCACGGTGGGGCGCACAATCCAAACTATCTGAAGGCACACGGTATGCCGGCAGGGGGACTGGAACTGTGGACCGGCTTGAAGGACATGGACATGAGGGTGAGGATCGCGCTTGGGGTGGACGACCAGATTATCCTTGAGGAGAACGCCACACGCATATACCTCAACCATGCGAACATAAGGAAGAACGGACTCGACCCGCAGAGGGTGAAACAGGCGGTAATAGACGAGCTGGAGCGCAACCCCAACATCATGTATGCGGTGGACTATGACAAGGCTCTCGCCACCGCCATCCCCCAACCTGTACGTGAACGGATTGTGAACGGATACAACAAACGGAGGAGCGGCGACATCATTTATGTGGCGAAGCCCAACTGGGAGAACGTGAGCGGTGCGGACGATTACACAGGGACAACCCACTCGATGTGGAATCCCTACGACTCGCACATACCGTTCGTGCTGTACGGATGGAACGTCTCCCACGGACAGACCTCCGACCCGACTTACATCGTGGACATAGCTCCCACTGTCTGCGCCATGCTTCACATACAGATGCCCAACAGTTGTGTGGGCAATGCGAAATCAATAAAATAGACCGACTATGGCTCACGAACATCATGAACATCACGAGAGCAACGAGAAGAATGAGGTGAGAGGGAAGATTACCGCCATAGTCATCACGGCCATATTGCTTGTGGGGGCGGTGATTGTGGAACACACACTCCACCTGCCCACATGGCAACTGCTGCTTGTTTACTTAATACCTTATTTATATATAGGGTTCGACACCATCAAGGAAGCGGTGGAGGGTGTGGCGGAAGGCGACGTGTTCAACGAGGACTTCCTGATGACCGTAGCCACCATCGGCGCGCTGTCCATCGGTTTCCTTCCCGGTTCGGACACGGCATTCACCGAGGCTGTGTTCGTGATGCTGTTCTTCCAGGTGGGCGAACTGTTCGAGCTTTACGCTGAAGGACAGAGCAGGAAGAGCATCTCGCACCTCATGGACATACGTCCCGACACAGCCAACGTGGTGCGTAGCGTGGAGACCCTTAGTGTAGACCCCGGTGAGGTGAAGGTGGGCGAGACCATCATCGTGCGTCCGGGCGAGAAGATTCCGATCGACGGTGTGGTCACCGAAGGCCGTTCCGCCCTCAACACGGTGACACTCACTGGCGAGAGTATGCCACGGCAGGTGAAGGTGGACGACCAGGTGCTTTCCGGTTGTGTGAACATCTCGGGACTGTTGAAGGTGAGGACCACCAAAGACTTCGGGGAGAGTTCCGTGTCGAAGATTATAAGACTCGTGGAAGGAGCGAGCGGGAACAAGTCGAGGAGCGAGGCTTTCATCACTAAATTCGCGCGCATATACACTCCGGTTGTCGTCTTAGCCGCCGTGGCTGTAGCCCTGCTGCCCCCACTCTTCTCGGGCAACTTCAGTGAGGCGTTCCCCACATGGGTCTACCGCGCCCTCATGTTCCTCATCGTGTCCTGTCCCTGCGCCTTGGTAATCAGTGTGCCACTCTCCTTCTTCGGTGGGATAGGTGGCGCGTCACGCAGTGGAATCCTCATCAAGGGGGCGAACTACATGGAGACGTTGGCGAAGGTGGGGACTGTGGTATTCGACAAGACAGGCACTCTCACTAAAGGGCAGTTCGCCGTAGAGACCGTACACCCAGAGAAGTGCGGCGAGAGGCAACTGCTGCATCTGGCGGCGCACGTGGAGCGTTTCTCCACCCACCCCATCGCAGCCGCCCTGCGCAACGCCTTCCCAGAGGAGGCTACCGACGGCTGTAAGGTGTCGGGAGTGGAGGAAATAGCGGGACACGGGATAAAGGCTACTGTGGAGGGGCACACGGTGTATGTGGGCAATACCCGGCTAATGGAACTGGTGAATGTGAAGTGGCGCGGGGACAGTCATGTCGGTACGGTCGTGCATGTGGCAGTCGACGGTGAATATGCGGGTCATGTGGTCATCAGCGACCAGATAAAGGAGGACAGCGCAGAGGCAATTAGGGAGCTGAAGAGACAGGGGGTGACCAAGACGGTCATGCTCACAGGCGACCGTGAGGACGTGGCGAAGTATGTGGCAGAGGAAACCGGACTGGACGAGTACCATGCGGAACTCCTCCCTGCCGACAAGGTGAGTCACGTGGAGAGACTGCTGAAGGAGAAGCCCCGGGGAACACGACTGGCGTTCGTGGGCGACGGCATTAATGACGCTCCGGTGCTGGCACGGGCCGACCTCGGTATAGCCATGGGCGGACTCGGCAGTGACGCGGCTATAGAGGCGGCGGATGTGGTACTGATGGACGACAAGCCGTCACGCGTCTCCACGGCCATAGCCATTGCCCACCGCACCATAAACATAGCCCACCAGAACATATGGCTTGCCGTCGGGATAAAGATGGCGGTGCTTGTCCTCGCCACAGCCGGACTGTGCGACATGTGGATGGCGGTGTTCGCCGACGTGGGTGTCACCGTACTGGCAGTGCTGAATGCCATGAGGGCTCTGCGGAAACGCCGATAAGTAAAAATACAGTCGGCTTACACTGCCCGAAAAGCCCCGCGACAAAAAAAACAGGCGAAATGTTTTGGTGTTCGCACATTTTGCATTACCTTTGCAGACCATTAGACAAAACGAGAACATTATGGCTGACCAGGAATTATTAAAGCAGTGCGAGGCAGTCGCCGGCAAATGGGCGAATGACCCGGTGTTCGACGCCGGAACACAGGCTGCCGTCAAGGCAATGCTTCAGAATGAAGACAAGACAGAACTGATTGACAGTTTCTACCAGACTCTTGAATTCGGCACAGGCGGACTGAGAGGCATCATGGGCGCCGGAACCAACCGTATGAACATCTACACGGTGGGCGCGGCGACCCAGGGACTTGCCAACTACCTCAAGAAGAACTATGCCGGACGCGACAAGATCAGTGTGGTCATCGGAGTGGACTGCCGCAACAATTCCGACGTGTTCGCCAACCGTGTCGCCGACATCTTCGCAGCCAACGGCATCTACGTGTATCTCTTCGAGGACATGCGTCCTACCCCGGAAGTGTCGTTCGCCATACGCCACCTCGGGTGCCAGAGCGGTGTGAACATCACCGCCAGCCACAACCCGCGCGAGTACAACGGCTACAAGGCCTACTGGGAAGACGGAGCGCAGGTGTTGCCGCCTCACGACAAGGGTATCATCGAGGAGGTCAACAAGGTGCGTTATGAGGACGTGAAGACAGGAGGGGACAGGAAATACATCACCGTCATAGGCGAGGACGTTGACAACGCATATATAGAGGCGGTGCAGACACTGTCCATCGACAAGAAAGCCATAGAACACCAGAAAGACCTGTGCATCGTCTACACACCGCTCCACGGAGCAGGCATGATGATGATTCCGCGCAGTCTCAAACGCTGGGGCTTCGAGAATGTCCACTGTGTGCCTGAGCAGATGGTGAAGGACGGAAACTTCCCGACCGTGGTCTCCCCCAACCCGGAGAACGCCGAGGCTCTTACCCTGGCGGTTAATCTGGCGAAGAAGCTCGACGCTGACATCGTGATGGCAAGTGACCCGGACGCTGACCGCATAGCCATGGCCTGCAAGGACGACCGTGGCGAGTGGACTATAATAAACGGTAACCAGACACTCCTCATATTCCTCTATTACATCATCAAGAACCGCATCGACCAGAACCTGATGAAGGGCAACGAGTTCGTGGTGAAGACCATCGTGACCACAGAACTTGTGAAGAAGATTGCGGACAAGTATGGAATTGAGATGCGCGACTGCTACACCGGTTTCAAGTGGATTGCGCGTGAGATTCTCATCTCCGAGGGCAAGAAGAAGTATATCGGTGGAGGCGAGGAGAGTTTCGGCTTCCTTGCGGAGGACTTCTGCCGCGACAAGGACTCAGTAAGCGCATGCTCACTGCTGGCGGAAATCTGCGCATGGGCAAAGGACCAGGGCAAGTCGCTCTACGGCATACTGATGGAGGTGTACATGGAGTATGGCTTCTCGTACAACAAGGCGGTCAACGTGGTGCGCCCAGGAAAGAGCGGAGCCGACGAGATAAAGGCGATGATGGAGAACTACCGCCAGAACCCTCCCTTGGAACTTGCTGGAAGCAAGGTCGTGCTGCGGAAAGACTGGTCTGTGCTAGAGGCGACCGACGGGGAGGGCAACACTACCCCACTCCAGCAGCCCACTACAAGCAACGTCCTCCAGTACTTCACGGCGGACGGCACCAAACTCAGTGTGCGTCCATCCGGCACCGAGCCTAAGATTAAGTTCTACATCGAGGTGTCGGGCGACATGAAGTCACCTGCCGACTACAGGGACTGCTGCGCCAAGGCCGAGGAGAAATGCAAGGCTGTCCTTGGGAGCGTGGGACAATGACAAAAGCCCCCGCCGCGGGGGCAAGGCGGCACATATTAAGTACATACTCATAATGATTGATGGAAGGTCTCGTAGCTTAGCTGAATAGAGCGTCAGATTCCGGTTCTGAAGGTCGCGGGTTTGAATCCCGCCGAGATCACCAAAGGTAAATGTGTATAACCGACAGGAGGCGACACCCATAAAAAGGATTCGCCTCCTGTTTTTTTTCGTGTCTGTCTGGTTACGTGTTATATAGCTTCCGCTGAACATTTCAATAAGCGCTGCGCCAGTACAGCAGACCAGTTGCCAAAATTCGGCACATGGCTCGCTTTATTTGAAAAATAGTTTGTATCTTCGCGTCAAATAGGGAATACGGAGGATGGACAAGGAGAAGCGCATAAGCAAACCATACGGAATCAACAGGGAATATTCGGATCTGATTTCAGAACCACAATTCAATTTATTCTTCAATAACGGTGAGAGTGAACGGTTGGAAAACGGCACGTTGAGGGTGCTGTCGTTGTTCTCTGGTTGCGGAGGCATGGACCTGGGACTTGAAGGCGGTTTTATTTGCCACAAAAAGTCGGTAACTGACGAAGAATACATCCACCATGCCGTCAATGATGATTGGGTGATGCTTCAGCGGAATGTGTTCCGTACTGTTTTTGCCTGTGACATTCTGGAAGAGGCAAGACTGACATGGTTGAGATACATGTCGAGATTCAACATCAATCCCGATATATATCATCTTGACAGCATTGTTGATTTGGTGAAGCTGCAACGTGAGGGACAAGACGTTTTTCCAAGAAACATCGACATCGTTACAGGAGGCTTCCCCTGTCAAGACTTCAGTGTGGCTGGAAAGCGGAAAGGATTTGATTCCTCCGTCTCCCACAACGGTGAGAGAAGGGTGGACGACAAACCTTCGGAAGAAACACGCGGCAAGTTGTATATGTGGATGAAACAGGTCATCGACATTGTTCAGCCCAAGATGTTCATAGCGGAGAATGTAAAGGGACTTGTCAGTCTCGGGGATGTGAAGGACATCATTCAAAAAGATTTTTCCTCGGCGAACGGGAATGACTATATTGTGCTGAATCCTCAAGTACTCCATGCCGCGAACTATGGTGTGCCGGAAACAAGGGAACGCGTGATATTCATCGGCATCAAACGTTCCGCCCTCTCGCCAAAAGCAATAGAGGCGTTGGAAAAAGACGATATTCCCGAAGAGTATAATCCCTACCCTAAACCGACGCACAACTATAACTGCAATGACGACAGCCTCGCCCAACCTGTCTGCTGTAGAGACATATTCCATAACTTGGCAGAACCGTCCGAGTCCCTCGACCTTTCGCAGAGAACGTATTCAAAGGCAAAGTTCCTGACGCACGGACAAGGACAGACAGAAATCAATTATGACGGGTTGGCGCCTACAATCCGTTCTGAACATCATGGTAATATAGAATATCGCAGACTGTCTTATGATCATGGCGGAAAGAATGTTGAAGAGTTGCAAAGGGGATTGTGCGAACGTCGCCTGACTCCGCGCGAGTGCGCTTTAATCCAGACATTTCCACCTGACTATCCGTTTGTCTTCTGTAAGCGGGATACAGGCAGGTACGCAGTCAGTCCGTCTGGCGCATATAAGGTAATCGGCAACGCAGTACCCCCTCTGCTGGCTTTCAACATAGCGCGCAGGATACAGAATATATGGCCTTTATACTTTAACTGACATGAATACGGATCATAACATCATCGCTGTACGCAAAAGGGATATAACTCTTGCCCATGAAGCGTTTGTAAGCCTTATGGACAGGACCGAGACCATTCTCAATAATGAGGCCCGCGTCAATCCCAAGGATTATAAGTCGCTGACAGCTTCCGCTCTTGAGACATGCGCTGTTGACAAAATAAAACTGGCATGTGCCGACTCTCCGTTTGACGCGGATGAGGTGCAACTCATATCCGGACAACGGTTCCCTGATATAGTGGCGAGTCAATATTATGGAATAGAGGTGAAGTCCACAAAAGAAGACCATTGGACTTCAGTGGGAAGCAGTATAGTTGAAACCACGCGGGTGGAAGACGTTGACGACATCTACATGCTGTTCGGGAAGTTAGGCGGTGACATTCCCCAATTCAGGTGCCGCCCCTATCAAGACGTGCTTTATGACATTGCCGTGACACATTCTCCCCGGTATCTCATAAATATGGAGTTGGAAAAAGCGAACACCATATTCACCAAGATGGGGACGACCTACGATTCGTTCCGTCAGTCCGCTGACAACATTTCATTGGTCAGGGCATACTACCGGAAGAAGGCAGAGCGGCAGGGGACGCAGGAAATGCCTTGGTGGATAACCAGCGAGAATGTCGAGAAGGCACACTCATTCAATATCAAGTTGTGGAATTCTTTGGAAATCTCCGAAAAGAGGGAACTTCAAGCCAAATGCATGATTCTCTTCCCCGAAGCTCTCAATCCCGCAAGAAACATGGCGAAGTATAACAACACCACACTCTGGCTATGCTCATACAACCAGGTCGTCAACCCCAATATCCGTGACCTGTATTCGGCAGGGGGAAAGATAACTCATGTCAACGGAAAGCGTCTTGACGTTCCAGTGGCGAGGGTGTTCAACGTCATTGTTGATTATGCTGACGAGATAAAAGCAATGCTGTCGCACCCCTCAAAAGAACTTTATGCCATGATTAAGGAGTACAACAGTAAACTGTTGGAATACGACAATATGTTTGATGGATGGTTGCGACAGTGTGAGGAATTTGCCGAGGCGGCAGGTGTCCCTCTTGCGGATTGGGTAAAGCGGAAACCATCTTTTTCATTCTCAAAGTAAGAATCCACTGAACAGTCACGAAAATGAAACGGATTATCATTACCTGTATGACGGCGGCCCTTTTCACCGCAAACATCCACGCACAGTCGTCTGGCCATGCGGTCTACAAGAACACGCTGTGGCAGAACTGGTATGTACAGGCTGGTCTCGACATGTCTCTGCAGGACCCGAACGGCTACCCCTTCTTCAAGGAGGTATTCCCGAACGGAAAGACCTTCGGTGTTGACGTGGCTGTCGGCAAGTGGTTCACGCCGGAGATTGGACTGCGCGCGAAAGTCAACTGGGAGAACGGCATCGGGCTTTTCCGCAACAACCACGCCAACTGGCTCGCGCCGATGAACGAACCGGGCGTGAACATGCACATGGGCGGATATGTGTACCTCGTGGGAGACATTCAGATAGACATCCACAACCTCATCGGGGGCTATAAGGCGGACAGGCTGTGGAACTTGCAGCTGTTCCCGAGGGCGGGTGTGGGCTACAACTGCGGTTCGAAGAAAGGCACTCCGATAGTGGCAATCGGACTGGGCAACACGTTCAGAATCAACGACCGCTTCAAGGTCTACCTCGACATAGCCTACCACGGTGTGTCGAGCGGCTTCATTCCTGTCCCGACCGACACAGGGACTGAGTTCAACGCGTTCATGGACATCAACGTGGGACTCCAGATAAACCTCGGTACAGGCACGTTCAGGAAAGTGGTGAGGTGAACACGCTCTGGTAGTCTACAGCCATCATTTCCATAAGCATACAAGAACAAGAACAATTTCAATCCAACTAATCGGAACGCATCATGACCAAGTATATACTATCACTGTTTCTCACCCTCACATGCGCCCTCCAACTGAAGGCGCAGGACAAAATAGGCACCCAACCGCAAGACGTGGTGGTGTGCGAGTCCTTCTGGAACGGCTGGTTTGTGGAAGCCGGACTCGACATGACCCTCCACAATCCCTACGGACACGACTTCAGCGAGGTGATACCCAAGGGTACCAGCTTCGGACTGAATGCGGGTATAGGCAAGTGGTTCTCGCCCGACATAGGACTGCGTGGGCGCGTCAACTGGGAGAACGGATTCCCCCTGTTTGAAAACAGAAAACTGGAGTGGATTGCCCCTGCCGGAGCAGGCGGAGTCAACATGGACGAGGGCGGTTGCCTGCTCGTATACCTCGATGTCCTCCTCGACATGAAGAACCTGATCAACGGCTACGACGCTGACAGGAAATGGACGTTGCTTGTAATGCCGCGGATGGGTATAGCGAGCAACTTCGCCATCAACTCGGGATCACCTTTCGTGGGAGCCGGTGTCGGTCTGACCCGCACCGTCACCAAGAAGATCAGTCTGTACGGTGACTTCGCCGTGCATATCATCACCAGCGAGTACTACGGAGACGTGGGTCCCACAGGCATGTCTGTACAGTCGGGCAGCAACAGTTTCTTTATACTGAACGTGGGAGTAAGGTGGAAGTTGGGCAAGTGACTGCCCAACCTCCATACCGTCATTCCACAGTGACCGACTTCGCCAGGTTTCTCGGCTGGTCAACGTTCAATCCCTTCGCCACCGCTATATGGTAGGCAAGCAGTTGCAGTGGGATGACACTCAACAGTGGAGTGAGACACTCCAGGGTCTGCGGAATCTCTATCACGTTCTCCGCCATAGACCTCACGTCCACATCACCCTCAGTCACTATAGCCAGTATCCTGCCCTTGCGCGAGATGACCTCCTGCATGTTGGATATGATTTTCTGGTAGAGCTTGTCGTGAGTGGCAATGAACACCACAGGCAGCAGCTCGTCGACCAGGGCTATCGGGCCGTGCTTCATCTCGGCGGCAGGATAACCCTCCGCATGGATGTAACTGATTTCCTTCAGTTTGAGTGCGCCTTCCAACGCCACAGGGTAATTATATCCCCGGCCAAGATACAGGAAGTTGCGCGCGTCAACAAACGTATGCGCCAGTTCCTTTATCTGGTCGTTCTGCTTCAGCACCTTCTGCATCTTCTCGGGTATGCACACCAGTTCCGCTATGGTCTGCTCGTACTCCTCCTGCGACACCGTGTCCTTAATCATGCCGAGGGCGAGGGCAATCATCGTAAGGACAACCACCTGTCCGGTGAACGCCTTCGTGGAGGCGACACCAATCTCGGGACCCACATGTATGTATGTGCCTGAGTAAGCCTCACGGGCGATGGAGCTGCCCACACCGTTCACGATACCATAGACAAAAGCCCCTGCCTCCTTCGCCTTCTTCAAGGCTGCGAGGGTGTCCGCCGTCTCGCCAGACTGCGAGATGGCGATTACTATGTCGTCGCTCTCAATCACCGCGTCGCTGTAACGGAACTCACTGGCGTAAGCCACCTCCACAGGGATGCCGCAGAAGTGTTCGATGAGTTGCTTGCCTATCAGTCCGGCGTGCCAGGACGTGCCGCACGACACGATGATTATACGTCGGGCGCGGAGCAGACGGCGGCGGTTCTGAGTGACACCGGTCAGAATCACGTTGTAGACCGCATAGGCGTTGTCCTCCTCCTTGTCCAGAGAGAAAGGCAGCGGACTGAACCCTACCGAACCCGGTATGCCGTTCGTGCCGAAAGTGCCGAGGGTGTCTATGGTAGCTATGTCGGCGGACCCGCCCACAATCCTTCCGCGCATACAGTCGCACAGCACGTTGGGTTGGTCAAATATCTCCTTCAGCATGAAATGGGGGTAACCCTCATGGTCGAGCATGGACAGATCCACGTTGACCTCCTTCACCTCAGCCTCTGTCTCCGCACCGTTGAGGTCATACACCTTCAGTTCTTTGCCGCGTTCGATGACAGCGACCTCCTCGTCGTTGAGGTACACGATATGGTTGGTGTACTCCGCAATCGGCGACGCGTCGGACCCGATGAAGAACTCCGTAGGAGCGCATGATCCGTGGTCGCAGTCGGAGTCGCCGCAACCGATACCGATGGCGAGCGGAGACGACTTGCGCGCCGCCACTATCATGTCGGGGTTTTCCCTGTCGATGACAGCGATGGCATAGGCTCCATACACCATGGTCAGGGCTATGCGCACGGCTGAAGGCAGACTGAAACGGTTCTCCTGCTTCACATATTCAATCAGGTTGACCAGCACCTCCGTGTCAGTTTCCGACTTGAACGTGAATCCACGCTTCTTCAACTGCTCACGTATCGTCACGTAGTTCTCTATGATACCGTTATGCACCAGCGTTATGTTGCCGCTCTGCGAGGTATGCGGATGGGCGTTGACCTCAGACGGCGCGCCGTGTGTAGCCCAGCGGGTGTGGGCTATGCCGAGTGTAGACTGCAGCGCCGGGAATCCGGATGTACCGGCAGTCTTGTCCGCCGCACCTTCACGGGAGGCAACCGTAGCCTCCAGTACAGAAACCTTGCCTTTCGCCTTGTACACGTGCATGTTGCCCTTTGCGTCTATCAAGGCACAGCCAGAGCTGTCATAACCACGGTACTCCAGACGGTGAAGTCCTTTCATCAATATAGGGAACGCCTTGCGCTCACCTACGTATCCTACAATTCCACACATATGAATATCATTTGTTTTATTATTTCATTAGACTGACATTGACTGTTCCCTATCCTCCTCTTCTTCAACAAAGAGCATCGGACGGACCCCCAGAGGAGGAACGCCGTTCATGTAAATGTAAGCGTGTTGGTTGGTGCGCTGGTACTTCTTCGCCACCTCAAGCAACTGGCAGAACAACTTCTCCCGGTTGGGAGGGAACTTGCCCTTATTGCGCGTCTTGCGGTTATGCTTCATCCAGTTCACAAGTTTGGATTCCTCCTGATAGTACTTTGAAGGCCGCCGCTTGTTCCTGCACATAAAGTCCATGTACTCCCGGCATGTCTGAATCCATTTTTCGTCACGGGTCATAGTCGTTATTTTATAGTTTGTTACACAACACCAAATGTGGCACGTCTGACTTTCCGCCCAAACGTGCCACTATCCGGTTATTTGTCTTTCGTATTCCTGTTCTTGTCTGAGTCTCCATGATGGTGACGGCGCTTGGAATCGGAGTCCTCCTTTCCGTAACCGTAGCCGTAACCATAGCCGTAGCCATACCTCTTTCCGTAGCCGTAGCCATAGCCGTAGCGGTAGGAGTTCTTGCGCTTGGTAATGTCCACACCGTTTATAGCGATGCAGAGCTGGTCGAACTTCTTGTGCATCTTCAGTTCGTTGACGAACTCGAGTGAGGCTTTGGGAGTGACCTCCACACGGCACACGTACACACACATGTCGGCCACACGGCTGATGATGTCCGAGTCTGTCACGATGGCGATAGGCGCACTGTCGATGAGCACATAGTCATACTTCTCCTTCAGTTCGTCGATGGCGTTCTGGAGCGTGTCGCGCGCCACGAGTTCCGTAGGGTTGGGCGGAATGATACCGCCGGGGATGATGTCGAGGTTCGGACTCAGTGTGGAGTGCTGTACAAGAGTGGCGAGCGGATTGCCCTCAGGGTCGGCCAGGTAACTTGATATGCCGTCGGCACGTGTACTGAGGTTGAACACCCTGTTGAGACCCGGCTTACGGATGTCGAGACCTACCACAACCACTTTCTTTCCGAGGTAAGCGAGGGACACCGCAAGGTTACCGGTGATGAACGACTTGCCCTCGCCCGGCTGTGACGAAGTGAACTGTATGACCTTCTGTCCAGGTTTGAGCATGAACAGCAGACTGGTACGCAGTCCACGGAACGCCTCCTCCATGAGGTCGTTCTTGTTCTCATGCACCACTATCGCGCCCTCTATCACATCAGTCTTTGACAAAGGCAGTTCGGCTACGACAGGCACGTCGGTAATCTTCTTCACGTCATCCTTGTTCTCTATCTTGTATCTGAGTTGCTCCATCAGCCATATTATACCGAAAGGCAAACCCACGCCGATAACCAGCGCAATGAGGTAGATGATGCTCTTCTTCGGCGACACAGGAGACTGTGACGCGCGTGGAGTTTCTATAATACGTCCGTTGTTGGCAGTGGCGGCGAGGTTGATGACATTCTCCTCACGCTTCTGAAGAAGCATCATGTAGAGTTCCGACTTGATTTCCTTCAGACGGCTTATCTTGGTAAGGTCCTTCTCCTGCTCAGGGGCCTGGGCTATTGTCCCCTTGTACTGTCCCTCATGTGACGCGAGGTCGCGCTGCTGAGTGCGGAGTCCGCGCAGGGTACTCTCCACAGTTGTCTGGACCGTGGTGTAGAGAGCGTCTATCTCCGCCGTGAGCTGCACCACTGTCGGGTGGTCGGGACTGGAAGTCTGCAGAAGACTCTTACGCTCCAGCACAGCCTTGTTGTACTCCGTAACCGCCGTGGTGAAGTCCTTGTCCTTCAGACCCACGTTCACCGGGAACACCTGGTATTTGTTCTCAGGGTTGTTCACGTAGTCGTGCATATACTCGGCAAGGGTCACCTGTGTGGCAATCTCGTTGCTCTTCTGCTCATACTCAGTCCTCTGTTCAATAGCCACCTTGGCGTCGTTCTGTATGTCCACCAGTCCTGTGCGCTGCTTGTAATCCGCCAACTCGTCCTCGGTAGTCCCCAGTTCCTGGTTGATGACCTCGATACGCTGGTCGATGAAGTCAGCTGTGCGCTGCGCCACCTCGTTCTTGTCGTTGTTGGCATCGTTGTTGTAGTCGCTCACCAACTGGTTGAGGAAGTCCACGCCCCTCTGTGGATTTACATCAGTGAGTGACATGAGCGCAATTGTCGTCTTCTTTGACGAAGCCTCGATATTGAGGTTCTTGACATAAGCCGTGGCCATCGCCTCCGGCGAATAGATATGGGACTCCAACGACATCGGGTCATTCTTGATGTCCGCCTTCATCGAGTCGTTCCTCTCGAAGCGGATTCTTCCCATCTCCAGTTTCATGGTGGCGGGGAGCGAGTTGAACTGCTGCCGCTTCGTCACCTTCTTCTTCTTCTCCTTATTTTTATAGGTGGCCTCAACCGTCAGGTGTCCGCTCTTGGAGTAGTCCATCTCCAGTTTTATGGAACTTTCGAGTTTCTTCTCTGCGTCCGGGGTGAACTTTATCCGCAGCGGATTGGTTTCCTTATACAGAGGTGTGTTTGCCGAGAACGGACGCACGAGATAAGTCTGCACGTCAAGCCCGAGGTTGCACACCACCTTGCGCACCAGTGTGTGCGTCTTCAGAATCTCAAGCTCGTTGTCGAAGTTCTGGCTCGTTGTCAACGCACCCATGTCCATGAGGTCGGAGAGGGCGGACATCTTTTGGTTACGGCTGCCACGCCTGTTGTCATTGTCGCGTATCAGCACCGATCCGTTTATCTCATACACCTTCGGGGTGAACCGCAGGTAGATGAAAGCACCCACCATGCATACCACCACACTCAGCAGAATCCAATGCCAATAGAGCGAGACGAGATACACTATCTTGCTGATATTGATACTGCTGGATTCCTCCTGTTGATCCTGACTGCCTTGAGCCATATTCATATTGTCCATTGAACTCATTTATCTACTGTTTGCCGCAGTAGGCGTTCCTGTCTGTCCGCCTGTCCCGCGCTGTTGTTAATCCGGTGTCTACTATCTGACTATGTTTATTATCAAGCTGGCTACGGATATGAGTATTGAAGTGGCGGAGAGCCATATGGTGGTCTCCGAACCGATGCCGGAGTTCTTCGCCTTGGTCTTGTTGGGAGTGACCACCACGATGTCGTTCTGCTGCAACTGATAATACGGGGAGAAGATGATGTCCGCCTCGTTGAGGTTGAGGCTGTGGTACACCTTCTTGCCCGAAGCGTCCTCACGGATGAGTTTCACGTCACTGCGCACTCCATAGATGGTCATGTCACCAGCAAGGGCAAGGGCCTCGAAGATGTTGACCTTCTCCTTGGAGACAGTGAACTGTCCCGGACGGTTCACCTCACCTATGACAGATATGGAGAAGTTGGGCATACGCACGGTGACTACCGGAGTCTCATTGGTGATGTAAGCGGACAGACGCTGACGTATCATGTTCTCGCACTCGTTCTTTGTAAGTCCCACCACAGTCAGCTTGCCGAGTACAGGGAAATCGATGGTACCGTCGTTGCCCACCAGATACTGCATCAGCGACGCCTGGGTAGTGGAGTTGGTGGTCAGAGTGGAGTTGGCGGAAGCCTGGCTTACCAGATTGAACGGAGCCGACACCTTCGGGTCTACCGTGTTGACAGTAATGGTAAGGATGTCCTTCGGCATTATCTTTGCGTCATAAAGCGAGGGTGACTGACTGTCCGTGTTCAACTCCGCGGCATCGATAACGTACGGCACTGTCTTGTAGGAGTTACAAGAAGCCAGAAACGCTACCGCACACACTGCCAATAAGAGGTGGCTTACTTTTCTCATTCTGTATCTTTACTTTTTTTATTGTTCCTCTGATTATTACTGTTCACCTGCCCAAGAGACGTTGCAGGAATGTTGTCCGGGTATGACTGCGGTCACCGCTCCCCTCCTCATAGTAACTCTGCAGGTCGGCATAAGTGAGGCGCGACTTCACCATCTGGTAAATCATGCCCCAGTCGGGCAGTCCGCCAAGGTTACGGTCGTCGATAAACAGGTCTGCCTTCAGTTTCCTTGAGAAATGGTTGTTCCTCTCCTCTTCCTCCTCCGGATAGTCACGGTTCACGGCATAGAAAGTAAGGCCGCGCTCCTTGCACCACTCTATGGCCTCGTCGAGCAGACTGCCTTCCCTGACGCTCCACAGAATCAGTTTGTGACCGTCCTCCTGGAGCTTCTTCAATGTGTCTGTAGCAAACGGAATCTCCGGCCCAATCTGAGGATACTGGTGTTTGCAAATCGTTCCGTCGAAGTCTACCGCTATTGTCATATACAGTTACTATGTATTGTTTTCTACTAAGGACGCACTGCTATGCAGTCCCCTCTCACTCCCCCTGCCCACATTTTCTCTCTGTCGGGAAAAGGGACTAACCCATGCCGGAAACCCTGCCTTGTGAAAGGCGGACAAGTCCACGCACCGGATTTTGCGTGCAAATTTATATATTATTTCCAATACGGCAAAGCAAAAGAACAAGAAAAGACCAAAGTCCACAAACTATCCACCCCAAACCCCTCTGATTGCACATTCACCCTACGGCAAAACGTTCTACAATCCTCACTATACAGCACAAGGCAACTAAAAATCACGAAAACATTTTGCCATATAAAAAATATGGCATACATTTGCACAACTAATTATAACTACTATGCAAATACTATTGACTGGAGGTGCAGGCTACATAGGCTCACACACTATCATCGAACTTGACAAGGCAGGCCACAGCGTGATTGTTGTGGACAATCTGGTCAACTCAAAAGTGGAGGCCCTCAAAAGGGTGGAGAAGATTATCGGCAAGGCAGTGCCGTTCTACAAGGCCGACGTGCGTGACCGCGAGGCTATGGACAAGATTTTCAAGGCAAACAAGATTGACGCCGTGATACATTTCGCCGGACTGAAGGCGGTCGGCGAGTCTGTCGCCAAACCCCTTGAGTACTACGAGAACAATATGAACGCCACGTTCGTGCTGGTTGACGCCATGCGCAACAACGGATGCAAGAACTTCATCTTCTCGTCATCCGCCACGGTGTACGGTGACCCTGCCATCATACCCATCACGGAGGAGTGTCCCAAGGGTCACTGCACCAACCCCTACGGCCAGACCAAGTCCATGCTCGAACAGGTGCTTACCGACGTGCAGAAGGCTGACCCCGAATGGAACGTGGTGCTGCTGCGTTACTTCAACCCTATCGGCGCGCACCAGAGCGGACTGATTGGCGAGAACCCAAACGGAATCCCCAACAACCTGATGCCCTACATCACACAGACCGCCATCGGTATGCGTAAGGAACTGGGAGTGTTCGGCAACGACTACGACACACCAGACGGCACCGGTGTGCGCGACTACATCCACGTGGTGGACTTGGCGGCGGGTCATGTGGCTGCCCTCAAGGCCATCGACAGCAAGTGCGGACTCGCCATCTACAACCTCGGGACAGGACATGGATACAGTGTCCTCGATGTGGTTAAGGCCTTCGAGAAAGCCAACGGACTCAAAGTGCCTTATGTCATCAAGCCACGCCGTCCGGGCGACATCGCCACCTGCTACTGCAACCCCGCCAAGGCAAAGAGAGAACTGGGATGGGAAGCGCAGTACGGAATCGAGGACATGTGCCGCGACTCATGGAACTTCCAGAAGAACAACCCGAAAGGATACGAGGAATAAGGACTGAGTGTCTGTATACAGCGACGGCTGGCTATTGTATGTTTGCAATAACCAGCCGTCGTTTATTTTCAGTCCGGATTACAAGTGGGACAGCTCCTCGTAGAGCCGCCACACAGGCAGTCCCATTACATTGAAGTAACTCCCCTCAATGCGGCTCACTCCTATGTAACCAATCCATTCCTGTATGCCGTACGCCCCGGCCTTGTCGAACGGCTGGTACTTGTCCACATAATGGTTGATGTCTTCCTGCGACAAGGACGAGAAGGTCACCTTGCTCGTTGACGCGAAGCAACGCAGTATGCCGTTACTCTCATTGGTGGCGAGAGTCACACCGGTAATCACCTCATGGGTCCTACCGGAGAGACGGCACAACATGTCGATGGCATCCTGACGGGACTTGGGCTTGCCGAAGACCTCACCGTCGAGGTACACAATCGTGTCGGCGGTGATGACCAGTTCGTCATCAGCCAACTGAGGCCGGTAAGCCTCCGCCTTCTTCATGGATATGTACTTGGGTATGTCCTCCCCTTTCAAGTCAGAAGGGTAGGACTCGTCTATGCCCTTGATGACCCTTACCTCAAAGGGAATCTCCAGTCCGGCGAGCAACTCGCGTCTGCGCGGCGAGTTACTTGCGAGAACGATTTTATATCTTTCAGTTGAAATCATAACAGAATACCACTTACTTCACCAACCGAACGCCTCCGAGTTGTGCATCCACAATCCATGGGCTTTCAGCACCTGTTCTATCACGTCACGGCCACAGCCCTCACCGCCGTTCCTCTGCGACACGTATTTGGAAACGGACTTAATCTCCGGAGCCGCGTCGGCTGGACATACGGGCAGTCCGCACCGCCGCATAACCTCATAGTCGGGTATGTCATCGCCCATGTACATCACTTCAGAGTCCTCCAGTCCATACTTGCGGCACAACTCGTCATACACCTTTATCTTCTTCGCCACTCCCTGGTAGATCTCAGTCAGTCCAAGCCGTTCGTAACGCAGCCGCACCGCCTCCGACGTGGCTCCGGTTATTATGGCTATTATCAGTCCGTGTTTCACTGCATGTTGCATGGCATACCCGTCCTTGATGTTCACCGTACGCATCGGTTCACCCGAGGGGTGCAGGGAGATGGTCTCCTTACTGAGGACACCGTCCACATCGAAGAATATGGCCTTGACGGCGGACAAATCGTAGTTAATCATCAGCGATACTTTTTGACATGAGTTGATATACAGCCTGTAGCCCCGGACTGCCGGCAAGCATCGACAGGTGTTTGTTCACCACGTTCCAGTCATGCCGGGACGCCGGTCCTGTCTGCGCGTCCTTGGGAGAAACGGTATGGACTTTACACACCACCTCATCAATGAGAGGGAACATCGCGGAGAACTGTACACCGTGCTTCCTGAGTATCTCCTCGCCCAAGGCGTAACAATGATTGGTGAAATTACAACAGAACACTGCCGCCAGATGCAGGTAAACACGGTCAGCCGAACTGAGTTCTCTTACAGAACCCGACACCGACTGGGCCAGTTGCCTGACCACCGACAGGTCATCGGCACAGGAAGCCTCGATGAACACAGGTATCGAAGAGAAGTCCACCAACCTCTGCTTGGAAAAGCTCTGCATAGGATAGAGGACACCTCTGCGACGGGCGGGAATCACATCCATCGGCATACTGCCGGCGGTATGTACGAACAGTGCGTCCTCCCTACCCTTCACGGCCTGTGTCGCCACATCCTCCAACGCCTTGTCCGAGACACTTATGATGTAGATGTCAGAAGCGTTGTCCAAGTCGGCCAGACAGATCACTGGAACCGCCCCTACCCTATGGGCCAACGTCTGGGCGGATTCTTCAGTCCTACTGAACACCTGCGCCACCTCATGACCCGTGCCATGCAAGGCAACGGCAAGGTTGGTGGCAAGATTACCGGCACCTACAAAAGTGACCCTCATCGCCTCACACTTTCCCAACGGAGCTTGTCCTCATCCTGAAGCTTGCGTTCCACCGCAGGATGTCCAAGTCCTATCACACACTCAACCTCCAGAGTGTCGGGCAGTCCCACTGCCTTCTTCACAATCTCGGAGGAGTCAGTTCCGTTGGCGTCCTGACGCGCACGCACCTGACACCAGCAACTGCCAAGTCCAAGGTCAGTCGCCTGATACTGCATGGTTACCGCCGCTATGGTGGAGTCCTCGACCCACACGTCGGAATCCGAAGGGTCGTAGGCTACGACAATCGCCGCCGCCGCATCCTTCACAAACTCACTTCCCATCGCCCTGCACGCCGAGATGGCGGCGAGAGTCGCCGGGTTCTCCACGACAGCGAACTGCCATCCGCGCTGACCGTGACCCGTAGGAGCCATCAGTCCCGCGCGAAGTATCGTGTTCAGTTCCTCCTCAGTCACCTTCTCGCCGGTGAACTTGCGGACGCTCCTGCGCTTTTGTACCAAATCTCTAAAATCCATTTGTATCGAATTAGTTTAATCATTGAATCAATCACCTCACCGTATGTGTCATCTCAGTCTGTCGAGCGACCTCACCAACGCCTCGTCCTTACGGATGCCGTGGATGGCAAGACAGTTGAGTATGACAGAGAGTACAGGCAGCACACCGGCTACAGAGAGACGGAATGTCGCCCCGTCGACTACCGAGGACACCGCTTCCGTGTAATGCCATATTAGGAAGGCGAAGTACAGGATGTACCCCACCAACAGGATGGTTGTGAAGATGGTGAGCCTCAACTGGCGCATCCTGAAGTGGAAAAGCATGACGCTCACCGCTGTCAGCACGATGACAATGGAAAGCACGATGCCGAGTGCCATGGGGGCGAGGTCATGGAAATCGGCTGAAGCCATCGCCTTTGGCGTTATCTCGGGCGAGAACATCCAGCTGTTGAACGAGGCTACCACTTTTGTCCCGTCCATGAACACTCCCAAAGGAAGACAAAGGCCCAGTATGCTGAGAACAGCAACGAGGGCCAAGTAAACTGTTTGTATACGCTGTATCATCAGATTTGTTCCTGTGAAGGTCTGGTGGGGTTACGGTAACAGATCTTGTCGTCCAAGAACTCCTGGGTGGCAATGAGTGTCGGTTTAGGCAGACGTTCATAGTGCTTTGAAACGGTAATCTGCTCGTCGTTGTGGAACTCCTCCTGCAACTCGTCAGACGCCGTGCCGAACTCCTCCAGTTTCCTTTTGAGTTCCTCCTTCATCTCAGTGGCAATCTGGTTAGCCCTCTTGCCGATGATGGCGACACTCTCGTAGATGTTGCCTGTCTCAGTACACAAGTCCATAAGGTTGCGTGTCACCGTTGTCGTGGGGGCATTTGTTTTCTTAAAATCCATAGTTTGCTTTATCTAAAATTTATCTGTCTGTTTAGTCTTCTCTGTCCTCTCCGTCATAGACTGACCTTCTGGCTACATTCCTTGAAGATCTCGTCGGCCTCCTTGGAGTACTTGCTGTCAGGGAACTCGTTCTTGAAACCGTAGTACTCGTCGATGGTAAGACGGTAGCGGTCCTCCGACTTTGTAGCCACACTGTTCTTCGCAAGCATGTACCTTGACTTCAGCACAAGTATCTGAAGGTCCTCGCGGTGCTTGGTGTACGGATACAGTTTCAAGGCGTTCTCCGCAGTTATGATACACGCGTCGTAGTTGTTGCCTCCGTAGATGCAGTTGCCCGTGTAGTTGCCGAGGTTATAGTACAACTTGCATACGTCGTATTCCTTCTGGGCAAGTCTCTCCTGCAACTGGAAAATCATGTCGGTGGCCTCATCGCGGTATGTGGAGTAAGGGTAGAAATCCAGAAACTCGTTCAGACGGTTGAGCGCGGCATAGGTGGGCGACTGGTCAAGCCGCGGGTCGGGTGACTGCATGTAAGCCGCCTTGCCGGCATAGAACCGCGCCAGTTCCGTGTATGTTCCCTTGGAGTAACTCTTGTAATAACGTTCGAAATACTGTCCCGCCGTGTCGTAGTACTTCAAGTTATAATAGCACATGGCAAGCATGTAGAGCGACTCCTCACCTTTGTCGGTCGCCTTCATCAGCAGTATCATGTTCTCAAGCAGCTGATAACACTTGACATATTGTCCGGACGCGAAATATTCCTTGGCTGCCTCGTACCTGTAATCATAGTCGTCTATCTTCAGGACATTGTTGTAGCTGTTACATGACGCAAGCAGTACAGTGATTCCAAGTAAGACCGTTATTATGTATCTTCTCATACTTTCCTTATTACGGCTGCAAAGTTACAACATTTCGTACACCTCTGCAATTTTTTTCTGTTTAAAAGCACCTGCGGGCGGGACTTCCGGCACCGTGGAAGCGTCAGTTGCTCACTTGGTTCATGTAACTCCTCACCAGACTGTTGCTCTTGAACTGCTCGGGAGCCTGCAAGTAAATCTCGTCTATCTGCGGTGTGGTGGTGGGGAAACCATAGTACTGCCTTGCCTCATAGCACAGGCGCAGGAACCAGATGATGCCCAACGGATTGTCGTAGTTGCTTTTGACGAACTGTGTCTCCAGACGGTCCACCTCGTTCTGCAGTCTCACTGCCTCCTCGCCCAGTTCCACCATAATCTCGTCCTGGTTGAAACCGTCGAGATACATCCTGCTCTCCCTGTTCGGCAGGTCATCGTATATGATTTTCAGAGAGTCGCGCTTGGAGAGGAACTCATATAGCTTGTCGTTCAGCGGGGTTCCCCCTATCTTCACCATGTTGTTGGCAATACTGATTGTGACTACCCCCGGTTCAAGCACCATGGGGAAATTGTCCTCACCCATATACAGGCGCACCATCATTACAGAGTCGAGTATGCCCGTCATGTCGAACTTCCCATGTAGAATCTCGCATGAATCGATGGACTTGAAATCGACCCCTTCCCTCTGTGAGTCCGCCTCATACTGTTTCAAATAGGCGACAGTACCATCCTGTATGAACTGTGAAGTCGTCCCCTCAATCACGTACTTTTCCGCACAAGAACAAAACATGGCAATCGCCGGTACTGCGGATATCAATGCAACAATCAGTTGTCTCATGTTTTAATATAAGCGTTTATACGCCACAAAATTACTACTTAGATTCCACCCGACAAAAGCATTTGCCAATAATTAACCCTTCTTAATCCTTGTCTATATACCACCAGAGCGTCTTTCCGTAATCTCTTCTCAACAAGGACTCTTTTATGTTCTGCGCCGTGTCCGCCGCCTGTAAGGTCTTGTACCCACGGTACTCCGACAACATCAGTGTGTCGGCAAACGCCAGCAGCGAGTCCCGGCTTATAGTCCTCGCCTGAAGCAGCATCGCCTGTCTGTAGGCCTTCGGCAACCGCATGACATTGGCAGGGTTACTAAGGTCGTAGTACTCCTTCACCAACTTATAGAAGCCGCGCAGGTCCTTCGACAGGAGCTTGCTGCACAGCACATAGTCAGGCAGCAACGGATTGTGCCTTGTCTGTTCGTTAGCCCTGAGGAGGGAGAAGTAACTGCCGGGCGACCGCACGGCGTCGTTCGCCCACGCCCCCAGACTTTTCTGGATGTCCTTGCCAGTGAACCTGTGCAGTCGGGTTACCGTATCGTCGAGCATGATCAGCGAGTTCTCGCCATAAGGTTGCGGATAGTCGAAGAGTTTCTCGCCCAACTGTCCCTCCTTTGCCAGAGCGTACATGCGGAGTTCGTTGAGTCTGCACGATACAGGTATGGACTTCTCCCCCACCTCACTCGCCGCCTTGTACTCTCCGTCGAGGATGAGCCTCTCCGCCTTCAACTCATACATGTATACGTCCGTGGCAGGGGCGTTGACTCCGCACACGAACATCATGATGAACAGCAGCAGCATGTTAGGCCACATGTACCGGGCCACCGTGTAGTCGCCTTCCTCTATACTCTCGCCCGACATCCGAAACCTCACTCTCAGAACTATGACGTAAAGCGCGATGAACAGCGGCAGAATCCAGATCCATCCGCCAAAGGTGAAGTCGTCGATGGTCTCCCTGCTGAGGCTGGTCAGTACCATGAGCAGCACGAACGACGGCATGTAAGTGAGGGCGTACCACCTCCCCGAGAGGTGCGCCACTTTATCCACGAGATACTGCACGCACATGAGAGAGAACGTGATTATCACGGCGCCGAACAACCTTGAGTAGCGCGTCTGTCCGTCGGAGAACACGTACTGGGCCTCCCCAAGCACGTCATTCTGCATGCAGTAGAGGTAGCAGAAGCAGAACAGGGCAAACAGACAGCCGCAGGCAAGCCTGATTCTGTCTGTTATGTTCTGTGGTATGGGATTGTTGTAATTCATTTCCTCTTCAACACAACTGCACTGCGGGCCGGCAGATAGAGCTTCAGCCATCCCTTATGGGCTCTTATAAAATAGACATCAGTCTCCGTGAAATGCTCTATCGAGTCGTCATTCAGGTCATTGCCCCCAAACGCACTCGAATCGGTGTTCAGCACGATTTCGTACGCGCCCTCCATCACCAGGAAACCGTAGTCGGTGAACGAGGTGGCGGGATTGAAGTTGAAGACGAACAGGAGGTCACCCCTCGTGAATGCCAGCACTTGGTCTCCGTCATTGTGCCACACCTCCCGCACGGCTGTCTCCTGGAAATTCTCAGTGCCGCCAATCAGGTGCGTCATCGCCTTGTCGAAGTCGCCAAGGTAATGATAGCACAGGTCATGGTTGTCCACGAGGTTCCATTGTCTGCGGGCATACTTGTAGCTCCATCCGTTGCCTTCGCGGGGGAAGTCAATCCACTCGGGATGTCCGAACTCGTTGCCCATGAAGTTGAGGTAACCTCCGTTGATGGTGGACGCCGTAAGCAGACGTATCATCTTGTGAAGGGCTATGCCACGGCTGACCGCCATGTTCTCGTCACCTTTCTTGAAATGCCAGTACATGTCGGAGTCAATCAGGCGGAAGATGATGGTCTTGTCGCCCACCAGTGCCTGGTCGTGGCTCTCCGCATAACTGATGGTTTTCTCGTCCGCGCGCCGGTTGGTCGTCTCCCAGAACATCGACGACGGCTTCCAGTCCTCGTCCTTCTGTTCCTTGATGGTCTTTATCCAGTAGTCCGGTATGTTCATCGCCATACGGTAGTCGAAGCCGTAACCGCCACTGCTGAACGGAGCTGCCAGTCCCGGCATACCGCTCACCTCCTCCGCTATGGTTATCGCCTTCGGGTGTATCTCATGGATGAGCAGGTTGGCGAGGGTGAGGTATGCGATCGCCTCGTCGTCCTCATGTCCGTTGTAATAGTCACCGTAGCCACCGAAAGCCTCACCAAGACCGTGGCTGTAGTAGAGCATACTGGTCACGCCGTCGAAACGGTAACCGTCGAAATGGAACTCGTCGAGCCAGTACTTGCAGTTGCTTAACAGGTAATGTAGTACCTCGTTCTTGCCGTAGTCGAAACACAGGCTGTCCCATGCCGGGTGTTCCCTGCGTCCGCCCTGCATGAAGTACTGGTAAGGGTCACCGGCGAAATTGCCCAGTCCTTCCATCTCGTTCTTCACGGCGTGGGAGTGTACTATGTCCATTATGACAGCCAGACCGTTCTTGTGGGCCTCGTCGATAAGTGCCTTCAGTTCCTCCGGTGTGCCGAAGCGGCTTGAAGGCGCGAAGAAGTTGCTCACATGATAGCCGAAACTGCCGTAGTAAGGATGCTCGGCAATGGCCATTATCTGGATGCAGTTGTAACCGTCGGCTATAATCCTCGGCAGCACCTTGTCCTTGAACTCGGTGTACGTCCCCACCTTCTCCTCGTCCTGCGCCATTCCGACATGACACTCATATATAAGGAGTGGTGACGTGTTGGGGCGGAACTTCTTCACCTTCCACTTGTACTCATGTTCTGGACACCACACCTGTGCGGAGAATATCTTGGTCTGCTCGTCCTGCACCACCCTGTTGGTCCATGCCGGGATGCGCTCGCCTTCACCTCCGTCCCAGTAGACATGCAGCTTGTAAAGGTCACCGTGCTTCATGGCTGCCTCCGGGAGTTTTATTTCCCAATTGCCATCACGTTTGCGTTTCAACTTGTATTTTGCCTTTTCCGTCCAGCCGTTGAAGTCGCCCACAAGGTAAATCTGGGTAGCGTTGGGAGCCCACTCACGGAACACCCATCCGTCCTGTGTCCTGTGCAAGCCGAAATACAAGTATCCGGAAGCAAAGTCCGAGAGTGTCTGCTTGCCGTTTCCAGTCAGTTCAGCCAGTTTGTCCAACGCGTGCTGGTGACGGCCCACGATGGCCGCCTCGTACGGTTCGAGCCATGAATCGTTCTTGACAAGTCCTATTTTCTCAATTTTCTTTTCTGGTTTCTTTGCCATAGATGTAATGATTTGGGATTATGATTGGTTTTACAGTATGTCTCGCTTCAAACGCTCCGCACCTTGAATATGACTTTCCTTATTGTCTTTTCACCTGATATGCAGGGAGCGTGTCCGTCCTGCGGGAAGAAGATGGCGAACATGCCGGGTGTGGCCTTCACATACTGCCGGGCCGGACCGTCGTAGAACGTGATGTCTTTCTCGGCGTCATACTCCTGTTCCTGTAGGACGGTGCGTGGCGTATAACCGTACGTCTCCTCACAGTTCAGCGGTATCTGTATGTCTATCATCCTGTCATGGGTCTCCAGACGGGCGTTCTCCGCCGTCTTCCCCTGTGCGGTGTTGAAGTTCACGAAAAGGTCGTCCCCCTTGATGGGTTCCTTGCCCTCAGGTTTCACGTTGAGGTCATTCGACTTGATGTAGTCCACCACGTCGCGGAACAACGGGTTGAGCGCCACATACTTCTCCAGATTGTCTAATGAATCGATTATCATATCCTATATGTTTTGTAGTTAGTTTGCCGTCTCCACCACGCCACGCTTGTAATAGCCCTTGCGTATTGTCTTGCCGTTGCTGTCCTTCTCCACGAATGCCCCGTCTCGCATGTCGTTGACGTAAGTGCCTTCGAAGCGCACTCCGTCCTTGTCCTCCTCCACACATTTGCCGTGTTTCTTGCCGTTGACGAAATGGCCCTTGAACTTTGCTCCGTCCTTCATCCTGATGATGCCCTCACCGTTCATCTCGCCGTTGGCCCACTCGCCGTCGTACGTGTCACCGTCCTTGTTGGTGTACACCCCCCTGCCGTTCTGCTGGTCTTCCGACCAATAGCCTTCATACACCGAACCGTCGGCGCAGGTGTACGACCCGAAGCCGTCCATCAGTCCGTTCTTGAACGAACCCACATAACGGCTGCCGTCCACATAGGTGAATATGCCTTGTCCGTGACGCTTGCCCTTGACATATTCGCCCTCGTACTTGTCGCCGTTCTTGAACGTGTATATGCCCTTGCCGTCCATCATGTCCGAGTTCCACTGTCCCTTGTACGAATCGCCGTTGGCGTAGTTGTACGACCCGTAGCCCTCCCGCATGTCGTTCTTCATGTCACCGTAGTAAGTGGCGCCGTCACCCCAGTCGAAGAGACCCTTCCCCTCCTTGTGGTCAGCCACCCACATGCCTTTGTAGAACGCGCCGTTAGCCCATGTGTAGGTGCCTTCGCCCTCACGCATGTCCTGGTGCCAGTTGCCCACGTACGTGTCGCCGTTGAAGTAATACATCGTGCCGTTCCCTTCCTGATAGTCAGTGAACCACAGTCCGTCGTATTTGTTGCCGTTGGCGAACGTGTAGACACCCTTGCCGTGCTGGTGGTCGTTCACCCACTGCCCCTCGTACTTCTCCCCGTCGGTAAACGAGTACACTCCGTCGCCCTCGCGCTTGCCCTTCAGGTAGTCGCCCTCATAGGTGTCGCCGGTCGGGAAGGTCGTCTTTCCCCGTCCGTTGGGTTTTCCGTTAAACATGTCTCCGCTGTATGTCGATCCGTCCTTGAACGTGTACTTACCTTTTTCGGTAGTCTTCTGTGCGTGCGCCCCAGAAACACAACAAGCAAAAATCAACGCCACAGCAGCATATCTATATGATTTCATTATCTGACGCATTGGTTATGGTTACAAAAGTAATAAGAAAAAACGACATGGACAAAACCGATTAAGAATTATTAATCATTTTATTGCAGAGTCCTTCTGTTGTAGCCGTAATGTGGCTCCCGGGCATAAAGAAAGCCCGAAGGGACAACCTTATCCCTTCGGGCCTGTCGGTGTGGAGCTGGAGGGAATTGAACCCTCGTCCAAACAAGGAGACCATAAGCTTTCTACATGCTTAGTACGGTTTTGGTTTTCGAGGTATGGCCTGACCCGCACCACCGTGCCGTACCCTTATCCTCTAAAGTCTCGTTCCTGCCACGAAGCTGACAGAAACCATCCCCGAATTTACTGCACCGCCGTTCCGAACGTCTCAGGGAGTGGACTTCCGGGGCGATGTCCCGTCTCAATGTCTGACATTGAGATAAAGCGACCTACTGTACTTCGGTCAGGCTGCGAGAGCAAAATTTCTGTTGCCAATTAAATTTGCGAAAGATGAGATTAAAGAGCCACCTTACAAAGCTCTGCATGCTTACCTACCACCTCGGCTTGCTGTCAAATCCATGTCAACCCCAGTTTCGGTTTTGCAAAGGTAACACCTTTATTTTATATACAGTCACACCATTCGTGATTTTAACACTGTCGGGTGTGTATTTTGTCCGACATCAACTGAATCGTTTCGTCAGACGACTGATGCGTCATGTATAAAAAAGCTGATTGACTTCACAGCCAATCAGCCCCGAATTTAAAAACAACAATTATAAAAAAGTTTTACGCTGCAAAGTTAGGACTTTCTCCTGTAACAGCCAAACACTTTTGAGTTTTTCAACCGAAAAAATCAAGATTCCCTTATATCCGTGCCACAAATTGCATCCACACACATGGTTTTCACCTATGCAGACGGCATCCTGCGGAATAAATGTATTACCTTTGCAGTCGCAATAATGTCTCACCCTATAAACGCACATAAAGCATGACAACAGTGACGCACAGATACAGGAACGCAGTTTCCATGATTCTTATCATGGCAATGCTGTTGGTGCTGTCCGCATGTGATGGCAACAACCGTGACATCCGGCACGGCGCTGTCGGATCACTTGCCGACGTGAAGGGCAAGTCCGTGGGCGTGCAGTTGGGGACTACCAGCGACATCCTCGTCACTGCCATGGAACAGGCGGACGGAGTAACGCGCGTGGAACGCTTCACCAAGTCCGCTGACGGCATACAGGCTCTGCTTCAAGGTAAAGTGGACTGTATCATCACTGACGAGGAACCCGCCATGGCCTTTGTGGAGAAGAACCCTTCGCTGAAGATACTGCCGGAGACATTCGGGGAGAGCGGACTCGCCATCTGCCTTGCCAAGGGCAATGATCGGTTACGTGACGACATCAACTCCGCCATCCGTCAGATAAAGGCTGAAGGCGTTAGCGACTCCATATACAACGGCTTCATCCGCAACCACCGCACTCACGTGTATACCAGTCGCGGTGATATAAAGAGGAACGGTGTTCTGAAGTTCGCCACCAACGCCACATTCAAACCGTTCGAGTATTACGACGCCGGCGAGGTGGTCGGCATTGACATAGACATGGCAAAAGCCATCTGCGACCAACTGGGCAAAGAGTTGGAAGTAATTGATGTGGAGTTTGACGCCATCATCACGTCAGTACAGACCGGCAAGGCCGACGCCGGTATCGCCGGAATAACCGTGACCCCGGAAAGGGAGAAGAGCGTGCTGTTCACCGACGAGTACGCCACTGTCAAACAGGTGGTGATTGTCAACACCGGGGAGGTGAAGGAGGCGGACCAGACTCTCGCCGAACGGTTCAAGTGGTGCTTCATAACCGACAACCGTTGGACTTACATGATCAAGGGACTTGCCAACACACTGGTCATAACCCTGTTTGCCATCATTCTGTCACTGATTCTCGGCACGGGCATAGCCATTGTGCGTTCCACACACGAACGCAACGGCACACACAGGCTACTGAACGCCCTTTGTCAACTGTACCTCGCGGTCGTGCGCGGCACACCTACCATGGTGCAACTCCTTATTATATATTATGTGGTGTTCGCATCCGCCAATGTCGACAAGATTCTCGTGGCTATCATCGCCTTCGGTGTCAACTCCGCGGCGTACATAGCCGAAGTGGTGCGTTCGGGTATCATGTCGGTAGACAAAGGACAGATGGAGGCCGGCAGAAGTCTGGGACTGACCTACAGCCAGACGATGCGGCTGGTAGTCATGCCGCAGGCGTTCAAGAACGTGCTGCCAGCCATAGGCAACGAACTGATAACACTATTGAAGGAGACATCCATAAGCGGATACATAGGACTGGTGGACTTGACAAAGGGAAGTGACATCATACGCAGTGTCACCTACGATGCGGTGCTGCCTCTTGGAGTAGTGGCGCTTATATACCTGTGCATCGTCATGTCGCTAACCATGGGTGTAAACAAACTGGAGAAAAAGTTGAGGAGAAATGAGAGATAACGTCATAATTGAAGTGGACGGACTGTACAAGTCGTTCGGCAACCATGAGGTACTGAAGGGAATAAAAACGACCGTAAGCCGTGGTGAAGTCATCGCTGTCATAGGCCCGTCCGGCTGCGGCAAGTCCACCTTCCTCAGAAGCCTCAACCTGCTCGAACGTCCCACACGCGGAAAGATTCTGGTGGACGGCACCGACATCACGTCACCGTCCACCGACATCAACCTCGTCCGCCGCCGTATCGGGATGGTGTTCCAGCAGTTCAACCTCTTCGACAACCTGACAATAAAGAGGAACATCATGCTGGCTCCGACGGAACTGAAACTGATGGACAGACATGAAGCTGAGGAGAAGGCGATGGAACTGCTGCGCAGGATACGTCTTGAAGACAAGGCGGACTGCTATCCCGGTTCACTCTCGGGCGGACAGAAACAGAGGGTGGCGATTATTCGGTCACTGGCAATGAACCCGGAGGTCATGCTGTTCGACGAGCCGACATCAGCTCTCGACCCTGAGATGGTGGGCGAAGTGCTGGCGTTGATGAAGGACGTGGCGCAGGGCGGAATGACAATGATTGTGGTGACCCACGAGATGGCGTTTGCCAGGGAAGTGGCAAACCGGGTGCTGTTCTTTTCCGGTGGAGTCATCTGCGAGGAAGGCACACCAAGTGAAATCTTCACCCATCCCCAGTCCGACCGGCTGAGGGAATTCCTCGGTAAGGTGCTTTAAGCCGGTCAGTACTTTATAGTGATGCGGCCCTGCGGATCCGCATACCGCTTGCCGATATGGCCTTGGAGGGTTTGCCGCAGATAACGGATGAGACAGTCACAGTAGTTCAGGCCCGTCAGTTTTGTCACCTTGTTGTGTTTCAGCAGTCCCATGAAGCCACCGCCAGTGACACAATAGTCTATCGTGGCCAACTGGTAAGTGCGCCCGGATTCCAGCGGTTCAAAGTCTCCTGTCGCCTTGTTCTCCACCGTGATGTCCGACACACGCCTGTCCCCCTTGTTGACCGTGAACTTCAGTCCAGACACTTGTGGGAAGTCTCCGCTCTCCTGAGGCACCGACTGGGTGCATGCGCCCAAGAGTTCCACGAGTTGCGCCCCTGTTATCTCAACGGTACAGACATAGCTGTCGTAAGGCAACAGACTGATGATGTCACCGTAGGTAAGAGTCCCTGCGGGCAGTTCACTCCTGATTCCGCCTCCGTTGGTCAGTGCGAAGTCAGCCCCTGTCATGTCCCTGTAGGCATCAGCCACCAAGTTTCCTGCGTTAGTCTCCCCCTTGCGCACCTCCTGCTTGCCGTCGGCATCGTATATCACGAGTTTCACGTCACTGGTACATACCGTCACGTCTGTCTCCTTCTTCTCCAAGGCTTTGACACTGTCCGTTACCTGCCGGACTGTCCGGTTCGAGTACTCCACCTCCTCAGTCGGTATCAGACGTGTGGTCATGTGTCCGTCAGCGGTTATGATCAACTTGCCTATATTGGCGAACTTCGTTCCTGTCTCGGAAATCAGAACCGGTGTCCCGAGTCCGTTGTGTACCGTATCCGAAGGGATGACAGAGTGCGTGTGTCCGTCGAGTACCACATCAATGCCGGTGGTGTTGCGGATCAATCCGTGCGAATCCACATTAAGGTCGTTGGGGTCTTCACCCAGATGCGCCAGCACAACCACATAGTCTGCGCCGTCAGCCCTCGCTCCGTCCACCGCCTTCTGCACCAGGGCATAAGTCGCTTCAGGACAGAACTCAAAGAGTTGCTTGCCGCTCTCGTCAAAGAACGCATACTCCTCAGTGGCAATCGTGGTGGGGGTGGTGACACCCACAAACGCCACCTTCTTGCCGTCCATGTCCTTCATAATATAAGGAGCGAACGGGAAACTGCCGTCCGAAAGACTGCGCAGGTTGACGCATGTGACAGGACTCTTGAGAGACGATAGGAGACTGAACATCCGTGGGGTCTTGTAATCAAACTCATGGTTGCCCAGTGTTACAGCGTCATACCCCACACTCCTCATCACATCCACCACATACTGTCCCTTGGATATGGCTCCGGCAGTACCGCCTTGAAGGAAGTCACCACACGAGACCACTGCCACACAGGCGGTGTCACTGATGGCGTCCCTCAGTCCCGCAAGCCTTGCGTAGCCGTCGATGTTGCAATGCACATCGTTTTCATACAGAACCACAATACTCCTGCCCTGCCCCACTGCCTGTTCCCATTGGCGAGTCATGTCCGCGCCCGACTTGCAGGAGTCGAACAGCACAGCCGAAACGGCGGTCAAGGCACAAAGAACAGCCACACCCAGTTTTCTATCCATACCCATCCATTTAGACTTTATAGTGTTAAAGCAGAGATTGCAAAATCAAAATCCCGAAGTTGAAAACAACCTGTTTCCCTGCCTCTACAGTGCAAAATTACGAATTAATTCTGTATTGGGGTTTACCGTAGTCATTATTTTTGTAACTTTGCACCAACAACGAACACTACATTTAAATAACAAAATATTATGGTAAACTACAAAGAATTGGGTCTCGTCAACACACGCGAGATGTTCAAGAGAGCCGTCAAGGGCGGCTACGCCATTCCTGCCTTCAACTTCAACACAATGGAGCAGATGCAGGCTATCGTAATGGCTGCCGTAGAGACAAAGTCTCCAGTAATCATGCAGGTATCAAAGGGCGCGCGCAACTATGCCAACGGCACTATCCTCCGTTACCTCGCACAGGGTGCTGTGGAGTATGCTAAGGAACTGGGATGCGAGCATCCTGAAATCGTCCTCCACCTCGACCACGGAGATTCATTCGAGCTTTGCAAGGACTGTATCGACAACGGTTTCTCTTCAGTGATGATCGACGGTTCATCCCTTCCTTACGAGGAGAACATCGCGCTGACAAAGAAGGTTGTAGACTACGCGCACAAGTACGATGTGACTGTAGAGGCTGAGCTTGGAGTCCTCGCAGGTGTTGAGGATGAAGTGTCATCAGCAGAGTCCCACTACACAAAGCCGGAAGAGGTTGTAGACTTCTCTACCCGTTCAGGCTGCGACTCACTCGCCATCTCAATCGGTACTTCACACGGAGCGCACAAGTTCACTCCCGAGCAGTGCAAGCTCGTCAACGGTGTCCTCATACCACCACCATTGGAGTTCGACGTTCTCCACGAGATCGAGAAGAAGTTGCCTGGATTCCCAATCGTACTCCACGGTTCTTCATCTGTACCAATGGAAGAGGTGAACACCATCAACCAGTTCGGCGGTCATCTTGAGGCAGCCATCGGTATCCCTGAGGACCAGCTCCGTGAGGCAGCCAAGAGTGCCGTATGCAAGATCAACATCGACTCAGACTCACGTCTCGCAATGACTGCGGCTATCCGCAAGCACCTTGCCGAGCATCCTGGAGACTTCGACCCACGTCAGTACCTCAAGCCGGCACGTGAGAACATGAAGAAGATGTACATCCACAAGATTGTGAATGTCCTCGGTTCTGACGGCAAACTCGCCCAGTAAGCGGATGACAGCACGGACAGGGACTGCCCTTGACGTGTATATATATAAATAAGGAGAGAGACCCATGTGGGTCTCTCTCCTTATTTCACCTTATCCGAGCTATAACTAAGCCTTAAACTTTCTTGTTTAATGATGTATACAAAAACACGTGTCGCGTTCTCCTCGTTCAGTGCATGGTGCATCGGTAGCCAGATGACACTGTCAACCATCTTATGGGTGTCACATAAGATAATTTTCCAAAATGTTTGTTTGGGCTTCGTTCACGAACTGTCGAATCAGGAACTTCAGGTCTTGCTCTGCTATATCCAGTTGCTGAAGAGGTCCGTTTTTGGGATAAATGTCCAAAAATGCAACAAAATCCTTCGTCTTGGAGACCATGTATATCAGTCGGTAACCATCTTTGCGTGAGATGTGCTGTTTCTTGTCGGGCAAACGCAACTTAATGACAACCAAATCTCCCTCCAGTAAAATCATGTCATTGTTCTGCCTAATCTGTTCTATAGGAGTGTTACCAAACTCCCGCCTAATTTCATCATTCACATTGGCATATACCTTTCGTTTAACCTTCAACAAATTAGCCAAGCGAGAGCGGAAGTTACTGATGGTCACGAAACTAATCATGAGCTGTAAGCTTATCGACAGCCATGCTGGCATCAGACAAAAGTGAAGACCATTCAGAGTCTTTGACCGTATTGACACGGTAGTTTCTTATGTCTCCATTCAACTCGTAGAGAGCTGAGTAGTTACGTTTTAACCTCTCCGCTTCCGTACCCATGCCACATTCCTCTGGCATTTTTTTACAAGAGGTGTACAGCGACTTCAATGTACTGAGCATGGATGTCAACTGTTTGCCAAACACATTGTAGTCTCCTTCGGTGATAGTATTGCATTGGCTGTACAAAAAATCGTAAAAGGCATCCAAATCACGGTTTAAACGGCGGAGTTGACTCACATGATACTCATTGGGAGCCAACGCCTCCAAGCAGCACCTATAAGATCTGGTTCCCAACCTCACTATACTCTGTGATATGAATGTTGTCTGACACATAATCCTTTTATTTGAATTTCTTTATGCAAAGATACGTCTTTATCTTGACACAACCAAACAATCGGCTGTTTTTCTTAGTGGGCGACGTGTCTCACCGCATTCATTGTTTGAAGTGTCGTGAGACACGTCGCCCACTAATTTCAAGGTGCATCGTAATAGCGACACTTATTGCCGTTAGCCACGGTGCGTCGGTATTTCACATACTGCGGACTCAGCAGGTCACATTCGGGACGGTAATACCCGGTCTTCAGACCTGACAGATGGAACAGCACATGACATATCTCGTCGGTGCGGAAAGGTTTGTGGACGGACTGCCTTATATCGTCCACCACATTAGGGTGGCGTTCCATGTATTTGTCGGAACACCATATCATGAACGGAATATCGAACTGGCAGTGGAGCCCCTCGGACTGCGTCTCAGGGTCGAACTGCCCGCGGCCGAAGGAGTCACGGTAGTCGTAGCACTCCTCCCCATGGTCGGAGAAATAGACAAGTACGGTATTCTTATCACGGTACAGGTCGATAATCTTTCCCAACACATGGTCGTTGTAGAGCGTGGCATTGTCATAGTGAGCCATCAACTGACGCTTGGTGTCGTCCAACCAAGGGTCATCACGCTTGATGTCCTCGGCACTGAAGTGGTTGAACGGAGCCTCGTGGGGATAGCGATCCTCAAAACCCAAATGTTGGCCGTTGAGATGGAACATTACCAACTGACGCATGTTCCCTTGTTTGGATTTCCGTGCGAAATCGTCCACAAGCTGACCGTCAAACTCAAAGTTGTGTCCGTTCATCTGGGAGTACGATACACGAATCAACTCCTCGTTGTACATGAACGACATGAGGGAGAACGCATAAAAGTGCTGGCCGTCCTCCTTCTGGTTGTCCCAAAGGAACACGTCATACCCGGATTTTTTGAAAAGAGCAGGGAAATAAGGGGTGTCCGACCATTTCTCGTCATAACGCAGACTGTTGCAACAGAGAGTGTTCTTCATCACGACTGAAGTCTGGTTGGAGAACGTTATCACATCGTCGAAGACGAAGAGGTTGCCCTTCCGCCGTTCCTCATCGAGACAGGGAGTAGTGGGCAGTGAATAACCATAGAGGGCGGAACGGTGCTTGATGTACGACTCTCCAATCACATAGACCACATTCAGCGAGTCACCGTCGCAATCCTGTGGGGCGACCTCCGTCTTCAGTGTGACAGACACGGCATGTTCCAAATCTTGCCCCACAAAATAGACGGTGACGAACGACTCGCACAACGATGTGAAAGAGTCATGTTCCTCCAACTCACTGTCAGCTGTAAGCTTGTCTACATCCTTTAAGTTTACCACATCAATGAGATACGTGAAATGCGCCAGTCCCACACAGAGGACAACGCACAACAGGGTGTCCATGATGCGGCGGTACTTCTGCCCCCCCCCACGAAGCAAGTCTCATCCTGCGATTCTCAAGGAAGAAGGCCGCTGCCACGTAAGCGGTGAGGCACAGCAGGGCTATGACACCGCCTGGAGTTAAGATGAAGGACGAAAGGAATTCGGACGACTCCCTGGCGTTGGTCTCCGCAAGTAGGATTATTATGTCCGGTTGCAAGGTCTTGCCGAAGACAAGTAACAGGAACACGCACACCACCAGCAGGACGGACGCAAAGGCATAACCGCCAATCTTGACCGCCTTACTGCGGGTGTAATACACCAACAGGGTGAAGATATAGGCCACGACCGCCGCACGTGGGATATTGTCGAAAACCAGTTCAAATACCCGGTCCAACCGGCCATACAACACATTCCGGGGAATCCATCTCAGTGGCTGGACGGATATGGACAACAGAAAAAGGGTAAAGAACGGGAGTTCGGACACCACAGGAGTCGCCACAGCCCCGACAAACTTAAAAAACTTATTCATTTTCATTACAAGAATCTTTTTACAGGTTTTCAATCAGAGTCCTTTCTTTGGTGCTGCAAAGTTACTATTTTTTTGTTTGACTAATGCACTGGTTCGAATAATAGGGAGTAATATTGTTTCAAGTCCTTTCTTTGGTGTGTCTGTTTGCATAGGTGTCTTTATTTAATTTCTGTCTTCAGTTCGTCATACAAGTCCACCGGACCCAAGTGCCAGTATTTGGTGCTCTCGGTGGACAGTTTCTTGTATAATTGGGAGC